>JAAYHU010000167.1 GCA_012735245.1 Tissierellia bacterium
GTTAGGCCTCATTCATCTCTTAATGGCTTAACGCCAGCTCAAGTTGCTGGATTAAATCTAACTGAAAGAGAGAAGAAAAAGTATCTTCTTGTAGCATATATAATCGTCAAGGCGAAATTGAAAGTAAATTAAAGCAATTCTATAAAACATTGTGCTATTTTTTCATGTTTAGTTTACAAAGCCTGCTCCAAGGCGAATTCCAATATTCATTCCTAAAAAACCTGCATATACCTTCTCCAAGTAATTATTGGGTATCAAACAATCACCTCTCTAGGGAATAATTTATATTGAAAACACGGTTCAATATTAAATCCATAACTTTGTTCAAATCTAAATCAACAGCATAATAAAATCTTTTATCTACCTTAGGCTCTATTTCATAATAATTAGACTTATGAACTATAGTACCTCTAGTATGGGTGCCGCCTAATTCCACTCCAAAATCTCCTTGCTTCAAAGTAATCAGCTTCTCATCTAATAAATATACTATCAGTAATGCATCATGGAGAGTTATGGGATGACCTGTTTCCCTCATAAAAACTTCCATGCCCTTATATAGATATTGTATTTGCGGCAGATTACTTTCTTTAAATTTATGAAGATGGGCTTCACTGACTTTACAGTATTTAGTCACATCTAAACCTATCATGGTTAAATCCTGGGCAAAATCCGTGACTATTCTAGCAGCTTCGGGATCACAAACAATATTCCATTCTGGAAAAGTTGACCAAAATGCTCCTCCCATTGCGATGATTTTTGCTTGCTTCATAATCTCCGGTGCCTTTAAAAAGGCCAGAGCAAGATTTGTTTGAGGGCCCATTTCAACTATAATTGTCTCCGGGTCTTCTTTAATTGTATTAATAATGAAGTCAACAGCATTCATATCTTCATCTAGTTTATGGTCTTTTAGTAAATTCTCAATCTGTATAGGGGCTTCCTTTACATCAACCCTCTCGATTAGGGGCATACCATAACCTGCAATAACAGGTATCTCTCTTCTCTCATAAATTTCTAATAAATCTTTAACCATTTTTGCCCTTAGCTTAGTATTTTTAAATACTGTAGTTATCCCTTTAATCTCTATCTCATCAGAGTTTAAAGCAAGAGCTACAGCTACTGCATCATCTGCGTCATCTCCTAAATCTGTATTTATGAGAATCTTTTTTTTCATATGGGCATCCCTTCCTTTATAGTGTGTAGTATATCATCAACTTCCTCCCTAGATGGGATAGATGATTGAGCCCCTTTCCTAGTTACACTAATTGATGCAGCAACATTTGCAAAGCTTATAGCGTCATCTAATGATAATCCTTCAGATATAGCTACAGCTAAGGCTCCGTTAAAGCAATCTCCAACTCCAATAGTATCTATTGCATCCACTTTTCTTGCGGGAAAATATTTATATCCATTTTTATTAACATACATAGCTCCCTTACTTCCAATAGTTACTATTACATGGTTAACACCTTGAATAATTAATTTCTGAGCCCCTTTCACAATATCTCCTTCTGATTTAATTTTTGTTTTACTTAATATTTCCAGTTCTATCTCATTGGGAGTAATTATGTCTACTTTGTTTAAAATGTCTTCAGGGAACTCCTCCGGTGCAGGGGCAGGATTTAATATTATTTTTTTACCTAATTCTCGTCCACGTTTTATGGCATAATATACTGCATTATAGGGAATCTCCATCTGCAGCATAATAATATCACATTCTTTGATTACATCTTCATTATCAATCAAATATCCTTCATCACATTTGTCATTGGCACCTTTTATGACAACAATGTTGTTATTTCCAAAATCATCTATTTGTATCAATGCTGTTCCTGTATGGATGTCTCCACATTTTTTTATATAACTAGTATTTACTTCAGCTTTTTTAAGGCTTTCTATCAACATGTCACCATAACTATCATTACCTACACATCCTAACATTGTGGCATTTCCACCTAATTTCCCTACTGTATAACATTGGTTGGCTCCTTTACCACCTGGATTAAGCATAAGTGAATCCCCTAGTATTGTTTCCCCTAATTTTGGAATTCTTTTTACCTTTGCAACCATGTCCATATTCAAACTTCCAATGACTAATATTTTGCTCATAGTTCTTATTCCTTTCATAATAAAATAAAGTTAAGTTCTTCTCCTAGTGCTATTCCGTATCACTAGTTTAGTTGGCAAAAACTCATCCTCATAGTCTGATTTATTATTAATGAAATTTATTAATTTCTCACTGGCTTTATATCCTATTTCATAAATAGGTTGGGCAACAGTTGTTAAGCTAGGGGAAATTAAGTTGCTAATGCTAATATCATCTATTCCAACTACTTCTACCTCATCAGGCACTAATATATTCATGTCTTTCAGGGCTTTAATAGCACCAATAGCAATAATATCTGAACCTGCAAATATGGCTTGAATTTCCCTGTGACCTTTCATTAAAGATAATGTTCTTTCGTAACCAGATTTAATGCTATACTCTCCATATACTATGTAGTCAGGTTTTAATTCTATAGAAGCTTCTGTAAGTGCTTTCTTGTAGCCCTCAAGACGTTTCATTGTAGTATCAATACCATAAGTACCTGCCAAATATGCTATATTTTCATTTTTGCCAGAAATTAAATATTTTGTAGCCTTATATCCTGCTTCAATATTATCAATAAATACACCCTTATATCTTTCTAAATCCTGAGTTTTTCGGTCAATCAGTACAACAGGAATATTTATTTTATAAAATTTATCTCTAAACTTTTTGTCATTAAAATCTCCACTAGTATTAAGTATGATACCGTCTACCCTCTTTTCTAACAGGGCATTTAAGTAGTTTTTTTGCTTCTCTATATTCATGTCAGAATTACATAAAAAGACAGTATATCCATACTCACTTGAACAATCTTCTACTCCTCGAGCTAATTCTGCAAAGAAAGGGTTACTTACATCTGGTATAATAAGTCCAATAGTTTTTGTTTCTGAAACTGTTATGCTTCTTGCGTTTGAGTTTGGCACATAACCAACTTCATCTATAATTTTAAGGATCCTTCTTCTGGTTTCTTCCGATACCCCCTCAGGCTTATTGTTTATAACCCTTGATACTGTTCCTTTGGAAACATTGGCCATTTTGGCAATATCATTGATGGTTATTTTCATAAAAAGCCCCCTTTACAAAGTTAGTAAACCGGTTTAGCTGCTAAGTAGATTTTATCACAATAGTTAATCCTTTTCAATAAATTTAAGATATTTTCTTAATAATCGAGAAGGTTAAGTAGTTTTTACATGACCTATGCCTATTTGAAGCTGGAAGTAATTTTATGGAAATATAATGGTATGGGTAAAATAGATATAAGAATATTTATTCCTGTTTAAAAACTTCTAATTGCTTTCATAGAATTTTATGTTAAGATATTATGTGGTATATGTTTTTATACAATTGTGAAGTATATGTTGAAGATATAGATCTTACAATTTATTATTTAAGGGGGACAAGAAACCTTGATAGAGGGTAAAATTTCGAAGAAAATAATTTCCTTTGCTTTTCCAATCTTTTTAGGCAACCTATTTCAACAGCTTTATAATGTGGTAGATTCCCTTATAGTTGGTAATTTCGTTGGCAAGGAAGCTCTAGCTGCAGTTAGTTCAACTGGCAGCTTAATATTTTTGATTGTGGGCTTCTTAGGGGGGATATTTGTAGGAGCATCAGTTATAATCTCCCATTACTTTGGTGCAAAGGACAAGGAAAACCTTTCCATTGCAGTTCATACCACCATTGCATGCGGGTTAATTGCTGGAATCATTATCACCATCATTGGAGTTGGCTTTACTCCCATTTTCTTAAAACTAATGAGAACGCCTGATGATGTATTTAGGGAGGCTATAATATATTTGCGAATATTCTTCTCTGGTGGAATTTTTATGGTTATGTACAATGCCTGTTTAGGAATATTTCAGGCAATAGGAGACAGTAAACGTCCTCTTTATTATTTGATTATAGCTGCAATTACAAATGTGGTCCTAGACATACTATTTGTAGCTGGATTTGGCCTTGGTATAGAAGGTGCAGCCTTAGCAACAGTTATCTCTCAACTTGTTAGTGCAATTCTTGCATTCGTAAAACTTACGAAAATTGACGACTGTTATAAGATATACATAAAAAAGATAAAAATTGATTTCAATATGCTGAAAAGCTTATTAAAAATGGGTATACCTACTGGGGTTCAAAACTCTGTAATTGCCCTTGCCAATGTAATAGTACAATCCAATATCAACAGCTTTGGTTCCGTTGCCATGGCAGGCAGTGGCAGTTACTCTAAGCTTGAGGGGTTTTCTTTTTTGCCTATAACTAGCTTTAGTGTTGCTCTTACAACCTTTATTGGGCAAAACCTTGGAGCTAAAAAATATGAACGGGTAAAAAAAGGGGCCCGTTTTGGACTTATAGCTGGTGTTACTTTAGCAGAAATTGTTGGAATTATAATATGGATATTTGCACCTGTTTTTATTAAAATCTTCAACTCGGAGCCAGAAGTAGTTAAATATGGAGTTATGCATGCTAGAACCACAAGCTTGTTTTACTTTTTGTTGGCAATTTCCCATTGTCTTTCTGGCATACTACGGGGGGCTGGAAAAACTAGGATTCCTATGTTTGTAATGTTAATAAGCTGGTGTCTTATAAGGATAAGCTACATAACCATAATGGTTAGAATAATACCAGATATTAGGGTGGTTTACTGGGCATATCCTTTAACTTGGTCTATTAGCTCCATAATATTTATAATTTATAATAAAAAGACTAACTGGCTGGCATCATATGAAAGCTCTCAGTAAAGTTGATGAGATTACTTTATGAAACTGCAGTAGGACTTATAATACCTTGGACAAAAATTCTATTGTCCGTGGATTCTGAGGATTTTCAAATAGGTCCACTGCAGTATTCTCTTCGACTATTTCCCCTTCAGCCATAAAGATTACTCTATCTGCAACCTCTTTTGCAAAGGCCATCTCATGGGTGACTACTACCATGGTCATACCTGATTCCGCTAGGTCCTTCATTACTTTCAATACTTCACCAACCATTTCTGGGTCCAATGCCGATGTGGCTTCATCAAATAACATTATTTTAGGCTCCATTGCAAGGGACCTGGCAATGGCTATTCTCTGTTTTTGTCCACCTGATAATGAAGCTGGATATGAATCCTTCTTATCCAATAAATCCATTGTTTTCAGTAGTTCAATAGCCTTGTCTTCTGCTTCTTCCTTAGACATTCTCCCTGTCAATACTGGAGCTAAGGTGATATTTTCAAGAACTGTTTTATGGGGAAATAGATTAAAATGTTGGAATACCATGCCTATATTTTGCCTAATCTTATCTATGTCTTTACCTGAATCGGCTATATTTTTTCCGTTAATATATATCTCTCCAGAAGTTGGCTCCTCTAAATAATCGATACACCTTATAAGGGTGCTTTTCCCAGAACCGGAAGGTCCTATTAGGGCAACAACCTCTCCCTCCTTGATTTCTAAATTTATGTTCTTTAGCACTTGTTTCTCTCCATAGTATTTATCTAGATTTACAATTTTAATCACTGTATGACAATCTCCTTTCCAAGACTCCAACAAGTTTTGATAGGGTAAAAGTTAGTGAAAAATATATTGCTGCTACTATTACTAATGGGTCGAATGCTTTATAGCTACTACTTTGAACTATTTTTGAAGCATGCATTAGGTCTAATACACCAATTGTTGAAGCCACTGCAGTCTCCTTTATCAAAGTTACAAATTCATTTCCCAATGCTGGCAATATGTTTTTTACAGCCTGGGGTAGTATTATATGCCTCATAGTTTGGCCATTAGAAAGGCCTAAACTCCTGCTGGCTTCCCATTGGCCTTTATCTACTGACTGTATACCTGAGCGGATTATTTCAGCTACATATGCAGCACTATTTAAGGAAACTGCTATCAGGGCAGCTAAAAAACTATTCATATCTACTCCCAGTAATACATAGCTTCCGAAGTAGACCAAAGCTATCTGAACCATCATAGGGGTTCCTCGAAACACTTCAATATAAACAGTTGCAACCGCCTTTAATAGCCTAAATTTTGAAAGTCTTAGGAGGCACAGTATGCCTCCTAAGGTAGTTCCTATTATTAGTGAGAAAAATGATAACATTATTGTTGTTTTAATACCTATCAAATAGTACTGTTTATATTCTACAAATAGGTCTAGTATTTCCACAACCCTTCCTCCTAGTCATTATAAAGTTCAAAAGCTTCTACAAACCACTTTTCAATCAAGCCCTTAGCCTTAGCATCAGCTAATATTTCATTTAATTTTTCAGTCAACTCGTTATTTCCTTTCTTCAAGGCAATGGCCACACCTTCAGAACCGCTATCAATATTAATACCTTCAACAACTATTAAGTCATCATTTGCCTTTGCAAAGGACTTAGCAACAAATTCTTCCATAATAGCACAATCAATCTTCTTAGTCTTTAAGTTCATAACTAATTCGGGGTTTGTAGTCAAGCTCAATACATCTGCACCCTCTATGCTAGCAGCAAACTTCTCCTGAGTTGTTCCAAGCTGTACTCCTATCCTTTTTCCGTTTAAATCTTCTAATGTAGTAATATTTGATGCATTATCTTTATGAATTAGGACAGTATGTTTAGATTCATAGTAGATATCTGTAAAGTTGGCTTCTTCTAGCCTTTCTGGGCTTGGATTCATAGCTGCAATTACTATATCTAACATTCCTGTAGAAAGACCACCTAAAAGTTTGTCAAAATCCATATCTTTTATTTCTAGCTCTACACCAAGTTCATCTGCTATATATTTTCCAAGCTCAATATCAAAGCCTACAATTTGGTCTACTCCATCAACCATAACATGGGTTTCAAATGGTGGGTAATCTGCACTTGTACCCATAATTATTTTGCCCTTATTTTTGATGCCTTCTAAGGTATAGCTTTCTACTTCAGACTTTACCTTATCTGAACTTTCCACTTGAGCTTTTCCACATCCTGACAGAATACTAATTAGAAGCACTAATACCAACAATAAGCTGATTTTCTTTTTCATTTCCTCCACCTCTCCTTTAATTTATTTGTTTTTCTAATAAAAAATCTCGTCTCCATACATTAAAGAGACGAGAATACCCGCGTTGCCACTCTTCTTGGTTTTAATAATAAAACCCAGCTCAAATCAATAACGCCTGAAAGCGAAACAGGATACTCACCCAATGGCTTTGTCCTGCTTGTCTCAACAGCTCTCTTCATTATATTTTCAATTCACTGGCTCTCACCTTATCCAGCTCTCTGTAGAATCTACTCATATAACTACTCTCTGTGTCATAGACTTTAACTTCTATTTAATTGTAGATTGATAAAGGCCTTTACCAAAATTAAAAAACTCGTCTCAGATTAAGAGACGAGTATCTACCCGCGGTGCCACTCTTTTTGTATTTTCTTTAGAAAATACA
>JAAYHU010000029.1 GCA_012735245.1 Tissierellia bacterium
AGAAGAGAAATTTCCTAAGAAAGTAGTCTTTGTACTATTTGGGGAAAAAGATTATTCCATATATGAAAGCTATTTAGAGGAGATTTTTAAGGATATTTAAGCAAAAATATTACAGATTTTATATTTATTTTATGTTGACTTTATTGCCCTTATGTATTAACATCAATGAAGATACTATTTTTTAAAGGGGTGTTTCAAATTTTTTCAGATACTCATAAGATTATAGCAGCGGAAATTTATGATAATGTCTACGACATCTACGGAATAAAATTAGACAAGGATAAGCTATTATGGGGCTCAATATGTCCAGATATATTACCACAGTTTCGATTCATCAGACATTACAAGGATGAAAGTTTAAATTATATTGCCAAGGAAATCATGAGGGTTATTTTTATCAGTAGATATATAGAATTTAACAAAATTCTTGACCCATTGGCCATGAAACTTTTAAGCAAAAAAATTGGCATTATTACACATTACTTAAGTGATTATGTGTGTTTGCCCCATGCCTTGAGATGGACCTTTGCAGAAAACATGATTAAACATATAAAATATGAATCTCAATTAAATGACAAAGCAGCTAGCCATGGATTCAAGAAAAATGTCATCAGTGTAGATGATTTAAATATATTTGATGCCCATAGTATAAAATTGAAGAAGAAAATAAAAACGTACATTAATGATGTTATTAAGGAATATTCTCAAAAGCAGAGTATGGAAAATGATTTAAACTTTGCATTGTCATTGAACTTAAAGATTACCTACTTTATATTAGATACTATAGAAGCCTACAGTGATGAAATGGAAGGCATATTTGCATTGGAATTTTAGTTTATTAAAACCTTGTTTAGATTACAAGGTTTATTTTTTTCTATTTCTTTGGAGTTTTCTTCTATTTATTATATACTATTATTAAGTGGGGGTGGAGTAGTGAAGAGGTTAATTAAAATTTTATTAGTAGAAATCATAATAATAGGTCTTATTTTTTCCTATTTTTTGTTGAAAGAGAATGATTTTATCGCTTCAGAAAATACTTTAAGTAAAATAATCTATGATAAAGTAGAAGAAGTAACTATTGATAAGGCAGAAATATATTCTAAAATCGAAGGTGCTTTATTACAAGGAGAGACGGAAGTAGAATTCAAAGACTTTTCTTTACTGCTGAAAGCAGATGAAATATTTAATATTTTAGACAGTGTAGTTTATGAAAATCCTAAAATAATGTACTATAATGGTGCTGAATATCGTTTAGGCAAGCTAACAATTAACTATTCCAAACCGAAGGAAGAAATAAAAGACCACCAGAATGAAATTGAAAAAATTAGAGATAATTTCATCACTGAATATATATCAGATGAAATGACAGATTATGATAAAGTATTAACAACCCATGATTATATAGTTAATAATTGTAGATATGATACTAAGGTTCTAGAAGGGAAACCCCTTCCCCCCGAGTCTTACACAGCTTATGGAGTATTAAAATTAGGACTGGGAGTTTGTGAAGGCTATGCAAAGGCCATGAAATTTCTATTAGATGGAATTGGAATAGAATCGATGATTGTAATAGGACAATCTAAAGGAGAAAACCATGCTTGGAATTTAGTGAAATTAGATGATGAATATTATCATATAGATGCAACTTGGAATGACCCAATAACTGATGATGGCCGAGACATAATAAGGTATAACTTTTTTAATCTAAATGACCAAGAGATTTCAAGAACCCATAGTTGGATAAGAGAAAATTATCCTTCTGCCAATGGAAGGAAGTATAATTATTTTGTTTATAATAATCTAGTTGTTAGCAGCAAAAATGAGCTAGAACACAGAATAAGAAAAGCCATATTAAACAGGGAAAAGAGTCTCTTAGTAAAAATAGAGAATATAGATGAAAAGATTTATTTAAATGATATGGTTGAATCTATTGCCTATGAAAATTTCAATAGGGTAAAATTAAGAAGATATTCCTTTACAGTGGACAAAGAACATGGAATCATATACTTTGAATTTATCTATTAAAGGGGAGGAGCTTATGGGTAAAAAAGCAAAAATCATATACTTAATATTAGGCATAGGAATAGGTTTCGTTATTAGTAGTACTTTCTATTCATTTTTCCCAGTGACGAAATATGTAGAATTAAATGATGATATAATTATTGAGAGGGCAAGGGAGCTTGGTATGGTTCCCTTAAAGGAAAGTATTGATTTAGAGAATATGGAAGCCAATGAAGAAAATGTCGATAATGATAATACATCTGAGCCTATAGATGAGAATCAAATTGACAAGATAGATGATGGGCAGGAAGAACCTTATAATGATGCTGAAGGGAATTCTCATGAGGACAAGCTTATTAAACTTGTAGTAAAAAAAGGTGAAAAATTAAGTGATATTGCCAATAGTTTATTTGAATTAGGATTAATAGATAATGTGGAGGAATTTAAGTCATTTGTTAGAGAAAATGGTTATGGTAGATTGCTCCATTATGGTGAATTTGAAATAAAAGAGAATTCAAGTTACAGTGATATTTTAAAGATTTTAACACATAAAAAATAAATATTAAAATTTTGAAAAAAAACTATTATTTTTTCTTAATCTTTTTATGGTGAAAAATGTAGTATAATAATCTAAACTGTCAATTAATTTTATACTTATTTCCTGTGTAATATGTTTAATTTAGATAAAGTATGTCAACAATTCTATAAAAAGGAGGTAGAGGTATGGGAGTTGCAAAAAAAAGTGCACTTAATATTTATAGCGGTTTAATTTATAAATTTCTCTATAAAAATGATATAAACTCCATACATATCCTCCTAAATTTATTTGACATAGAAGATAACATTACCAATATTTGCCCTAAGTACATATCTACTTATCATATAAAAAGACATATTAGCAGGCACTTAAAAAATAAAAAAAATAATCATTTAATTAGCCTGAATCTTGGACAACTAATTCATGAAGATATTCATCGATTAGAATTTTACATTTGTTTAGAAGGTTATAGAAATGGATACTTTAACAATAGTTGGGCTAACCTTCTAGAAAAAGTAGCTATAGAAAATATTCCCTTAGAGGATTTATATAAGAAGAAGTATCTATATCATTTTGAGCAAAAAAATAAGCAAATTAAAAACATTAGGGAGTTAATGGATAAAAAGTTAGACGAAATAGAAAGCAAAAATAAAAATCTTTATAACAGTATAGTAAAGTATTGTGACAATGTATTAAAAAGTAAAGTCTTAAGCTTAAACAAGTTTTTAGACAAACAGCTTACTATAGAATATGATTCGAAGACCTTTAGTATTAAAGAAGACTATAGTTTATTAACCTTAGAAGAGTTAAATTATATTTATAACGAAATAGTAAAGGTTGTATTAAAAAGCGGATTTAAACTTTACAAGGAAGCTTATTGGTACGGGTTAAATGATAGGGTTTTAAGAAGGTATAGATAACTAATTAAATGTAATATTTAATGTATTAAGAGGAATGCCTTTATTATTTAATTGAAAGAAAAATGTATAATATTTGAAAATTTGGTTAAAATATCCCTCTAGATAGTAATCTGGAGGGATATTCATGAAAAAATACAAATTTTTACCAATTTTCCTTTTTTCGTCCGTCCTATTTTTACTTAGTTTCATTTTAGGTTATAAAATAATAGGCAAAAAAATAGAGGAAAGTAGAATTAGTCAATTAGATAATGAAATAGATTTAGAAAAAAAAGAAGACTTTGTGATCCTTAAAGAAGAAACAAAAATATCTCCCAACACCGTAATGGAGGAAAGAATATATTATACTACTTGTGAACACGTTATATCTAAGACAAGTCCGGTGAGTGATCGATATATTAATATGTCAAGGGAGGAATTAATCCATTACTTAGAAGAGAATCATCCAGATAGGAAGCTAATTTCCTTTTCAGCAAATAAAATAACTATTGGAATTACAAAAAATCATTTATGTGAGAATCATTTTATCATTGGAGAAAAGGATGGGAAAATTGCCATATATAAAATAGGAGAATCTGGTGAAAAAATTGTGGATACAATATTTGAAGATTATCCCATTTCCTTGTTGATGGAGATAGATCAAGAAAAATTAATCGAAGGTATTAGGGTTGACAGTGAGGAAGAACTATCTGAAATACTTGAGAACTTTATTAGTTAACTGAGTTAGTGTAGCTAACTTAGTTTTTTGTTTGAAATATATTGCAATAGGGGTTATACTAGAAAGGGGGACAATAATGATAATATTAGGCATAGACCCAGGTATTGCCATAGTAGGATATGGTGTACTAGAAGTCAATGGAAATAAATTAAAGGCCATAGACTATGGTTGTATAAGAACAGATGCTAAAATGACTTTTCCTGAAAGAATTAAAATCATATATGACAGTTTAATTGATTTAATAGATAGATATGGTCCTAGTGATCTAGCAGTAGAGGAACTTTTTTTTAATAAAAATGCTAAGACTGCTATTTTAGTGGGACAAGCTAGAGGTGTAGAAATATTGGCAGCAGTTAATAAGGGTTTAAAAGTTTATGAATATACACCTCTTCAAATAAAACAAGCAGTAGTAGGTTATGGGCGGGCTGAAAAAGAACAAGTTCAGGAAATGGTAAAGATTTTGTTAAATTTAAAAGAGAAACCCAAGCCCGATGATGTTGCTGATGCCTTAGCAGTAGCTATATGTCATGGCTTGTCACTAAAATTTAAAGATAATTATAGAATGAAATAAAGGGTGAAAGTCTTGTTCGAATTTATTATTGGAGATATTGTAGATATAAAAGATGACTATATAGTGTTACAAAATAATAGCATTGGATACAGAATATATACCTCAACAAATTCTATAGCCAGTGTGGAACATGGTATGAAAAATATTTTATTTTATACATATCTAAATGTACGGGAAGATGGAATATACCTATATGGCTTCACCTCAGAAGATGAACTTGATATGTTCAAACTTCTATTATTAGTATCTAAAATCGGACCTAAGATTGCTATAGGTCTTTTATCTACCCTTACTCCTAATCAAATAAAGAAGGCCATTATCAATAAGGATATAGAAGTTCTATGCCAAGCTCCAGGGATTGGCAAGAAAACTGCAGAAAGAATATTGCTGGAACTAAAGGATAAGATTGATAAAAACATATATGATGAGGAAAGTCATGAACCTCCTACTAATACTTACTTGGAAGCAGTTAATGGATTGATGTCCTTAGGTTATACAAAACTAGAAATTGAAAGAGTAATAAAACATATGGATATAACCAGCCTAAAAGTTGAAGATATTATTAGAGAAGTTTTAAAGAGATTATCTAAAAATTAAGAGGGTGTATATAAATGGAAAATATTGATGATAGAATAGTCACTAGGGAAACTACGGGGGAAGATTTGGAATGGGAACCAACCCTTAGACCAAGGTGGCTAAGTGAGTACATAGGCCAAGATAAAGTAAAGGAAAAATTAAGTATATTTATACAAGCTGCTAAGGGCAGGAAAGAGGCCTTAGACCATGTTCTATTATATGGGCCTCCTGGCTTAGGAAAGACAACTCTAGCAAATATTATAGCTAATGAGATGGGAGTTAATATAAGAATTACATCAGGACCTGCCATTGAGAGGCCTGGAGACTTAGCTAGCATATTGACTAATCTTGGTGAAGACGATGTATTATTTATTGACGAAATACATCGTATCAATAGGACTGTGGAGGAAATTTTATATCCTGCCATGGAAGATTTTGCCCTTGATATTATCATTGGTAAAGGACCTTCCGCCAGGTCAATAAGACTTGATTTATCAAAATTTACCCTAATTGGTGCTACGACAAGGGCGGGACTTTTGACTTCACCCCTGAGGGACAGGTTTGGTGTAATGCTAAATTTAGAACTATATGATATCGACAGTCTCAAAAAGATAATTAAAAGATCTGCAAAAATATTAGATGTTGAAATTGAGGAAAAAGGTGCCCTAGAAATAGCCAAGAGGTCCAGGGGTACACCTAGGATAGCAAACAGATTATTAAAAAGAGTTAGAGATTATGCTCAAGTCTTAGGCCAAGGTATTATAACTTGGGAAGTGGCAAAAAAAGCCCTAGAAATCTTAGAAATTGATGATTTAGGCTTAGATAATGTGGACCGAAAATTGATAATGAGTATAATAGAAAACTTTGAAGGTGGCCCTGTTGGCATAGATACTCTTTCTGCAGTTACTGGAGAAGAAAGAGGAACTATAGAAGATGTTTATGAGCCATATTTATTGCAAATCGGTTTTATAAATAGAACTCCAAGAGGAAGGGTTGTAACAAAGAAGGCCTACGAACACTTTGGGATTCCATATGCTGATAAGTCACAAGGGGGCTAAGCTTATGAAAAGGACAATTAGCTTAATATTAATATCGTTATTTATTTTAATATTTATTCCTACGGAAAAAGCCTATGGAGTAAATATGTATGATTATATAGATGTAAAATTATCTAGGCCTTTGGTACAAAATGCTTATGTTAATTTATCCAGTCCTATGGGGTTTTCCATCTATGATGTTGAAGAAAAGGACAACCCATTATTTATTATCGAAGAAACTGCTATAAAGGCCATACCTAACAATGAATATATTGATTTAGTAGATTCTACAAATAATTTATTATATTCTTTGCCCAATGATGGTAGTTTAATATTAGGGTCTAAGGACTTAGAAGAGCCATTAATTACTGTTGAGAAGGACATGTACAGGGGCTATATAAGATTTTTAATTAATAATAATGAGTTAGTGGTTATAAATCATGTTAATATAGAACAATATTTATATGGGGTTGTTCCTAGGGAAATGTCTTATACATCCCCCATGGAAGCCTTAAAAGCGCAAGCTGTGGCTTCTAGAACCTATGCTATACATAATATTAATAAACATGCCCATGAGGGCTTTAATCTTTGTGATACTACCCATTGTCAAGTATATAATGGATTTATATATGAAAAGCCAACTACTAACCAAGCAGTAGATGAAACTAAGGGAATTTTAATTTACTATGATGGGGAAGTCATTGAAGCAGTATATCATTCTTCAAGCAGTGGCTATACTGAAGACAGTTCAAATGTTTGGGGAGGAAACATTCCATATCTGAAATCTGTAGAAGATCATTTTTCTTTAGATTCTCCCCACAGTAGCTGGAGCTTTAGGATTAAACTGTCGGAATTAAATGAAAAGCTAATTAAGGCTGGCATAGTCATTGGAGACATACAAGATATTGAGATTGTAGAGACTTCACCTACAAAAAAGGTTAATAAATTGAGATTAAAAGGGACCTTAGGTGAAGAAATAATTTCAGGTGAAAGTTTTAGAAGTATAATTGGCGGTACGGCTTTAAAAAGTACCTGGTTTAGTATCAAAGGAGCTTCTTCAAATGCAGTTAACTATGCCTATGTTTTAGATGGAAGCTCCTTATTGCCTAAGGCCGTTGATATTACCAAGGCTTATATTATAGATGGGAATAATAGAAGAACTGTCACTAGAAGTATGATAAGCAGGGCAATGGGTAAAGATAGGATTAGAAGTTTTGAACAAATTCCTTTCATATCTGGAGATGAACTATTAATTGAAGGTAGTGGATACGGCCATGGTGTAGGGATGAGCCAATACGGGGCTAAAAAAATGGCTGAATCCGGTTATAGTTTTGAAGACATACTAAAATACTATTATACAGGAGTAGATGTTTACTAATGAGAAGGCAAGATTTTGATTTTTATTTACCAGAAGATTTAATTGCACAAACTCCCTTAAAAAATAGGGAGGATTCCAGATTATTAGTCTTAGATAGAAAAAATGGAGAAATTGAACATAGGAAATTCACAGATATTGTAGATTATTTAAATCCTGGCGATTGTTTAGTATTAAATGATACAAGGGTAATTCCAGCAAGATTATTTGGAAACAGGATAGGAAAGGAAGAAACAATAGAAATACTACTACTAAAAAGAATGGAAAATGAAACTTGGGAAACCTTAGTAAGGCCAGGGAAAAAGGTTAAACCAAATACTATAGTAGAATTTGGTAATGGAATATTAAAGGGAAAAGTATTATCAATTGGTGAAGACGGTACTAGAATTATCAAATTTGATTATTCAGGTATTTTTGAAGAAATCCTCGATAGATTAGGTGAAATGCCTTTACCACCTTATATTACTGAAACCTTAGAGGATAGAGAAAGGTACCAAACAGTCTATGCAAAGAATAAGGGTTCTGCAGCTGCTCCAACTGCAGGCTTACATTTTACAGAAGGATTATTGGAAAAAATTAAGGATAAAGGGGTCAACATTTCCTATATTACGCTACATGTTGGCCTGGGAACTTTCAGACCTGTTAAGGTAGATAATATTTTAGAACACCATATGCATTCAGAATACTACAATATTCCTGAAGATTCGGCAAATATAATTAATTGGACTAAATCAAATGGTGGTAGCATTATCTGCGTTGGAACTACCACTGTTAGGACCCTAGAGACTGTGGCAGATAAAAGTGGATATATAAAACCCAGTTCAGGATGGACAGATATATTTATCTATCCTGGCTATAAATTTAAGATAGTGGATAAGCTGATTACCAACTTTCATTTACCTGAATCCACTTTACTTATGCTGGTAAGTGCCTTTTCAACTCGAGAAATTGTCCTAAATGCATATAGGGAAGCAGTGAAAGAAAGGTATAGGTTTTTTAGTTTTGGAGATGCAATGTTTTTAAAATAATTAGGAGGAAAGGTATGGCAATAAAGTTTGAATTAATAAAGGAAGCAAAGGATTGTAAAGCTAGACTTGGTAAATTATACACTCCTCATGGAGTGGTGGAAACTCCAATATTTATGCCTGTAGGTACAAGGGCAACGGTTAAAGCCATGACTCCTGAGGAAGTTAGAGATTTAGGTGCTCAAATAATACTTAGCAATACCTACCATCTATATTTAAGGCCAGGCCATGAACTGATTAAAGAGGCAGGGGGCCTGCATAAGTTTATGAATTGGCATGGACCAATACTTACTGATAGCGGTGGTTTCCAAGTATTTAGTCTAGGTAATTTAAGAAAGATAAAGGAAGAGGGAGTTGAATTTAGGTCTCATATAGATGGGTCAAAACATTTCATAACTCCCGAAAAATCCATCGAGATACAAAATGCCCTAGGTTCAGACATAATAATGTGTTTTGATGAGTGCACTCCCTATCCATGTTCCTATGAATATGCCAAAGAATCTATGGAAAGAACTACTAGATGGGCTAAAAGATGTAAAGAATATCACAAGAATTGGGATAGGCAAGGATTATTCGGTATAGTCCAAGGCAGTGTATTTAGGGATTTAAGGGAGCAAAGTGCTAGGGATCTAGTAGACTTGGATTTTCCAGGCTATGCCATAGGAGGCTTGAGCGTAGGAGAACCAATGGAATTAATGTGTGAAGTCCTTGACTATACTACTCCCCTATTACCTAAGAACAAGCCAAGATATTTAATGGGAGTAGGTACACCAGATTATCTATTTGAAGCAGTTATAAGGGGCATTGATATGGCTGACTGTGTTCTGCCAACTAGGGTAGCAAGAAATGGTACTGTCCTAACTTCCCGTGGCAAATTGGTAATTAGAAATGCCAAGTATTCTAGAGATTTTTCAAAGCTTGATCCAGAATGTGATTGTTATGCCTGCACCAACTATTCAAGGGCATATATTCGTCACCTCTTCAATGTCAATGAAATACTAGGGGCAAGACTTACTACTATTCACAATCTTTATTTCCTAATTAAACTTATGGAAAATATTAGGGAAGCAATAAAAGAAGATAGATTACTTGAATATAAGGAAGAATTTTATAAAAAATATGGTTATGAAGACAAAAATTAGATGATTTATTTAAAAAATCATGTATAATATTATATAGAAAAGGAGGTAGTTGTATGAATGCACAACAATTTCAGCCATTATTTCTAACAATAGGATTTTTGGCAATTTTTTATTTCTTAGTAATTAGGCCTCAAAAAAAGAAAGAGGCTCAAATCAATGAAATGAGAAGCAATCTAAGAGTAGGAGATGAGGTAATAACTATAGGAGGTATTCGTGGTAAGATTATCAAAGCTAAGGATGACTACATTACCATCGAAGTCGGTAGTGCCAAGACAAAATTAGAGATGACCAGATGGGCAGTAGGTTCTGTTGTTATGAAAAATGAGT
Organism: Tissierellia bacterium; assembly: GCA_012735245.1. GTDB lineage: Bacteria > Bacillota > Clostridia > Tissierellales > Tissierellaceae > JAAYFT01. The sequence goes on from JAAYHU010000029.1 coordinate 10,228, forward strand.
CTAAGAGCAAGAAAGAAGAAAAAGCAAAAGATGACTCAAATGAAAGTGAAGAAAAAAAAGAAGACGACAAATAGCTTCCAAATCTATATGGAAGCTTTTTTATGTAATAAATATGACCTTCCTCAAATACATTAAATTAAGAAGTAGTAAGTTTGAGGAGGGAAGAATATGAAAACAAAAAGTCTAGCTAAGACTACCTACTTATTAAAAGGTCTTCTATTGGCATTCCTTATTACTGTAATACTTATTTTTGTATCCTCAGTTATACTAACCTATACTAGCCTAAGCGAAAGTAAAATGAGTTTACTAAACACTATAGTGATGATAATTAGCATTACTACAGGCAGTGCCTATGTAGCTATTAAGATAAAGGAGAAGGGATGGTTAAACGGAGGAATCCTTGGTTTAGGTTACTTTTTGATAATATTGTTAATAAACATTATTTTCTTAAAACCCTTAGTAATAGACATATTTTTGCTAACAAGATTGATTATTTCCATAGTCATGGGAATAATAGGGGGAATAATAGGAATAAATATAACTTAAATCTTTTAACTTGACTTAATATATGGTATAATTTAATAAATCTCGCTTAGATGGTGGTTTTCCACCATCTTTTATTTAGGCAAAGTAAGGCAAAAAATAACTATAAAATTGTAATAAAAACTGGTATTTTATCAAAAAAATTGGTAGAATTATAATAATAATTAGTGTGTCTAAAGATTCTTACATTGGAGTGAAGTAGTTGGAGAAATGGTTTATTAAGAATAGAAAAGGTGATTACAAAAACATATCTAAGAAGTTTAATATATCAGAACTACTGGCAAAATTATTAGTAAATAGAGGTGTAACTGATTTTAGATCAATAGAAAAATTTTTAAACCCTACCCTAGATAAGTTGTATGATCCTTCTTTAATGAAGGATTTAAATAAAGCTGTTGAAATACTGAAAGACAAGATCATTAATAAGAAAAAAATCAGGATAGTTGGAGATTTTGACGTAGATGGTGTTATGTCCATATATATATTGTATACTGGCATAAAAAGATGTGGAGGACTAGTTGATTACGTTATACCAGATAGGGTCAACGAAGGATATGGCATAAATAACCAGATAGTTGAGCAAGCTAAAGAAGATGGAATAGATACTATTATTACTTGCGATAATGGTATTGCAGCCATAGAACAAATAGAATTAGCAAAAGACTTAGATTTAACTGTTATAGTTACAGACCACCATGATATACCATTTGTTATTGATGAATGTACAGGGGAAAAAAGAATTTTACATACGAAGGCAGATGCAGTCATAAACCCTAAGCAAGAAGATTGCAACTATCCCTTTAAAAATCTTTGTGGCGCAGCTGTTGCCTATAAACTAATTGAAAGACTGTATAATATTTTCAATTTTCAACCATCAGATATTTATCCATTTCTTGAATTTGTGGCCATAGCCACCATTTGTGATGTAGTTGATTTAATTGATGAAAATAGGGTCATTGTAAAAACAGGTTTGGAATTATTAAATAATACTAAAAATATCGGTTTAAAAGCATTAATAAATGAAACTGGAATAGAAGGCAAAAAAATAGGTGTTTACCATGTAGGCTTTATTATTGGCCCTAGCATTAATGCATCGGGCAGGTTAGATTCCGCCATTAAGTCTTTGGAACTCTTATTATCTATAGACGAGGAAGAAGCTAAAAATATAGCCAAAGAACTAAGGGAATTGAACGACGAGAGAAAAAGGTTGACAGAAGATGGAGTAAAGAGGATTATAAATACCATTGATAGTACAGACTTAAAAAATGACAAGGTATTGGTCGTATACGAACCAAGTATAAATGAATCAGTGGCTGGAATCATAGCAGGAAGGGTAAAAGATAAGTATAACAAGCCAACTATCGTATTGACAAAAGGCAAAGAAGGGGTTAAGGGTTCGGGACGATCAATTGAGGAGTATAATATATTTGAAGAACTGTCTAAATGTAAAGACATTTTGTTGAAATTTGGTGGACATCCGATGGCTGCAGGCCTATCCTTAGCAGAGGAACATATATCAACCCTTCGAAAAAGGCTAAATGATAATACTAACCTATCAAATGAAGATTTAATACCTAAAATTTATCTTGATATGGAACTTCCCATAGAGTATATTAACTTTAAATTAATAGATGAGTTGAAGTTATTGGAGCCCTTTGGAAAAGGTAATGAAAAACCTTTATTTGGAGTGAAAAACCTAAGATTAAATCGGGGATATGTACTTGGAGTCAATAGGAACGCTTTAAAACTAATACTATTAAATAATAAGGGCATAACTATGGAAGGACTAATCTTTGGAGACATAACCTCCTTCGAAAGAGAAGTATCCCAATTATATGGTGAAGATGAACTAAAAAAGCTGTACAGGGGAATAAATAACAAGATTAAGATAGACATCCTTTACTATCCTTCAATTAATGAATATAATGGGAATACAAACCTGCAACTGATTATTCAAAGTTATAGATTAAACATCTAGGATTTTAAAAAGATATTTCATTACAAATTTGGGTAAATAATAATAATTAGCATGCTAAATTATATTGTGAAAAGGTGAATTTCTATGTTAGAGAAATTAGTATCTAAAATTGAACAATATAATCCCAGAGCAGATTTAGGTTTAATTATAGATGCATATCATTTTGCTGAATCAGCCCATGAAGGCCAAAAGAGAAATTCTGGTGAAAAATATTTCGTACATCCAGTTAATGTAGCTATGATTTTGGCCGAGTTGAATATGGATACTGATACTATTGTTGCTGGTCTATTACATGATGTTTTGGAAGATACCAATATTACCTACGATGAAATTGTAGAAAAGTTTGGTTCCGAAATTGCAAATTTAGTAGAAGGGGTAACTAAGCTTAAGAAATTGAAGTACAAGACTAAACAAGAAAATCAAGCAGAAAATCTCAGGAAAATGGTTTTAGCCATGGCAAATGATATTAGGGTAATTATTGTAAAATTAGCTGATAGGCTACACAATATGAGAACCCTTGAATACATGAGTGATGAAAAGAGGAAGGAGAAGGCCTTAGAAACCCTGGAGATCTATGCTCCCTTAGCCCATAGATTAGGGATTTCAAAAATTAAATGGGAGTTAGAAGACTTGTCTTTAAGATACCTAGATCCAGTGAACTATTATGATTTAGTAGATCGGGTATCTAAGAGAAGGCAAGAAAGGGAAGAATATATAAAGGAAATAATAAATACTTTAAGTAAGAAATTGGATGAAGTTAATATAAAGTATGATATAAGCGGCAGGCCTAAGAACTTCTATAGTATATATAAGAAAATGGTGCATCAAGGAAAATCCTTTGACCAAATATTTGATTTAACAGCCATCAGGGTAATAGTGGACAATGTAAAGGATTGTTATGAAGTCTTGGGCATAGTCCATAATCTTTGGAAACCTATACCAGGTAGGTTCAAAGATTATATTGCCATGCCTAAGCCCAATATGTATCAATCGATACACACTACTGTAATAGGACCCAAGGGGGAAATATTTGAGGTTCAAATCCGTACCTGGGACATGCACAGGACGGCTGAATATGGTATAGCTGCCCATTGGAAATACAAAGAAGGTAAGACTAAAACAGATAATTTTGATGAAAAGCTTACTTGGCTCAGACAATTATTGGAATGGCAATCAGAATTAAATGATCCTAGGGATTTTATGGAGACTTTAAAAATCGACTTCTTCACAGACGAAGTCTTCGTATTTACACCAAAGGGAGATGTGATAAACCTTCCAGATGGATCTACCCCCATAGATTTTGCTTATAGGGTCCATACCGAAGTGGGAAATAAGTGTGTTGGCGCAAAGGTTGATGGAAGAATCGTGCCTCTAAACTATAGGTTAAAAAATGGCAATATAGTAGAGATAATTACTTCTGCCAACAGTAATGGCCCAAGTAGAGACTGGTTAAAGATAGTAAAGAGCACCCAGGCTAAAACTAAGATTAGGCAATGGTTTAAAGTAAAAGAAAAGGATTTAAATATTGTTAAAGGTAAGGATTTACTGGAGAAGGAATTAAAAAGATTGGGCTACAAGCCTTCAGAAATCCTAAGGGAAGAATGGTTAAAGAATATTGCAGATAAATCAAATGTAAATACCATTGACGATTTGTATGCTGCTATTGGCTATGGAAGTATAAATCTTAACCAGGTAATCAATAAATTAAGGGCTCAGTATAATGAGTTTTATGAAATTGAAGATGAAAAATCCATTGTAGAAACTAAAATCCAACAACTTCCCCATAGGAAGGCTAGATATCATCAAGGAGTTCGCATAAAGGGTATAGACAATGTAAAGATAAGATTTTCTAAATGCTGTAATCCGGTTCCTGGGGATGAAATAGTAGGCTATATAACTAGAGGAAGGGGAGTATCGGTCCATAGGACTGATTGCCCAAACATAATTGTCTCAGATGATGCAGAGAGATTTATAGAAGTAGAATGGGACTTTGACAAGAAAGTATCATATCAGGCAGAAATACAAATAAAGGCAACCGATAGATCAGGCCTCTTGGCTGATATTACTCAAAAAATAACAGATGCTAATTTGGCAGTAATATCATTAAATGCAAGAACTTCAAAAGATAAGGTTGTTTTCATCAACTTATTGCTTGAAATCAGGGATATAGAAGAACTGAGGGAAGTAATTAAGAAAATTAGAAAAATACGAAATGTAATGGATGTATATAGAGTAACAGCTTAAGGAGTGAGAAATTTGAGAGCAGTGGTACAAAGAGTTTCACAAGCTTCTGTGAAGGTAGATGAAAAGATCGTTGGGGAAATAAATAAGGGGTTACTAGTCTTACTAGGAGTAGGCAGGGAGGACACTGTAGCGGATTTAGAGTATTTAGTCAATAAAATTGTTGGTCTTAGAATTTTCGAAGATGAAAATGATAAGATGAATCTATCATTGTTAGATATTAAAGGAGAACTATTAGTTGTTTCCCAATTTACCCTTTATGGGGATGTTAGAAAGGGAAAAAGACCAAGTTTTACGGACTCAGCTCCTCCAGAAGTTGCTGAGGAAATGTATCTTAAATTTATTGATAAATGTGCTGAAATGGGCATTAAGACAGAAAAGGGTATATTTGGAGCTAATATGAAAGTAAGCTTGATAAATGATGGCCCTGTAACCATCCTATTAGATAGTAAAAAAACATTTTAGAGGTGATTAGTTTGAAATTAATTCGAGTTCAGGCAGGAGTTTATGCAGTAAATTGTTATATCATATATTGTGAAGATAAAAAAGAGGGCATAATAGTAGACCCAGGTGGAGACGCAGACAGCATATTGGAATTTGTAAGGGAAAAAGATTTAAAGATAAAGTATATAGTATTAACCCATGGCCATGGAGATCATATTGGTGGCCTGAAGGAATTAAAAGAAGCCTTAAATGCTAAAATTGCCATTCACGAAGATGATGTTGAGATGCTAAGGGATGGAGATAAAAATCTTTCATCTAAGATGCTAATGGGTAGAGTGGAAGTTGAACCTGATTTAATATTGAAAGAAGGAAGCATATTGGAGTTTGGAAATGAAAAAGCTGAAGTAATTCACACCCCTGGCCATACCCTGGGTGGTATCTGCTTAGTGATTCAGGATAATATAATTACTGGTGATACTTTGTTTGCAGGTTCAATAGGTAGAACTGATTTATACGGAGGAGATTTTGATACCCTTATGAAATCCATAAAGGAAAAGTTAATGAAATATCCAGATGCAACTAAGATATTTCCGGGACATGGTTCTCCTTCAACAATAGGCAGGGAAAAACAGAGTAATCCTTTTCTAAATAATATTCAATATTAAGGTGATTAAGTGATAAAGGTCAGGCTAATAAACCATGAAATTAAAAACGATGTATTTGAATTAATTAGGGTTTTCTTTCCAATGGAAGAAATTGAATTTCAAGAAAATGATAATGACTCCATAGAAGAGAGTTTGTATATCATTAGTTCCTTGGAAAGGTCAAATGGCAAACTATATTCCAGCACTAAAGTATATAGGGATAATAGTCTTATTGACCAAAGTATTGAGGATATTAACTTAATAAATATTTATAGCGATTATATTGAAAAAGATATAAGAATTGGTATAAAAAAATCTTTATATAATGCCTTAATTAAATTAACAGAAAATGAAATACCTTGGGGTATATTAACTGGCATAAGGCCAGTAAAAATAGTCCATGAACTGCTCAATAAAGGTATAGAAGATGGGGAAATAATTAAAGTCCTTACTGGGGAATATAAGCTTTCTGATTCTAAGGCTAAGCTTATACTGGATATTGGCAAAAGGCAAAGGGATTATATTTATCCAATAGACAAGAATAGATTTAGCCTCTATATCAGTATACCCTTTTGTCCTACTAGGTGTTTATATTGTTCCTTTCCTACTTTGCCCTTAGGAAGGTTTCAACACCATATTGAAGAATATGTAACTAAGCTTATATATGAAATTAAATCAATAAAGAAGATTACGGAAGGAATGAAGATAAACACAGCCTATATAGGAGGAGGTACACCAACCGCCATTCCAGCAAAAGAATTGGAAAAAATAATCCAGGAAGTCTATAATTGCTTTGGTAAGAGAAATATAAGAGAATTCACAGTAGAAGCTGGAAGGCCAGATACTATTACTGAAGAATATCTAAAGGTCTTGTATAAAAACGATATTAACAGAATCAGTATCAATCCCCAAACAATGAATGATGATAGCTTAAAATTAATAGGTAGGAAGCATAGTCCAGATGATATAATAAAAACCTATTATATGGCTAAGGAAATTGGTTTTCCAATAATAAATATGGACTTAATCATAGGCCTCCCTGGTGAAGGCCTTAAGGAAATTAAAAATACCTTAAAAGAAATAGAAAAATTAGATCCTGAGAATTTGACTGTTCATACCCTTTCTGTAAAGAGGGGGTCCAGATTTTGGACTACATTGGAAGAATATAACTTAGAAAATCAAAGCACCATTGGAGATATGTTAAAAGAAACAGTTGAATACTCAAAAAAAATGAATTTAATTCCATATTATCTATATAGGCAGAAATTAATCCTTGGGAATTTTGAAAATATTGGATATGCTAAACCTAAAATGGAATGTATTTATAACATAGCTATCATGGAAGAAAAGGAAACAATTATAGGAGCTGGTATGGGGGCAGTTTCAAAGGTATTTTTTCCTGAGGAAAATAGAATAGAAAGGATTCCAAATTTTAGGGACATAAAAGAGTATATAGGAAGAATAGATGAACAAATCCATAATAAGGAAAAGATTATAAAGGATCTATAATCCTCTTGACACTTTCTTAAGAGTATTCTATAATATTTAACAATATAATAGCATAAGATACTATGATGAAGAGGAGTAGTTAAATCCCTTAGTTATAGAGAGTCGGTGAGGGTGGAAAGCCGATACTAATATTTAACGAAGACACTTCGGAGTAGGTAATCGAAAGATTACCCGCAATTTGCGTTATTTAAATGAGTGAGGAATTACCTAATTAGGGTGGTACCGCGAGCTAACCTCTCGTCCCTGAATATCAGTGATGGGAGGTTTTATATTTATAGAAGCTTATATTTCATAGGAGGTTGTATTATGGGAGAAAAAATGGGTAATTTGAGAAGAACAATCATGTGTGGAGAACTTAGACCTGAACATGTGGGAAAAGAAGTAGTACTCATGGGATGGGTACAAAGGGAAAGAAACTTGGGTTCTATAATTTTCGTTGATTTAAGAGATACAACAGGAATTTGTCAAATTGTATTTGATAACACTGTTTCAGATGAAGTCTTTTCTAAGGCAGAAAAAGTACGCGCTGAATATGTATTGGCTGTCCGTGGAAAAGTAAGGATTAGACAATCCATTAATAAGGATATACCAACTGGAGAAGTGGAAGTATTGGCAGAAGAATTAAAAATCTTAGATGAGGCAGAAACTCCTCCAATCTACATTAAAGATGATGACAATGTATCAGAAAGTATGAGATTAAAATATAGATACTTAGATTTAAGAAAGCCATCCATGCAGGAAAGGCTAAAAATAAGAGCAAAGACAGCTAAGGTAGTAAGAGATTTCCTAACCGAAAATAACTTTATAGAGATAGAAACACCTATGCTGACTAAACCAACTCCTGAAGGTGCAAGGGACTATTTAGTACCTAGTAGGGTTAATCCAGGTGAATTCTATGCATTACCTCAATCTCCTCAAATCATGAAACAGCTTCTAATGGTTGCAGGAATGGATAGATATTACCAAATAGTTAAATGTTTTAGAGATGAGGATTTGAGGGCAAATAGGCAGCCAGAATTTACCCAAATTGACATTGAAATGTCCTTTGTAGATATGGAAGATGTTATGGCTATTAACGAAAAGTTAATCCATAGAATATTTAAAGAAATAAAAGGTATTGAGATAGAACTGCCTATTAGCAGGATGACATATAGGGAAGCTATGGAAAGGTATGGAGTTGATAAGCCGGATTTAAGATTTGGTTTTGAATTAGTCAATATATCAGATATAGTTAAGAATAGTAATTTTAGAGTGTTTTCACAGGCAGTGGAAAGTAAAGGTTCAGTTAGGGGTATAAATATAAAAGGATATGGAGATAGATTTACTAGAAAGGATATTTCTTCCCTAGAGGAATATGCAAAAACTTACGGAGCCAAAGGCTTAGCATGGATAAAAATAACAGAGGAAGGAATAACTTCCCCCATAGCCAAATTTTTGAGTGATGAAGAATTAGAAAAAATCCTAGAAAGTATGGATGGAGAGAAAGGAGACTTGCTTCTTTTTGTTGCTGATAAAGATCCTATAGTTTTTGATAGCTTAGGCAATTTAAGAAATGAAGTAGCTAGAAGATTAGAAATCCTAGACCCTAATGAATATAAATTTGTATGGATTACAGAGTTTCCATTATTTGAATTTGATGAGGAAGAAAATAGGTTTGTTGCAAAACATCATCCATTTACCCACCCCATGGATGAAGATATAGATTTACTTGAAACCAATCCTGAAAAAGTAAGAGCAAAGGCTTATGATATCGTAATAAATGGAGAAGAAATGGGTGGGGGAAGCATTAGGATAAATAATTCAGAGCTACAAAAAAGAATGTTTAAGGCCTTAGGATTTACTGAGGAAGAGGCTATGGAAAAGTTTGGATTTTTAATTGAAGCCTTCAAATATGGTACTCCACCACATGGAGGAATTGCCTATGGATTTGATAGATTAATAATGCTATTAACCAATACATCTAATATTAGAGATGTTATAGCATTTCCTAAAACTCAATCTGCCACATGTTTAATGACCAATGCTCCTACTACTGTATCTAAGCAGCAATTAGAAGAAGTTCATATAAAACTTGATTTAAAATAATGTAACAGGAAGGGAAAAAATGACTAATCCTTTTTTAAGGTCAGAATTACTCCTTGGGGAAGAAGCAATGAAAAGACTTGCAAATTCCAAGGTTGCAGTCTTTGGAATTGGAGGCGTAGGTTCCTTTGCAGTAGAAGCATTGGTTAGAACGGGAATTGGTAACATTTTTCTTATTGATTATGATATAATAGATATAACAAATATAAATAGGCAAATTCATGCTACTATGAAAACTGTAGGCCTTCCAAAGGTAGAAGTGATGAAGGAGAGAGTTTTAGAAATAAATCCAAATATAAACGCATTTGCTTACAAAGAAAAATATAGCTCTGAAACTAAGGATATTCTCCTTTCTCATGACTTTGACTATGTAATAGATGCCATAGATATGATATCTGCTAAGATAGATTTAATAGTTGAATGTAAAAAAAGAAATATCCCTATTATAAGCTCTATGGGAGCCGGGAACAAGCTTAATCCCACAATGTTTAAGGTTGGAGATATCTATTCTACTAGAGTATGTCCCTTAGCTAAGGTAATGAGATATGAATTAAGAAAAAGAAATATTAAGGATCTAAAGGTTGTGTGGTCAGAGGAAGTACCAAAACCTGTTAATCTTGAGAAAGAGGGTATAAGAAAGGCTGTACCCGGAAGTATAGGCTTTGTTCCTCCAGTTGTAGGCTTAATAATAGCCTCAGAAGTTATTAAAGATCTTGGATTACAGGAGGTGTGAGATGGAACAAGTAGGATTTGTTAGAAGTGTGAGAAAAAATAAGGTTGAAGTTGAAGTCAGAAGGATTTCAGGTTGCGGAGGGGGTTGCAAAACTTGTAGTGGTTGCGATACCCCTAGCCATATAGTTATAATTCCAAATACTCTAAATGCTAAGGTTGGAGACTTGGTGGAGCTTAAAGGTGAAACTAAAAATATATTAAAATATGCCATGATTGTCTATATGATTCCATTTTCTCTGTTGATTTTTGGAATTTTACTAGGAATGAATTTTTTAAAAAATCAAGGTATAAATAACTATGAACCTTTTAGCTTCCTAATAGGCATAATATTCATGGCAATAGGTTATCTTCTTGTTAAAATTATAGATAAAAAAATAGAGAAGAAAGAAGATAATATTATAAAGATGACAAAAATTCTTTAAATAAGGGGTGGAAGTATTGATAGATAGACAGGCAGTTATAAAAAGATTGCGAAGAGTAGAAGGACAAATAAAAGGAATACAAAAGATGGTAGAAGAAGAAAAATTTTGCGGAGATATCCTGATTCAAGTAGCAGCTGCCAGGGCCGCACTAAACAGCGTAGGAGGATTAATATTAGAAAACTATATGAAGAATTGTATTCACGAATATTTAGAGGGTCAATCTGAAGAAGAAGCACTAAATCAGTTAGTGGAAACCATGATTAAATATACAAAATAGTATTAATCTTTTTGTCTCACTCGCTTTATAGATTTGGAGAAAATTGAAGATATAATTATTCCTGTAGATATAGCTGCTGCTATAAAAAGGGTCTCTACACCTTTGGCGGCAGCTGAAGAAAAATCATTTTCGATCAAATGTAGCATTGTATAATATGCGCCAGCCCCTGGTACCAAAGGGATTATACCTGCGGTAATATATAGGGTTGCTGGTTTTTTATTTTTTCTAGCTAGGGCTTCACCTAATAACCCAACAGTCAAAGCGCCTAAAAATGTGGCAGCAACATAGTTATTCGTTGCCATAAAAGTAATATAGTAAAGCATCCATCCAATAGCTCCCACAAGTCCTGCATAAATAACAGAATTCTTAGGGGAATTAAATAGTACTGCAAATCCTATGGTAGACATAAAGGAAAAGATAAATTGTTTAAAAATCTCCATTTGCAAACCTCCTATGAAAAGAAGAGTACAATACCTACACCAAAGGCAATGGCTAGAGCTGAAAAAATAGCTTCCATTCCCCTAGATAACCCAGATAGAAAATCTCCCGACATGGTATCCCTTATTGCATTAGTTATGGCCACTCCAGGAACTAAGGGCATAATGGAACCAATTATTACCTTATCAAGACTGTCACCTAAACCTAATTTAATGAGAAAGTATGATAAGATACTAATGAACACAGAACCTATGAATTTGTCAAGAAAAAAAGTAAGTTTTAATTTAGAAATAGAGTTGAGTAAAAATGAAACTATGAAACTAACTATAAAGGCACCTAAAAAGTCTAGAATTGTACCCTGAAATAACAAGCAGAAGAAGCCAGAAGCTATGGCTCCAAACAAGGATTTAATAATATTGGAATAAATACTAATTTTATTTATCCTTTTTATCTCCTTAATTCCATCTTCAATGGACATATGAGTACTAACAAAGGTACGGGAAAATTCATTGACTAAGGAAATCTTGTTTAAATCTATGGAAATTGTTTTTACCCTTTTTATGTAGGAAATTAATTCTCCTTTAAATTCCAAGGATATAAAGATACCTGTAGGTATTACAAAGGCATCTACATGTTGAATATCCTTTCTAGATTGACAAATTCTAATAACTGTATCTTCAACCCTGTAAGTTTCAGCACCAGATTTAAGCATCAAACGACCTGCTAGTGTGGCTAGGACCAATAATTTCTTAACTTCTTCCCTTTCATCATATTTAAGATTTGTCATAATTTACATCCCTCTAATAATATTCTTGTAAAATGGATAAAATACCTATATAATGTTAATGTATAAACTTAAAAGTACTTTATAACATTATATTATGATTATGCATCTTTATTCAAGTACTTAATACGAAGAAAAGGGGAGATTAAAATGAATTTCACCTATTTAGCAAAGCATGATCCTGAGGTCATGGGTTTGATTGAAAAGGAATTAGAAAGGCAGCAGGAGCATATTGAGCTAATTGCCTCAGAAAACTTCGTTAGTCAACAGGTTCTTGAAGCAGCTGGGAGCTATTTAACCAATAAATACGCAGAGGGATATCCTGGTAGAAGGTATTATGGCGGATGTGAATTTGTAGACAAGGTTGAAGATTTAGCTCGGGATAGACTGAAAAAGATATTTGGTGCAGAACATGCAAATGTTCAGCCTCATTCTGGCTCAAATGCAAATCTAGGAGTATATTTTGCTGTGCTAAAACCTGGTGATAAGGTATTAGGCATGAATCTATCACAAGGCGGCCACTTGACCCATGGCAGTCCAGTTAATATTTCAGGAACTTATTATAACTTTATAGCATACGGAGTAGATAAAGAAACAGAAATGATAGACTATGACCAGGTAAGGGAAATTGCAATAAAAGAAAAACCCAAAATGATAATTGCCGGAGCAAGTGCTTATCCAAGAACAATTGACTTTAAAAAGTTTAGAGAAATAGCAGATGAAATTGGGGCTTATTTAATGGTTGATATGGCTCACATAGCAGGATTAGTTGCAGCAGGCTTACATCCTAATCCAGTACCTTATGCTGATTTTGTTACAACTACAACTCATAAAACCCTCAGGGGACCTCGAGGAGGGGCAATACTCTGTAAGGAACAATATGCAAAGGCCATAGACAAAGCTATCTTCCCTGGAATTCAAGGTGGTCCACTAATGCATATAATAGCTGCCAAGGCAGTTGCCTTTGGAGAGGCCCTAAAGGATGATTTTAAGGTTTATCAAGAGCAGATTATAAAGAATGCCAAAGCCTTAGCTGATGGCCTAATTAAAAATGGATTTAGACTAGTTTCTGGTGGTACAGACAATCATTTAATACTCATAGATCTTAGAAATAAGGGTTTAACTGGAAAAGAAGCAGAGAAGCTTTTAGAAGAAGTAGGCGTAGCAACAAATAAGAACACTATTCCCTATGATCCAGAGTCTCCCCTTGTTACAAGCGGAATTAGGATAGGGACTCCTGCTATGACTACTCGTGGTATGAAGGAAGAAGATATGTTTGAAATTGCGGAAATTATTGCTCTTGCCTTAGATGTAAAAAATGATAGGAAGGCAATAAAAGATCGGGTTATTTCACTTTGCAAGAAATATCCATTATATAGAAACTAAGCCTACAGTACATCCTGTAGGCTTATCTTTACATATCTGTCATATTGTATTAGAATAAACTTATGTTAAATTTTTGAGGTGTTAATATGGAATTAAGAAATTATACAGAAGACAAAAATATTATAGAAGAAATAATAAAAGATAGTATAGCAGATGAACTTGGAATAGAAGTTGGAGATATATTATTAGCCATTAATAATAACCAAGTTAAGGATATTATCGATTATAAGTATTTGATTTCAGATGAATATATTGAAGTGGCCATTGAAAAGAAAAATGGTGAAATTTGGCATTATGAAATTGAAAAGGATTATGATGAAGATTTAGGCTTAGTCTTTACAAATCCTTTAATAGATAGGGCAAAATCATGCAGAAACAAATGTATTTTCTGCTTTATTGACCAGCTGCCTCCTAATATGAGAAAAACCTTATATTTTAAAGACGACGATTCTAGACTTTCCTTTTTACAGGGGAACTTCATTACACTAACCAATATGAATGATGATGAAATTCAAAGGATCATAGATTATAAACTGACCCCTATAAATGTTAGTGTTCACACTACAAATCCAGAATTAAGAATTAAAATGCTTAATAATAAAAATGCTGGTAGGATATATGATATATTAAAAAGATTTAGCAAGGCAAACTTGGAAATAAACTGTCAAATTGTCCTAGTTCCTGGAATAAACGATGGAAGAGAGCTAGAAAGAACCTTAGATGATCTATCCAAGCTTCATCCATCTATAAAGAGCGTTGCAGTAGTACCTGTAGGTATAACAAAGTATAGAGAAAAATTAGAAAAAATTCAACCCTATTCCATTAAAACAGCCAATGATTTATTGGACTTAGTTTTTCATAACCAGGAGAAATTTATGAAGAATTTAGGTACTAGGTTTGTATTTGCCTCAGATGAATTTTTTGCTCTAACAAATAATCCTTTGCCCAGATACGAAGAATATGAAGGTTTTCCCCAATTGGAAAATGGGGTAGGGCTTATGAGATTATTTGAAGATGAAGTAGTTAAGGAACTAAGCAAAATTAAAACCCCAATAAATAAGAATAATAAATTGGTAATAGCCACTGGGACCTTAGCTTATAATTTCATGTGTAAAATAGTAGAGTTAATAAGCAATAAATTTGATGGATTAGACATAAAAGTGGTACCAATTGTTAACAAGTTTTTCGGTGAGACAATTACTGTAGCAGGCTTAATTACAGGTAGGGATTTGGTGGAACAATTAATGGAATACAGGAATTATGATAAAATAATAATACCTAGTTCCATGTTAAAAAGAGATGAAGAAATCTTCTTAGATGATTTAACCCTTGAAGATGTATCTAAGTCTTTAAATATGGAAGTGATACCTTCTAAGGTTGAGGGTAAAAGTATAATAGATATAATTAAGGAATAGGTGATGATCGTATGAACAGAGCTGTTGTATGTATAGTTGGCAGACCTAATGTAGGCAAATCTACTTTATTTAATAGAATCGTGGGAAAAAGAATAGCAATTACAGAAGATACTCCAGGGGTGACTAGGGATAGAATTTATGCTGAAGGGGAATGGTTGGGTAAATACTTTACAGTAATCGATACTGGTGGATTAGAACCTGACAGTGAAGAAATTATTATGACAAATATTAGAAGGCAAGTGGAAATTGCCATTGACACCGCAGATGTAATTTTATTTGTAGTAGATGGCTTACAGGGTTTAAACCCTACAGACAAAGAAATTGGAAACATCTTAAGAAGATCTGGAAAGAAAGTAGTATTGGCCTGTAATAAAATCGACACCCCTAAGACTCCACAGGAAATATATGAATTTTATGAATTAGGCCTGGGAGAGCCTATAGCAGTTTCAGCAGAACAGGGCTTGGGCATTGGTGATCTATTAGATGAAATAGTAAAGAATTTTCCCGATGATATAGATACAGATTATGATGATGATATAATTAAGGTTTCATTTATTGGGAAACCCAATGTGGGAAAATCATCCTTGATAAATAAGATCTTAGGGGAGGATAGGGTAATTGTAACTGACATACCAGGTACAACTAGGGATGCAATAGATACTTATTTTAACTATTAGGATGATAGATATGTATTTATAGACACTGCTGGTCTTAGGAGAAAGAGAAGTATTTATGAGAATATAGAAAGGTATTCAGTTGTAAGGACCCTAGCTGCCATAGATAGATCTGATATATGTGTTCTAGTTATAGATGCTACTGAAGGAGTGACAGAGCAGGATTCAAAAATAGCTGGCTATGCCCATGACAGTGGAAAGGGAATAATAATAGCTGTAAATAAATGGGATTTAATAAAAAAGGATACTAATACCTATTTGGAGTTTGAAAGGGATATAAGGAGAGTCTTAGGCTTTATTAACTATGCGCCCATTATTTTTATATCAGCCTTAACTGGTCAAAGGGTAAGGAGGCTGTTGGAACTTATAAATATTGTAAACAACAACTATAGCTTGAGAATAAGTACTGGGGTATTAAATGATATAATAAATGAAGCAGTTCTAATGAATCAGCCTCCAAGTGATAAAGGTAGAAGATTGAAGATATATTATGGCACCCAAGTTTCTGTTAGACCTCCTAAATTTGTTATCTTCGTAAATGATAGAGATTTGATGCATTTTTCTTATGAACGATATCTAGAAAATCAAATAAGAAATCATTTCGGATTTTCAGGGGTACCTATTTTATTTGAGTTTAAGCAAAGGGAGAGTAAAATATGAAAGTAGTCATAACCATATTACTGTCATATCTCTTAGGGTGTTTTTCTTCAGCCTATGTCTTAGGCAAGCTTACAAAAAACATAGATATAAGGGAATATGGAAGTGGCAATGCAGGAGCTACTAATGCCCTTAGGGTCTTGGGGAAGAAATTAGGAGCCTTGACTTTTCTCCTAGATATTTTAAAGGGAATACTTGCAGTAGTTATTGGAAAATATTTACTTGGACTTGATGGAGGATTATTAGCAAGTATTTTTGTAGTATTAGGTCATAATTTCCCTGTATTTCTTAATTTTAAAGGTGGCAAGGGTGTTGCCACTTCTTTAGGAGTTTTAATGATATTAAATTGGAAAATAGGCCTAGTCTGTTTAATAGTTGGAGTTACAGTAATAATCCTTACTAGGTATGTATCCTTAGGCTCAATCTTAGCCTCCATAACTGGCCCCATAGCTACTATAATATTATTAGATAATGTTGATAAAAATTTTTATTATACTATTTGGTTTTTAGGACTTTTATCTATAATTAGACATAAATCGAACATTCAGAGACTTTTAAGAGGTGAAGAAAATAGATTGGGGAAAAATATAGGAAGGTGAAAAATATGACTGAACGGATTGGAGTATTAGGAGGAGGAAGTTGGGGTACTGCCTTGGGAATCTTACTGACTAACAAGGGTTATGATGTGACCATGTGGTTAAGGGACAAAGCTCAGGCTGAAGAAATAAATAAAACTAGAATCAATAAAAAATATCTTCCAGAAGTAGTTTTGCCACAAAATATGGAAGTAACCAATGATTTGGAGTATTGTATTTCCAACAAAAACGCTTTAGTTTTAGCTACCAGCACCCATGGAATTAGGGAAGTACTGACAAAGGCCAGACCCTATATAAAATCAAGGCAGATAATAATTAATGTGTCCAAGGGCATAGAAAGTGAAACCTTACTTAGAATTTCTCAAATTGTAGAAGAGTTTCTACCTGAAAATACTTATGTGGTCCTATCCGGCCCTTCCCATGCTGAGGAAGTGGCTAAAAATATGCCTACAACTGTAGTATCTGCTTCAAGGGATAAGTCAGCTGCAGAATATGTCCAAGAACTCTTTTTCACACCTAGTTTTAGGGTATATACTAATCCGGATGTAGTAGGGGTAGAATTAGGCGGGGCTCTAAAAAATATTATAGCCTTGGGAGCTGGCATATCTGATGGACTAAATTATGGCGATAATACAAAGGCAGCTTTAATGACAAGGGGTATCATAGAAATGGCAAGGCTAGGTGAAAGGATGGGGGCAAATATTAACACCTTCTCTGGCCTTTCAGGTATAGGTGATTTAATAGTCACTTGCACTAGTATGCATAGCAGAAATAGAAGGGCTGGAATTCTAATAGGACAAGGTATGAAAGTAGATGACGCCATTAAGCAAATTGGAATGGTTGTTGAAGGCATAAAGACAACAAAATCAGCATATAATTTGGCTAAAAAATATAACATAGAAATGCCTATTACCTCTGAAATATATGGGGTCTTATATGAAGGTAAAGATGTAAGAAATTCTGTTTTAAACTTAATGGTTAGAGACAAGAAAAATGAATTGGAAGATATAATTAAATATAAAAATGATTCTTGGTAACCTGCTAAAAATAGCAGGTTTTTTTTATGAGCTTGTAATAATTTAATTCCTAAGACGTATATATATAATGTTAAGTATTGTAATCAAATATACTCATAAGGGGGGAAATGATGTGGAGGTATTTGATATATACAAGGATATTGCAGAGAGAACAGATGGGGATATATATGCAGGAGTGGTAGGGCCAGTTAGAACAGGTAAATCCACATTTATAAAAAGGTTTATGGAACTAATGGTATTACCTAATATTGAAAACAAGCACAAGAGGGAAAGGGCTAAAGATGAATTACCCTTAAGTGGGGCTGGAAAAACAATAATGACAACGGAACCAAAGTTTGTCCCTAATGAGGCAGTAGAACTAACCTTAGGTGAAAATGTTAAGTTTAAAGTAAGAATGGTAGATTGTGTAGGCTACCTAGTAAGCGGCGCCTTAGGTCATGAAGAAAACTTTGCTCCTAGAATGGTAACAACTCCTTGGTACGACGAAGAAATTCCTTTTGAAGAAGCAGCTGAAATCGGTACTAGAAAAGTTATTCAGGACCACTCAACCATAGGTCTAGTAGTAACAACAGATGGTTCTATTACAGATATAGACAGGTCAAATTATATAAAGGCAGAAGAAAGAGTAATATCTGAATTAAAGGAACTAGGAAAACCATTCATTATTATCCTTAACTCTAAACATCCTAATTTAGATAGTACTATTGCCTTAAGGGAAAGCCTACAGAGCAAATATGGAGTTTCAGTTATAGCCCTAGATTGTTTAAATATGGAAGTTAAAGATATTGAAAAGGTATTTGAGAAGCTATTATATGAATTCCCAGTTAAAGAAGTTACTATCAATTTACCAAAATGGATTGAAGGTCTACCAAAGAAACATTGGATTAAAGTAAATATATTAAATGTATTTAAAGAGTCTATTGAAGGACTGCAAAAATTAAATGAGGTAACTGAATTTTTAAGTCCCCTAAAGGAACTGGATATGGTAAAAAATGTTAATATAGTCGAAATAAAGCTAGGAGAAGGGGTAGTACATTCAGAAATAGTAGTTGATGAAGGGTTATTCTATAGTGTACTTAAAGATATGACGGGATATTCTATAGATGGAGATTATCAGTTGCTAGGACTAATTTCAAAACTAGCAGAAACTAAAAGGAAATATGATAAAATTGAGAAAGCTTTAATTGAAGCCAAAGAGATTGGCTATGGATTAGTTAGTCCAAGTCTAGAGGAATTAGAATTGGCTGAACCAGAAATATATCGACAAGGCAATAGGTTTGGGGTTAAGCTAAAAGCCAAGGCGCCATCCCTTCACGTATTAAGGGCTGACATAGCTACTGAGGTATCTCCATTAATAGGCACAGAAAAGCAATCTGAAGAATTAATTCAATACCTATTATCGGAATTTGAAGGAGAGCCATCAAAGATTTGGCAGTCTAATCTATTTGGCAAATCCTTATACGATTTAGTAAATGAACAATTGCAAGGAAAACTAAGTACCATGCCAGAGGATGCAAGGCAAAAATTGAGAAGGGCCTTAGAAAAGATTATAAATGATGGCAGTGGCGGATTAATTTTCATTATAATATGAAAAGGTAGGGTTATACTCTACCTTTTCAAATCCTTTTAACCTATTTTAAAGGTTAATCTTCCTCTTTTTTTGCTAGGTTTTCTCTTTTAATTATATCAGGTATTAGTTTGTCTGGTATCAATTGTGAGATTCCTCTTTTTTTCTTTTCTTGGCCTTCACCATTTTTCTCAGTAAAATCAGGAATTTTTATGTTATTTTTTTCTTTTTTATTCGAAGTATATTTAAGAATTAAAGCATCCACTTCTTCTTCATCCAAGGTTTCCTTTTTCATCAATAAGTCTGCCATTTCTTTTAATAAGTCATAGTTTTCCTCTAAAAAGTCTATGGTTTCCTGATATAATTTATTAGAAATTTCCTTAGCCTCTTTTAAGATATATTCATGGTTTAAGCCAGTTACTTTTTCCAAGTTTAATAGTCCAAACCTGTCACTCATGCCATAACTACCCAACATGGCCATTATTATATTAGTTGCCTTATCAATATCATTGGAAGTACCTGTTGTTACTTTATTTTCGTCTCTTAATAATATATATTCAGCAGCCCTACCACCATAGCTTACTTTCACCATATTCTCTAAATCTTCTTTAGAATAATAACTACCCTCTTTTGGTTCCATAAAGGTAATTCCACCAGCACCGCTAGTTGATGGTATTATGGTAACTTTGTTTACTTTTTGCTTTGCTACAAGTTTAGATACTATGGCATGGCCTGCTTCATGCCAAGCTGTCAATTCCGTATCATCCTGTGACCGCTTAAAGGTTTTTTCTTATCACCCTTTGTAAGTATCCTGTAGAGTGCATCATCTATTTCTTCCATAGTTGTTTTGTCTTTATCTCTAAAGGCTGTTAACATTGCAGCTTCATTTAATAAGTTTGCTAAGTCAGCACCAGTAAATCCTCTTGTTATTGATGCAATTCTTTCTAGGCTTACTCCTTTATCTAATCTTTTATTTTTGGCATATAATTTTAAAATATCTAATCTACCCTGGTAATCTGGTGGATTTACTGCGATATGCTTGTCAAAACGGCCAGGCCGCAACAAGGCATCATCTAAAATATCAAGCCTGTTAGTAGATGCTATGACCATAATGCCACTGGAATCTTTAAATCCATCCATTTCTATTAGTAGGGCATTTAAGGTATTGATTCTTTCATCATTATCACTATCTCCGCCTCTCTTTTTACCAATGGCATCTATCTCATCTATATAGATAATGGCTTTTTCATGTTTTTTAGCTTCTGCAAATATTTCTCTTACCCTTTTAGCACCTACACCAACATATTTTTCAATAAAGTCACTGCCTGCTGTAGCTATGAATGGTATACCTACTTCATTGGCCATAGCCTTAGCAATCATTGTCTTGCCCGTACCAGGAGGTCCAAATAATAAGACCCCTTTAGGCATCCTAGCCCCTAATTTTTCATATTTTTTTGGGTTCCTCAAAAACTTTATTAAGAATTCCAGGTCTTCTTTTATTTCATCATGTCCTTTTACATCACTTAATTTAACTAAATCAGCTTTTTCTTTTAATTCTTCATCTTTGTTTTGGGAAGTATATGTTGTTTTACTTGAGCTAGATGGTGTTGTATTGGGATTGATTATTATGGGTTTAATAATTTTTAAATATATTGCAGAAGATAACAAGACTGTTAATGCTGTTGAGATGAAGTCATAGGTGGGTTTCCTAAGATAAAGTTTTTCAGCATTATTAATGGTTTCCAATATAACTTCGTTAGTGATTTTGTTTTCTTACATTAATTTTGATATGTTTCCCAATGCTACTTTGCCACTACCGGCCATTCCATATTTAATTTTAGCTTCTTCTTTTAAGGTACCTGTAAAGACATCCTTTTCTATATCATATTCTAGGTCAACAACTTCTTTTTCTATGACAAAGGTTCTGGAGTCGTCTAAAGAGACGAAGTTTAAATTAGAATTTCTTTTTAATGTTTCCAGTCTATTTTCCCCATTGACATTTGCATATATAGCTCTTAATCCGCTAATTAAAATAAGTATGGCTCCAATAATCAACACTACTTTTGAATCTTTTTGTAATTTACCAAACCATTTCATTTTTATCCTCCTATTATATTCTGGTTCAATGAGTATATATTTATCTGAAATAACAAATAAATTTCATATACCATTTAAGCCTTTAATATATACCCAATATACCCAAAAATTACTAGAAACAATAAGTAGAAAAATAAAATTTAATGTAAGTACTGCTAAGTCTAATTGTATAAGACCAATCCTTGAGCATGGCCATAAGTAAAAAGTTTTCACAAGAGACCAGGAAATACTCTTGCTAAAATGACGGGATTTTGATATAATTAAAAAGGATTGTGACAAATCTTATTTTCATTATTAGTTTTGGTATATATAAATTACCTGACAAAGGCTTGTATATAAGCAATTATTAAGATTACAAGAATTACAATTTAATATCGGGATGTGGCGCAGCTTGGTAGCGCACAAGTCTGGGGGACTTGGGGTCGCAGGTTCAAATCCTGTCATCCCGATTATTTTTATCGGCTGATATATTGAAAATCAGCCTTTTTTATTTCATAAAAAATATATAAAAAAACCTTGACATTAACGTTACGTAAAGGTGTATCCTAAACATAGGCGGTGTTATGATGGAATATACAGTGAAAGCCTTGGCTAAACTGGCTGGTGTGAGCCCTAGGACCCTTAGATACTATGATGAGATTTGGCTACTTAGGCCAGCACGAATCAATTCATCAGGATATCGAATTTACAGTAGACAAGAAGTAGACCTATTACAGCAAATAATGTTTTATAGAGAACTGGGTTTTAGCCTTAATACAATTAAAGAAATAATAACATCAGATGAATTCGATTTATTAGCTGCACTGAAGGAACATCGGGCAGCTCTCTTAGAGAAAAGAGCAAGACTTGATAAGCTGATAGCCAATGTAGAAAAAACCATAATGGCAAAGGAAGGTGGAATGGAAATGTCAGATAAAGAAAAATTTGAAGGTTTTAAGGAAAGATTGATTAAGGAAAATAAAGAAAGATTTGGAGATGAAGTAAGGGGTGAATATGGTGAAGAGGCCTTGGAAAGATCAAATAATATTTTTAGAAATATAAAAAAGGAAGAATATGACGAATTAACTAAATTAAGTGATGAAGTATTATCAACCTTGTATGAAGCAATGAAAACAGGTGATCCTTCAAGTCCATTGGCTCAAAAGGCAGCAGACTTGCATAAAAAATGGCTGACTTACTGTTGGGGAACCTATGATAAAGAAGCCCATGCCAATCTAGCTCAAATGTATGTAGATGATATAAGGTTCACTGAATACTATGACAAAGGTAAACCGGGACCAGCTAAGTTTTTAAGAGATGCAGTATGGATTTATACAGGCATAGATAAGCTAGTATAAAATTAAAATAATGGATTTTTTTTATTAACATATATAATATAATATGCATTTAAAATTGCTTGCTCTTTTTTAGGAAAACATAATATGCTTAACCTAGAAAAGAGCTTTTTCTTTAATGAAAGATTAATAGGGTAACAATATTTTTAATACTTTTTTTGCCCTACAATCAATATATAAAGGACCAGTCAAGTTTAGTGACTTGATATAGAATTCGTCAAAATAAACAAAAAAGGTACTAAATCACTATAATTTAGTTGGTTAAAGTTATACAAAAGCCAATAAAATTATGTTATACTATGACTATAGAACTCTTGGAGGTGTAGACTTGCTAGATTTTATAATTACTATTTTAATATTATTGCTCATTGCTAGCATATTTGGATATATATTTGCAGTTTTAAAAGAAAAACTATATTTAAAAAATAATATTATCTTCATAGACAAAAAAGTAGTTACAGAGGAGCATTTGAATGAAACAGACCTAAAAGAATTTTTATTAGATGGGCTAGAGCTTAAGGCAGGAGATGAAATAAAAGTTATAACAAAGGAAAGAAAAAAATATAACGGTATATTGCTGGGAGCAAAGCTAAAGGAAAAGGCAATTTTAATGGTTACTTATAAAGATGAGATAAAGCTTTTTAAAATAGACAATATATTAAAATTTAAGCTGATTCGAAAATATGGTAATTTCTTCTAACAAAGCCTTAAAAGGGTGAACTAAATGGCTTACGAAAAAAAGCAAAAAGGGAAAAAAGGAAGAAGACTTTTTAGAGGAATAATAATATTTTTAATATGTATACTTTCAATATTTAGATCTGTACCTTCCATACTTGCCAATAATGCAAAAACCATATTGCCAGAAAAAGGAACGTTAATTGATACTATTTCAAGCCAAGGTTATTTCATAAAAAAGGAAACAGTTATTAAATCAAAAAATGCAGGCCAACTGGAAAAGCTTTCTATAGAAGGAGAAAGATTAGCTGCAGGGAAGGAAATAGCCATAATAAAGTCTAGTAATGACAATTCCCATCTAATCCAGGAGTTGGAACTAGTAGAAAACTATATTGAAGCTTTAAAGAAAACTCAAAATGAAACAAAATTTATCTTAGAAGAAAAGACTAAAATTGAAGACCTGAAAATAGATTTAATTAGTGAAATACAAAGTAGTGTAAGCCAAGAAAATTTCCAAGAAATTTATCTATTAAAGGAACAATTGGCTTTATATCAAGAAAAAACAGAGGATATGGCCTTTTCTAATACCTTAGCTGGCCAAAGCTTAGAAAAATTAGAAAATAAAAGGGATGAAATAATTTCAATTTTAGAAAATAATAATATAAAATACTATTCTCCCCATGGAGGTATTGTCTCTTATAATATTGATGGATATGAGGAAATCTTTTTACCAAAGGATTTCGAGAATTATACCTATGATAATTTAGCTTTAAAGAAAGCTAGTCAAAAACAAGAAAAAACAAAGGTCCTTTTAGATACACCTATTTGCAAGGTTATAGATAATTTTGAATGGTATTTGGCAATGAAAATTGAGGATATTAATGAGATTGAAGGCTTTGAAATAGGTAGTACAATTAACGTTATCCTAGGGAAAGACAAGCATGAAATAAAGGGACGAATCACTGCAATTAATGAAACTAAGGATAAGGCAGTAATTGTTGCAAGATTCAATACCATGTTGCATGAATTTTACGATTTAAGAATTTCAGATGTAAAGATTATAAAAAGCAAAAAAGAAGGGTATAAAATTCCTACTAAGGCAATTGTGGAAAAAGATACTGTAAAAGGAGTCTACATAAAAGATAAAAGCGGAATTGTAAAATTTAGACCTGTCAATATAATAGGAGAAGATAGCAATTATACCTATGTAGATATAGGTGACAATGGCTATATTAAAATCCAAGATGATCCAGTAAGAACTATAACATTATTTGATGAAGTTTTTGTAAATACAAAAAATATTAAAGAAGGACAAATATTGAATTAACAACGGAGGGGATAAAAATCAGTATTGAAAAAAATATCATAGAAGTAAAAGAAAAAATAGACAAGGCATTGATAAAATCGGGTAGGGCAGGTGATGAAGTTCAGCTTATAGCAGTTACTAAAACTGTGGACATTCATAGGATCAATGAAGCTATTGCAGCAGGAATAACAAGTATTGGAGAAAATAGGACTAATGAGCTTGAAGAAAAATATAATGTTCTTGGAAATAAAGTAGATTTCCATATGATAGGTCATTTACAAACTAATAAAGTAAAAAATATTATTGGAAAAGCAAAATTAATTCATTCCCTTGATAGGATATCCTTGGCTAAGGAATTAGATAAGAGGTCTAAAAGAAATAATATAATTACAGATGTCTTAATACAAGTAAATGTAGCAGAAGAAGAAAGCAAATTTGGCCTAAGGGTAAATGATGTCTTATATTTCATAGAAGACATACTAGAATTCACTAATATTAGGATAAGGGGTTTAATGACTATAGCTCCTTATACAGATGATAAAGCCTTATTAAGGAATGTTTTTAGAAGCCTATATAAATTAAGGGAAGATATTAAGGGTAGAAAATATGAAGGTGTATCCATGGATTATTTGTCTATGGGAATGTCTAATGACTTTGAATTAGCAATTGAAGAAGGTTCCAATATGGTAAGGATTGGGTCTTCTATCTTTGGTAAAAGAAATTACTAGGAGGGATAATATGAGTAGCTTTATGGACAAGGTTAAATATTTTATTGGCATTCAAGATTTAGAGGATGGGGAAAGATATGATGAATATGTAGAGTATGAAGATGACTATGATGCTCAAGTACCAACAGTGAAAAAATTTAATAATAAAGTCGTAAATATCCATACTAATAGTAATATGAAAATTGTAGTCCACGAACCCCTTACTTATGAAGATGCTCCTAAGATAATCGATGATTTAAAGGCAAGGAAAACTGTAATCGTAAACCTTGAAGAAACTGATATCACCTTAAAGAAACAGATTTTCGATTTTATTAGCGGTGGCCTCTATGCCATGGAAGGTAATATTCAAAAGGTTACCAAGGATATTTTCATATTTGCCCCAAAAAACGTTGAAATCGATAGTTTAAAAGACGATTTAACAATCAAAGGAATGTTTACTTGGGAATAATTAAGGTAGGTTATGCTAATGGCACTCTTATATAGGTCTATCAGCATTTTGATTTACTTAATTGAAATACTAATTCTAGTAAGAATAATAATTTCATTTTTTAACATGGGGAATCGGTCTCCTCTTTTTACTATCGTATATGAATTAACAGAGCCAGTTTTAGGACCTTCCAGGGAATTAATACACAAACTGGGGATAAATACTGGTATGTTTGACTTTTCTCCACTAGTTGCTATTTTTCTTCTTAGAATAATCGATATTATAGCTAAGGCACTGTTATTATAGGAGAAAGTATGAAGATTAATAGGGAAGCTTATATTGCTCATATAAAGGATAAAGATAAAATATTAGATATGAGAAAAGTCATAGATAAAATAGAAATAGTAATAAATAGCCATGTAACTGAATCAACAGACTTTTTAGACCCTTACGAAAGGTTGTTAGCAAAATCCATATTAAATAGATTCATGGATATAAACTATATTGAAGCAGGAGGCTTTTCTACTGCTGAAAGAAAAATCATAGTTGTTTTTCCTCATTATTTTGATACCAGTATTGTTCCAGAGTATTTGTCATATTTAAGAATAAGTGGCCCTTTAGAAGGTCTGACCCATAAGGATTACCTAGGAGCGATTTTAGGCTTAGGAATAAAAAGGCCTAAGGTAGGAGATATTTTAATTCATGAATCCCATACTGATATTATAATAAAAGAAGAAATTAGCGATTTTGTATTACTTAACTTAGAAAAAATTGGCAATAGAAAGATTTTCATAGAGGAGATTTCTAAAGAATTAATTGAGGAGCCAATAATTTCCTATAAGGAAATAAGGAAAACCCTATCTTCATACAGGCTTGATGTATATATTAGTGCTGCTTATAATTTGCCTCGGCAGGAAAGTTTAAAATTAATCAAATCTGGGTATGTGAAGGTAAACTGGGAACCTATAACGAAAGGTTCTAAAGAATTAAATGTAGGAGATATGGTTTCAGTTAGGGGTTTTGGACGATCAATTCTTCACTCTGTTGAAGGGGTAAGTAAAAAAGGTAGGATTATAGCTAATATTAATTTAATATTATAAATGGAGTGAGACAGATGATAACGCCATTGGATATTCAAAACAAGGAATTTAAGAAATCATTGTTTGGATACAAAACTCAGGAAGTAGATGCCTATTTAGATTCTATTAATGAAGACTATGAAAAATTATATAAGGAAAACATTGAATTAAAGGATAAAATAAGCATTTTAACTGAACAGATAAGGCAGTATAATAACCTAGAAGAAACCCTTAAAAGCACCTTAGTTATAGCCCAAAGTACAGCAGATGAGGTAACCACTTCTGCAAGGAAAAAGGCAGAGTTAATCATAGAGGATGCAGAAATTACTGCAAAAAATAAGATTAATGAAGCCCTTGAGGAGGTAAATAATATAAAGAGGGAATATGAGAATTTGAAGAAAGAAATATATATTTTTAAGACTAGGTATGAGTCTTTTATTAAGGCACAGTTAATGTCCATTGAAGAATTTTTTAACAATTTTGAAGAAAAGATTGATGAGAGGGACGATAAGGGAATAATAATCAATGATGATCTAAAAGAAGTAGATAATTTAGGGGCATAATAGCCTCTTTTTCATTACAGTCAAAATGGAGGTAGATAGATGACAAAGAACATTAAAATAGATGAAGGAATAAACATAGGAGATGGAAGTTTTACTATTATTGCAGGACCCTGTGCCATCGAAAGTAGAGAACAGATGGAAAAAACAGGGGCTTTTCTTGCAAAACTTGGTATTAAAATAATCAGAGGTGGTGCATTCAAACCAAGAACCAGTCCTAAGTCTTTCCAAGGCTTGGGCTTAGAGGGGCTAAAGATTATGGCTGAGATAAAAGCAAAATATAATCTCAAATTTATTTCTGAGGTAATGGATCCACGGGATTTAGAAATGGCCTATGATTATATAGATATTTTTCAAATTGGTTCTAGAAATATGCAGAATTTCTCTTTATTAAAGGAAGTAGGAAAAACAGATAAACCTGTAATGCTTAAAAGAGGAATGAGTGCCACAATTAAGGAATGGATTATGGCTGCTGAATACATTAGCTTAGAAGGCAATGAAAAGATAATCCTATGTGAAAGGGGAATTAGGACCTTTGAAGATTATACTAGGAATACCTTAGATTTTATGAGTATTCCCATTTTAAAGGAAAAAACAGACTATCCGGTATTTGTAGACCCTTCCCATGGAACTGGCAGAAGGGACTTAGTACTTCCTGCTTCTAAGGCGTCAAAGGCTTTAAATGCTGATGGAATTATTGTAGAGATTCATCCCAATCCAGAAAAAGCCTTATCCGATGGCAGTCAATCTTTAAGTTTTGAGGAATTTGAAAATTTATTAAATCAATTAATGTAAATTTATGTTATTAACATTAAAGAATGTTTGCCTCTGTACTGGTTATATTATTAATCAAGAAGCAATTAAACTTAACCATATGGAGGTAAAGAATGGATAAGGAAAAATTAAAATATTTTAGAAATAGATTATTAGAGGAAAAAAAGAAGCTATTTGAAACATTGAACAAAATGAACAATATGGAAGAATATGGGTCAATGGACGTATATCATACTGAACTATCTAATTACGATAATCATCCTGCAGATACAGGAACAGAGCTTTTTATGATGGAGCAAGATAATGGTTTCAAAAACAGAATGAAAGCTACTATATTAGAAATCGATAGTTCAATAGATGATATATCCAATGGTAGGTACGGGATATGTAAGGAATGTGGGAAAAAAATCAATGAAGAAAGATTAGAAATCATTCCCTATGCAAAGAATTGTAAAGAGTGTTCTGATAGTATTTCAGTACTGACCAATAATGAAATGAATAGAAGAAGTTTTGTTCCCATTGATGAAGAAAAGGGAACATCATTTAGTGATACGACAGAAGACATGGTGCTCTTTGATAGGGAAGATGCCTATCAAGGAGTCCATCAATATAACTATGTTAAAGATGATCCTTCCTTTCATACTGGTGACAATATAGGTGTTGATGATGAAGGAGACCATGATGGTGGCGACGGTGTAGAAGAAGTAGAGAATATATCCCAAGAATATTATGATGAAACAATAAAATAAGCCTTCTGGCTGTTTCCAGAAGGTTTTTATGTGTTTACAACTATTGATAATAATTTTGTAATAATATAAAATAATAAATATATTCTAGGACTAGGAGGAATGGATTTGGTATTTATTTTATCTGCAGCTATAGTTATATTAGATCAGATTACAAAGATTTGGGCAATAAACAACTTAAAGAATGCTGGAACCATTACTATTATTCCTAATTTCTTTAGGCTAGTTTATGTAGAAAATTTTGGTGCAGCCTTTGGTATTTTACAAAACAAGAGATGGATATTTATAGTAATTTCAGTAACAGTTATTATAGGAATTGTATTTTTTTTATTAAGACATTACAATAAACTCAATATATTTGTTAAAATTGCATTGGCCATGTTATTGGGTGGAGCCATAGGAAATTTTATTGACAGGATAAGACTAGGATATGTAATAGATTTTTTGAGTTTTAGACTGTTTAATGCCTATGAATTCCCTGTATTCAATGTGGCAGATATTTTCATAGTTATAAGTACTTTTGCTATATTGATCTTGGTCATGTTAAATAAGCATGAATTTTAGGAGGCTTTAATGAATATAATAGAAATTTATGTAGATGAGGACGATGGTGAAAGACTAGATTCATATCTTGCAAAAGAGTTGAACGAAGTGTCAAGAACCTTTGTACAAAAATTGATAAAAGAAGGCTTAGTTCAAGTTAATGAAAAGGCTGTAAAGCCAAGTTACATAGTAGAAACAGGAGATTATATTAGGGTAGAGTTTCCCAAACCTAAAGAATTAGAGATTATGCCAGAGGATATACCCTTAGATATTGTATTTCAAGATGAAGATATAGTTATAATAAATAAGCCTCAAGATATGGTAGTTCATCCTGCACCTGGTAATTACTCTGGCACCCTAGTTAACGGATTATTATTTCACATCGACACATTATCATCTATAAATGGTATTATAAGGCCAGGCATAGTCCATAGACTAGATAAAGATACATCAGGCTTACTGGTTGTGGCCAAAAATGACTTTGCCCACAGGTTTCTTTCAGAGGAATTAAAGCAAAGAAGGATGAAAAGGAATTATATAGCCCTAGTTCATGGAGTCTTGAAAAAAGATGAAGGCACCATAGATGCGCCTATTGGCAGGCATCCAAAAGATAGAAAAAAAATGGCTGTAACCAACAAAAACAGTAAAGAAGCTATTACTCACTACAAAGTATTGGATAGATACGACAATTATAGCCTTTTGGAGCTTAGTTTAGAAACAGGCAGAACCCACCAAATTAGGGTCCACATGGCTTATATCAATTGTCCTATTCTTGGTGACCCTGTTTATTCTAGGGGGAAAAATGAGTTTGGATTAGATAAACAGATGCTCCATGCTTATAGATTAGGGTTTATCCACCCTTCAACTAAGGAATATGTGGAATTTAAATCTGATTTACCTCCATATTTTAAAAAACTTATAGATGTTTTGGAAAATAGAAGGAAGTAGGGATGTTATGAAGATAAAAGCGGTAATTTTAGATGAAAAGGCAATTCAAAGAGCTACTACTAGGATAGCAAATGAAATACTTGAAAGGAACAAGGGTACTGACAATTTAATACTAGTTGGTATTAAAACTAGGGGCTATCCCTTTGCGGAAAGATTGGCCAAAAAAATCGAAGAAATAGAGGGGGAAAGGGTACCTGTCTATTCCTTAGACATTACTTTGTATAGGGATGATCTAACAGAAATCAGCCAACGCCCTATAGTCAATGAAGATTTTGATGAAGACATAAATGGTAAAATAATCGTACTAGTGGATGATGTAATATATACTGGAAGGACGGTTAGAGCAGCCTTAGATGCCTTGGTAGATAAAGGTAGACCCTCTAAGGTGCAATTGGCAGTTTTGGTGGATAGAGGCCATAGAGAGCTGCCAATAAGGCCAGATTATGTTGGCAAAAATGTGCCTACTTCAAAAAATGAAAATATTAAGGTTAATTTTAAAGAAACAGATAATGTAGATAGAGTATACATAACAGAATTAAGAAGGTAGAAATTATTCATCTACCTTCTTAATTCTATGAACTAATTCGCCAGATGGGTTTACAAATATTGTTTTAAAGTTTTCGTATATTACCATACCTGCCTTAGAATTATTAGGTTTTTTTACGTTTTTTCTTTCTGTATAATCCACAGGCACATTGTTTGAATTTTTTCCCTTGCTGTAATATGCTGCTAAGGCTGCTGCCTCTTTTAGGGTAGAATCAGGTACATTTTTTCCAGAACTTTCTATGATTACATGACTACCTGGCATCTTTTGTACATGCAACCAAATGTCATTCTTCTTCGCAAATTTTAATGTCAAATAATCATTTTGCCTATTGTTTTTACCTACATATATGTTAAAGCCATCAGAAGATATATAATGGAATGGTTTTGATAAAGTATTTTGCTTTTTCTTTTTCTTGATTGTACCCTTAAGATATCCTTCCTTTATTAGTTCCTCTTTAATTTCATCAAGTTCTTCTACTTCTGTGGCGTTATCTATACTTATTAAAATGTTTTCCAAATATAAGATTTCCTGCTCTGTTTCTGGTATTTGATTTTGTAATAGTAGCTGGGCGTTTTTTAACTTAGAATATTTTTTGTAATATTTCTGAGCATTGGCTACAGGAGACAGCTTTTTATCTAAAGGAACCTTAATCTTTTCCATATTTTCGTCATAGAAGTTTTCAAGTTCAATATTATCTATACCTTTGGGAATCCTATATAGATTAGCAGATATTAAATCAGCATAAATTTTATATTTTTCCCTGTCTTGACTTTCCAGTAATTCCTCTTTTTGTTTTGCTAATTTTTTTATAGCCCTATCTAGTTTAACTTGGACAGTTTTTCTAATTGATTGAGATTTTTGATTAATTCTATCTTGAATGTCTTTACTATGGTAGTATCTATCTAATATTTCTGATATGGATTCTGAGTAAAATTTTTCTTTATTTCCAAATTGCTTAATATCTAAAACGTGGAAAGCTATTATTTCGTTTCCATTATTTGATAAAATACAATTGGGTTTAAACTCAAAGTTAGCAGTTTTTTCAACGACATTATTAAATGATTTAAATAAAGCTTCCTTGTCTGCAGGATATAGGCTACCAATAGTTCTATCTATATCTATATCTGCTTCGAAGCAGATTTCTCTACTGATTAAAGGGCTTAATCCAAGATAGTTGAAATAAAAGAATTTAAAACAGGGGAGATTTTTATTAGCTTCCTCCAGCTTTTTAAAGAAATCTTCTTTTGTACTATTTAAAGGATTGGTTTTATTTTCATGGGGCGGATATTCATAGATAAGTCCTGGCAATATTTGCCTTATTCTACTCATGTCCCCATGAACCCTTTTTATGGAATCAATTATTTTATAATTATCATAATCTACTAAAATAATATTGCTATGTTTTCCCATAATTTCAGTTATAAGCCTTTTTTTAGTGGGTTGGCCCAATTCATCTTCAGCAGAAATATCTAAAAATACTATTCTGTCTAAACTTAGCTGCTCAATATTCAATATTACTCCACCTATTAAATGCTTTCTAAGCAACATGCAAAACATGGGTGGTTCTGGTGGATTAGTTTTAGTAAATTTAGTAAGGTACAACCTAGGATTATTGCTACTGGCAGAAATAATTAATTTATAATTAGTCCCCTTATTGTGAATATGAATTAATATTTCATCTTTTTCCTGCTGATAGACTTTATCTATTCTTCCACCTATTATCTTATCCTTTAACTCAGCGACTACTGAACGAGTTACAATACCATCATATGACATAAGAATTCCTCCAATGCTAAAATACAGTAATAAAAGTATATCATTAAATTAGAAAATAATAAATGGATTATATTAATATTTTGTAATAAACTATGGCTTATTATTATTTAAGAATTTATAATCATTATTAACAGTGAAAATAATTAGAGGTGAATATAATGTTAAAAAGTATGACAGGATATGGCAGAGGGGAATTTGCAAATGAATATTTTAGTATTATAATTGAGATAAAATCAGTAAACCATAGATATGCTGATATAATAGTTAAAATGCCTCGCCATATTAATTTTTTGGAAGAGAAGATTAAGAAAACTGTTAAAGAAAAAATCAGCAGAGGAAAGGTTGACATATTCGTAAATTTGGAATATATTAATGAATCAGCAATAGATTTAAAAGTTGATATTCAATTGGCAAAGGCCTACAAGGAAATCTTAGAGGAATTGTCAAAGGAGTTAAACTTAGACGATAATGTTAAACTATATAATATTTTAAGCTTACCTGAAATTGTTAGGACTGAAAAGAAAGAAGTAGATGAAGGACTTATTTGGTCTCCATTGAAAAAGGCATTAGATGAGGCTTTAGAAAATCTACTAGAAATGAAGATACTTGAAGGCCAAGCCATTAAAAATGATATGCTATCAAAATTATATGAAATTGAAAAATTAGTAGATGAAATAGAGTTAAGGGCTCCCAATGTTGTACTTGAATATAAAGAAAGGTTAAGGGAAAGGATAGAAGAATTACTAGATAAAGATGTGACAATAGATGAAGATAGGCTTGCCCAGGAAATAGCAATATTTGCCGATAAAAGCAATGTAAACGAAGAAATAGTCAGGTTAAAGAGTCACATTAGTCAATTTAAATCCATTGTAAATGAAGATGAGGCGGTAGGGAGAAAGCTAGATTTTCTCATTCAAGAAATGAATAGGGAAACCAATACTATAGGTTCTAAGGCAAATGATATTCATATTTCAAATAATGTAGTAAGGATTAAGGCGGAAATTGAAAAAATTAGGGAACAGGTACAAAATATTGAGTAATAGGAGGTTTTTATGTCTATAAAACTAATTAATATTGGCTATGGAAATATAGTAGCCGCAAATAGGATAGTAGCTGTAGTCAGCTCTGAATCTGCTCCTATAAAAAGATTAATCCAGGATGCTAGAGAAAAGGGGCTTTTAATAGATGCCACCTATGGGAGAAAAACTAGAGCAGTTATAATTACCGACAGTCAACATGTTATTCTAACACCTGTTCAACCCGAAACAGTTGCCAATAGATTCATTAGCAAAGAGGAAAATCATGAATAAAGGAAGTAGGTGGTAAAGATGTCAAAGGGATTTTTATTAATTATATCTGGACCAGCTGGTACAGGAAAGGGAACTGTATGTAAGGAATTATTAAAAAGAAATAAAGACATTGTCTTTTCAGTGTCTGCAACTACTAGACAGCCTAGGGTTGGAGAAGTAGATGGGGTTAATTATTATTTTGTAACTAAAGAAAAATTTGAATCTATGATAGAAAATGATGAATTTTTGGAATATGCCTATGTTCATACAAATTACTATGGTACACCAAAAAAATTTGTGTTAGACCAAATAGAAAAAGGTGAAATAGTTCTTTTAGAAATCGATGTACAAGGGGCTATGCAAATAAAGAAGAACTTTTCAGAAGCTGTCTTTATATTTCTATTGCCTCCAACAATGGAAGAGTTAAAAAATAGAATTGTTAAAAGAGGAACTGAAACTGAAGAAGATATTAATAGAAGATATGAAAATGCTTTTAAAGAATTGGATTTTGTAGGTAATTATGATTATTTCGTTATAAATGATGTGGTAGAAGATGCTGTAGCAGATATAGAGGCCATAATAAGGGCAGAAAAGCTTAGAGTTAAAAGACATTCAGATATAAAAAACAAAGTTTTATTAGAAGGAGGAAAATAATCATATGCTAAATCCATCTTTTAAGGAATTGGCTGAAAAGGGAGATAGTAGGTATACCTTAGTAATGTTAATAGCTAAAAGGGCTAGAGATATTATTGATGGTGCAGAACCTTTAATTGAAACTTCTTCAAAAAAGCCAGTTAGTATAGCCCTGGAGGAAGTATTAGAAGGCAAGATAACTTATGAAAGACCAAATATAAAGGGTATAAAATAAGGTGATAATATGTTAAAAGGCAGAACAATAGTCCTGGGAGTTACAGGAGGAATAGCAGTATATAAGGCTGCAGACATAGTAAGTAGACTAAAAAAACTTAACGCTAATGTTGAAGTAATAATGACAGAAGCTGCTACAGAATTTGTTGCTCCACTAACTTTTCAAACCTTATCTAATAATGTAGTCCATAGAAGTATGTTTAATGAAATTACTAATTATGATGTTGAACATATATCCTTGGCTCAAAAGGCTGACCTTATTTTAATCGCTCCTGCCACTGCTAATACCATAGGTAAAATAGCCAACGGAATTGCAGACAACTTGCTTACTACTGTTGTAATGGCTACTACTGCAAAGGTTATTATTGCTCCTGCAATGAATACCAAAATGTATCAGAACCCCATAGTTCAAGCTAATATGGAAAAGTTAAAAGAATTGGGATATGAATTTATTAAACCAGCAGTAGGAAAGCTGGCTTGTGGTGATTATGGCGAAGGAAAAATGGCTGAACCAGCAGATATAGTAGACTATGTAATCAGCAGTTTTGTTGAAAAGGATTTAATAGGAAAAAAAATTATAGTTACTGCAGGCCCAACTATTGAGCCATTAGATCCAGTTAGATATATGACAAATCATTCAAGTGGAAAAATGGGATACAGCATTGCTAAGGAAGCAGTAGATAGGGGTGCTGAGGTGGTCTTAATATCTGGGCCTACATCTCTTGAACCACCTAAGGGAGTAGAATTCCTTAGGGTAAAAACTACTGAAGATATGTTGAAGGCAGTGGGCAGATACTTTGATTCCTGCCATGTTTTAATTAAATCTGCAGCCCCTGTAGACTACAGGCCCGAAAATGTAAGCAGCACTAAGATAAAGAAGAAAAAGGGTACAGATGAAATAATTATAAAATATATTAAAAACCCTGATATAGCTGCATATTTTGGGAAAATGAAGAAGAATCAAATCATGGTTGGCTTTGCTGCAGAAACAGAAAATTTATTCCAATATGCTGAGGAAAAGTTAAAGGAAAAGAACTTTGACTTTATAGTTGCCAATGATGTTAGTAAAGAGGGAGCAGGATTTAACGTAGATACTAATATAATTTCCATAATCGACAAGAATGGTGAAATAACCAACTATCCAATAATGGATAAAACTCGTGTTGCCAGGATTATATTAGATAAGGTAAAATATTTACTTGAGGATAAAGGTTAGATAATTATCTAACCTTTAATTATATATACAAAGGAATGATTAAATTGTTAGTTAAGTATGGACAAGTTATTATAGATAACAGGGCTTCCCAGGTAGACAAACCTTTTACTTATATAATAGACGAGGACTTAATAGATGTTGTAAAAGAAGGAATGAGGGTAATTGTTCCCTTTGGACAGGGTAATAAGCTAATCAAGGGCATTGTAATCGAAATTTTAGATGAGGTTGAAAGTGAATTTAAGTTAAAAAAGATCCTAGATGTTTTAGATGATAAGCCTCTAATTTCCAAAGAATTAATTGACTTAAGTAAATGGATGAAGGAAAACTACCTATCAACATATTTTGATGCCCTTCAACAAGTATTACCTCCAGGAGATTATAAAGAAGTAAATACTTATATTGAAGCTATTGATAACTCCATTTATGAAGGCTTAAGTAAAAATGAGCTAATGATTATAAATTTATTGAAAACTAAGGGGAAGATTTTACTAGATGATTTGAAGAAAGAAGTGAAGATTACTGGCATTAATAGAATCCTAAATGAACTAGAAGACAAGAAATTAATTCAGACTACCATAGAAATAAAAACATCAGTTGAAAAAAAGATGGAGAAATGGATTAAATTAACCGATAGAGAAAAAACCTTATGTGAAATTTTAGAAGAGATTAACAAGGGAGCCACCAAGCAAAGGGAAATAATAAAATTTTTATATGATGTTCAGGATATTTCCTTTAAAGACTTTTCTAAAAAGATGAATGCCTCATCATATTCTATTAAATCTTTGGAAAATAAAGGTTTAATTAAGTTATATGAGAAAGAGGTTAAAAGAAATCCAATTAAAAAAGAAATAAAAGAGTATAAAAAGCATATTTTATTTCCTAGTCAAAGAAATGTTTTTCAAAGAATTAAAAACTCCTTCCATGGTAAAGATAAATCAAATAAATTTCTAATTCATGGAGTAACTGGGAGCGGTAAAACGGAAATTTACTTGCAGCTTGTTGAAGAAATGATGGACTTAGGAAAGGATTCTATCATATTAGTTCCAGAAATTTCTTTGACTCCTCAAACTATTGATAGGTTTGTAGGAAGGTTTGGAGATCAAGTAGCAGTTTTACATAGTAGATTATCTTATGGAGAAAGGTTTGATGAGTGGAGGAAAATTAAAGAAGGAAAGGTAAAAATTGCCATAGGGGCAAGGTCTGCAGTATTTGCCCCATTCAAAAACTTAGGTTTAATAATAATAGATGAAGAGCATGAATCAACATATAAATCATCGCAAAACCCTAAGTATCATGCAGTAGAAGTAGCAAAAAAAAGAGTAGACCTAGAAAAGGGCTTTTTAGTCTTAGGTTCTGCCACTCCTTCCCTAGACACCTATTATGAATGTATGAAGGGAAATATTACTCTTCTAGAATTAAAGGAAAGAATAAACAATCACCTTCTTCCACAAATTAAAGTAATAGATATGAGGGAAGAGTTGAATAAAGGGAATACAAGCATATTCAGCGAAGAACTCTTCAATTCTTTAAAAGAAAATCTATCTAGGGGAAAACAAAGTATTTTGTTTTTAAACAGGAGAGGCTTTTCAACCTTTGTATCCTGTAGAAAATGTGGTTATGTAGTAAAATGTAATTACTGCGATATATCGATGACATATCACAGAAATAAGAATAAGTTAAGGTGTCACTATTGTGGCTTGGCTATTAATCCACCAAATATTTGTCCAGTTTGTAAGAGCAAATATATTAAATATTTTGGAATAGGGACAGAAAAAGTTGAAGACTTCACTAAAAAATTATTTCCCCAAGCTAAAGTAGCTAGAATGGATATGGATACTACAAGCAAAAAGGGAAGCCATGAAGCTATTTTAGAAGATATGAAAAGTGGTAAGATAGATATATTAATTGGTACACAGATGATTTCTAAGGGTTTAGATTTCCAAAATGTAACCCTAGTAGGTATAATAGCAGCAGATACGACCTTAAACTTACCAGATTTTAGATCCCCTGAACGTACCTTCCAATTAATCACTCAAGTGGCTGGAAGGGCAGGTAGGGGATATAATGATGGTAAAGTTATACTTCAAACCTATGATCCAAACCATTATAGCATTATTTTTTCGAAAGACCATGACTATACAAGCTTTTATAATACTGAAATAAAACTTAGGGAGGAATTTTTATATCCACCTTTTGTAGAACTCATTAGTATAATCGTCTATGGTCATGACAATGTGAAGGTTGAAACAATATCTAAAGAAATATATAATTTAATTAAGGGGGGAATATACTGGTTAGATGAAGAAGAGATGAATAAATATTTAATCGGGCCTTATCCAGCCCCCTTAGAAAAAATAAACAATAATTTTAGGTGGCAAATACTTATTAAATCGCATAAAAAGGATATTGATAGTTTAAAATCCTTAATAAAAGGGGTATGTATAAATAATGAATACAAATTAAATACAGAAGGGATAAAAATCAGTATAGATGTCAACCCAAATTCAATACTTTAGGAGGAAAATATATGGCATTAAGAGAAATTAGACTATTAGATGATCCAATTTTAAGGAAAAAATCTAGGGAAATAACTGAAATTAATGATAGGATAAGGATTTTATTAGACGACATGGTAGAAACTATGAAAGAAGCAGAAGGAGTA
The DNA here is from genome assembly GCA_012735245.1 of Tissierellia bacterium. Taxonomy (GTDB): domain Bacteria; phylum Bacillota; class Clostridia; order Tissierellales; family Tissierellaceae; genus JAAYFT01. Next base: position 49,228 of record JAAYHU010000029.1, read on the forward strand.
GGCTTAGCAGCTCCCCAAGTGGGAGTTTTGAGACGAGCAGTAGTTATAGATGTAGGAGATGGGCCTATAAAATTAATAAATCCAGAAATCTTTGAAACAAAAGGAGAAATAATAGATGTGGAAGGCTGTTTATCTATACCAGGCAGATCAGGTAAAGTGCCTAGACCCGAATGGGTGAAGATAAAATACTTGGATATAGAAGGAAATGAAAAGTTCTTAGAAGGTACTGGCTTACTTGCAAGAGCCATTTGTCATGAGATAGATCATTTAGATGGCATTTTATATATAGACAAGATGATTGAAGAAGTAACATTAGAAGAGGATGATGAGGTATAGTATGAAAATTGTATTTATGGGTACACCTGAATTTGCAGTTCCATCTTTAGAAGCCTTAGTTAAAGAAGGATGGGAATTAAAGCTAGTAGTTACTCAAAAAGATAAGCCGAAGGGAAGGGGAAAAAAAATCCAATTTACTCCTGTAAAAGAAAAGGCATTAGAATTAGGTTTGGAAGTATTTCAACCTGATTCAATTAACTCAGTAGAATCTATAGAAAAGATATCAGCAATAAATCCAGATTTTATAGTTGTAGTGGCATATGGTCAAATATTGAAAAAATCTATTTTAGAAATACCGAAATATGGATGCTATAATGTACATGCCTCTTTACTGCCTAAATATAGAGGGGCAGCACCAATTAATTGGGCTATTATCAATGGAGAAAAAGAAACTGGCGTTACAATAATGGAAATGGATGAAGGATTGGACACAGGAGACATGGTACTTTCTAAGGCCATTCCCATCCAAGATGATGACGATGCCATTTCTATTCATGACAAATTATCTATTCTTGGTGGCAAACTAATAGTTGAAGCCTTAAATGGGATTGTTGCAGGTAAATTAGAAAAAATTCCCCAAGATCATAGCCTTTCATCTTATGCTTCCATGTTAAGTAAAGACATGGGCAGAATTAACTGGAATAGGAGTGCAGAATCGATAATAAACTTAATTAGGGGTTTAAAACCTTGGCCTTCAGCTTATACAGATTATAAAGGAGAAAAGATAAAAATTCACAAGGCTTCAGTAACTAATGAAGTGAAAGATGGGGCTTGTGGCGAAATAGTAGAAGTAAATAAAAATGGGATTTATGTCAATACAAAAGATAAAAAAATAGTTTTAGAAGAAATTCAATTTCCAAACAAAAGAAAAATGACAGTTGAGGAATACTTAAGAGGAAATTCAATAGAAAAAGGCATAGTTTTAAGATAAGGGAGAGGAGAATGCAAATGTATGGATATTATGGAATGATGGGCCTTGATAGTACTTGGATTATATATGTGCTTCCTGCATTGCTACTAGCTGCCTTTGCCCAATTAAAAGTTAGTTCAGCTTATAACAAATATTCTAGGCTGCCAAGTGGAATTAATTTGACTGGTGCACAGGTAGCAAGGATGATTCTAGATAGAAATGGTCTATATGATGTAAAGATAGAACCTGTACGAGGTCAACTAACAGACCATTACGATCCTAGAACAAAGACTGTAAGATTATCTAGCCATATATATAGTGGAAGTAGCATTGCATCTATGAGCGTTGCAGCCCATGAAGTAGGCCATGCAATCCAACATGCTGAAGGTTATTATCCACTGATTTTAAGAAATAATATTGCACCTATAGCAAGTTTTGGCTCTAGATTTGCCTGGATCCTAATATTTCTAGGTTTTATAATATCGCCTTTTTTCATAGACTTAGGAATAGCCTTATTTATAGGAGTAGTTGCATTTCAATTAATCACATTACCTGTTGAGTTTAATGCTAGTAGAAGGGCATTGGTTCAGCTTGAAAACGGATTTATAACTAGGGAAAGAATAAAACCAGTTAAGGAAGTACTCTCTGCTGCAGCTCTTACCTATGTAGCAGCAACCTTAGTAGCTGTAGGACAATTGTTGAGATTATTGGTATTAACAGGTAGAAGAAGGGATTAAGGGGGATAGAAAGCCCCCTTTTTTAAATTATATATTAGGAGTGTTAAAATGGTGCAGGGTTCTAGAGAATTGGCATTTAAAATTCTTTATGATATTTTTTCGAATCAAGCTTTTTCAAATATCTCCATAAAGAAACATTTAAGTAAAGAAATTAATCCAAAGGAAGAGAACTTAGTCAGGGAAATAGTCTATGGAGTATTGGAAAACGATCTATATTTAAATTATATAATATCAAGGGCATCTAAAATACCTTTAAGAAAAATACATCCTAAAATTCTCATTATACTAAAAATTGGAATTTACCAGCTTGTATTTATGGATAGGATACCCTCAAGTGCAGCTGTCAATGAATCTGTAAAATTAGCCAAGGTTCATGGACATAAGGGTACCATAGCTTTTGTAAATGGAGTTTTAAGAAATATTAGTAGAAGCAAAGAAAAATTTATGGAAATTGATGAAAAAGACAGATTAAGTTATATTTCTATAAAATATTCTCATCCAAAATGGTTGGTAGATAGGTGGATTAAGGAATTTGGAGAGGAATTTACGGAAAGCTTGTGTAGGGAAAATAATAGCTATTCCAAACTAAACATAAGGGTTAATACTCTTAAGATTAATAAATATGAATTAAAGAATAGGCTAGAGGGACATGGATTTAAGATTAAAGAGGGGAAATATTGCCATGATATTTTAATTATAGAAAATCCCCTAAGGCTTACAGAAACGGAAGAATATAGATTAGGTTATTTCATTATACAAGATGAAAGCAGTGCCTTAGTCGGACAAATAATGAATCCAAATGAAGGTAGTGTCGTACTTGATCTTTGTAGTGCTCCAGGGGGTAAAGCTACCCACATAGCACAAATAATGAAAAATAAAGGCAAAATCCTAAGCATGGACTTTTATGAACACAGGATTAGGCTAATAGAAGATAACGCCAAAAGACTAGGTATAGACATTATAGAAGCATTTACTGGTGATGCTACAAAATTTAACAAGTCTCTAAAAAATATTGCAGACTATGTCCTAGTGGATGCCCCTTGTTCTGGCTTTGGCTTAATTAGGAGAAAGCCAGAAATTAAATGGTATAGAAGAGAAGAAGATATAGAAGAATTAACAAAGATTCAAAGAAACATCTTAAACAATGCTAAGGAATATTTAAAAGTTGGAGGTATCTTAATATATAGTACATGTACCATAGAAAAAGATGAGAATATTAATATGGTAAATCAATTTATTGAGGAAAATAAGAATTTTAGATTAGTTAATTTTGAAGATCTGGTAAAGGGATTAGAAGAGGAAGAAAGCATGAAACATGGTTTTATCCAATTATATCCCCATATCCATAATACCGATGGGTTTTTTATTGCTAAAATGATAAAAGAAAGATAGATATATATTTGATTATTATGTATAATATAATATTAGGAAGCACTGAGGTGATTACTTGGATAAAATAGAAATAAACAGTTTATCCTTAGATGAACTAAAGGAAATGATGGTTGAATTAGGTGAAAAATCTTATAGGGCAGAACAAATTTTCACATACATCCATAGGAACAGAAATACAGATATTGACGAATTACATCAATTGCCAAAGAATTTAAGAGATAGACTAAAAGATATAATAAGAGTGAGAAAAATTGACATATATAAAAAATATGTATCTAAGATAGACAACACGTCCAAATACCTATTCTTGCTTGAAGATATGAATATTATTGAATCAGTTGTTATGGAATATAAACATGGGTTTTCAATTTGTATTTCCACTCAAGTAGGCTGTAAGATGGGATGCTCTTTTTGTGCTTCTACTAAGGAAGGATTAATAAGAAATTTAACACCAGCTGAAATGCTTAACCAGATTTACTTGGCTGAGAAAGACTTAAATATAAAAATTTCAAATATTGTTTTAATGGGTAGTGGGGAACCCTTAGACAACTATGAAAACACCTTAAAGTTCATTGAAATAATAAATCATCCAAAAGGTCATAATATAAGTTTAAGGAATATTACTCTATCTACTTGTGGCATCGTTCCAAGGATTTATGATTTGGCAGAGGAAAATTTACCCATAACCCTATCCATATCTTTACATTCACCCTTTGATGAAGATAGGAAAAAAATCATGCCCATAGCTAGAAGGTATTCAATTGATGAATTAATTGAAGCATGCAGGTATTATGGGAATAAAACTAAGAGGAGAATTACCTTTGAATATACTTTAATTGAAAATGTAAACGATAGGGATATAGACATTTTAGAATTAGGAAGAATCTTAAAGGGTATGAAATGTCATATAAATTTAATTCCTCTAAATCCAATTCGTGAATTTAATGAGGACAGGCCAAGTGGAAAAAATATAGAAAGAGTACAAAGAGAGTTAAAAAAGTTCGATATTTCAATTACCATTAGGCGAGAGATGGGTGGAGATATTAGTGCTTCATGTGGACAATTAAGAAGGTCTGTCACCCAGGAAAACAATTACTAAATTTCAATGGGGTGGTATTATGGTTAGTGGTGCTGTGTCAGACATAGGAAAGGCTAGGGAAAAAAATCAAGATGCTTATTATGCATCTAAGGATTTGTCTCTTCCCTTATATATGGTAGCAGACGGAATGGGAGGACACAATGCAGGTGAAATAGCTAGTAGCATGGCCATGAGAATTATTGAAAAAAAATTTTTGGAAAATAAGGACCTATTAACAAGTAAAGAGATAATATTTGATATAATTAAAAGGTCAATAGAAGAGGCAAATACAAAGATCTATCTTAAATCCCTAGAGAATGAAAACTGCAAAGGAATGGGTACAACAATAACACTAGCCTATATATTTAAAAATGAAATATTTATAGGTCATGTTGGAGATAGTAGAGCTTATTTAATTAAAAAAGACAATATAATACAGATAACAGAGGACCACTCTTTTGTAAATGAATTGATTAAAATTGGCAGCATAACTAAAGAAGAAGCCAAAAATCATCCTAAGAAAAATATGATTACAAGAGCTGTTGGTTCCAGTAGTATAATTGAAATGGATTTAATAGCTAGAAATTATGAAGAAGATGATATCTTATTGTTATGCAGTGATGGTCTATCCAATATGTTAAAGGAATTTGAGATTAGTCAAGTCTTCAGCAAAGAGAAGGATATTCAAAAAGCCTGTGAAACCTTGGCTTATATGGCTAATCAAAAAGGTGGACTTGACAATATCACAGTAGTAGCTATTAAATTAAATTAAAAGAGGTGAAAAAATGATAGGCAAAACACTAGGTGGAAGATACGAAATAGTTGAACAAATAGGCGGAGGAGGCATGGCCTTAGTTTATAAAGCCAAGTGTAGGCTTTTAGATAGATTTGTAGCAATAAAAATTTTAAGGGAAGAATTTGTAAACGATGAAGAATTTGTTAGGAAGTTTAGGAGAGAATCTCAAGCAGCAGCCAGATTATCACATCCTAATATAGTCAATATATATGACGTTGGTTTTGAAGAAGACGGCAATAATAAGATATATTATATAGTAATGGAATACATAAAGGGGAAGACTTTAAAAGAAATAATTAAAGAAAAGGGAAAATTGCCAATAGATTTAGCTATTGATTATTCCTATCAAATAGCAGAAGCCTTACAACATGCTCACAGCAATCGAATATTTCATAGGGATATAAAACCACATAATATTATGATTACAGATGACAACAGGGTAAAAGTTACAGACTTTGGAATTGCTAGAGCAGCTACAAGCTCCACAGTTACTACTACTTCTAATGTACTAGGTTCTGTCCATTATTTCTCTCCTGAACAAGCAAGGGGAGGATATACTGATGATAAGTCTGATATCTATTCACTAGGTATAGTTATGTATGAGATGGTTACAGGAGTACTACCTTATCAAGGTGAAAGTCCTATTACAGTAGCATTGAAACATGTACAAGAAGATATAGTGCCGCCTAGGGAAATAGATCCAAGTATACCTCTTGGTTTTGAAAATATAATATTAAAATCAGTTCAAAAAAGACAAGCTGATAGATATAATAGCATTGGTGACTTAATTAGGGATCTAAAGAAGATTAAGTCCAATAAAGAGGAGCCTATATTAAACAATATAGATAACCTCGATTCTCATACAAAGATTATGCCAGCTGTCAACGTAGAGGATGATGTTTATATGAAAAATAAAAGGAAGAAGAAAAAGAAAGATGGTACAATAAAAGTTGTTTTTTTAGGTATTCTCTTAGCTTTTTTATTGGCATTTAGTATATTCTTTGGTTATTACAAATTAAAGGATTTTCTATTGACTGAGGAAGTTGTGGTTCCAGACATCATAGGTTTAGATGAAGCAGAAGCTAGGAAGAAAATAGAGGACTTGGGATTAAAATTTGTAGTTAAGGGAACTGGAAGAAATGATAATTTCAATCCTGGTGAAGTAATATATCAAAGCGTTGATCCAAATACTACTGTTAAGAAAGATTTTCCTATAGAGGTCCTAATCAATGAAGGAGAAGCTTTAGTTAAGGTGCCAAGTGGAGTTAACAGAGATGTAAGAGATGCAAAAGATTTAATGGTCAATGCAAACCTTGAAGTAGAAATTGAATACGAATATTCTGATACAGTACCAGTAGATGTTGTCATAGAACAATTCCCCGAAAGTGGTACAGAAGTAAAACCAGGTACTACTGTAAAATTAATTGTAAGCCAAGGGGAAGAAACAAAATACGTCCTAATGGATAACCTAATAGGAAAGAGTATTGAAGATGCAAAGCGAATTCTAAAAGAATTAGACCTTGTGGAAGGTGAAATAGTATATCAACCTAGCGATGAGTATGAAAAGGATATAGTGGTATGGCAAAACTATGAGCCCGGTACTGAGTTGGAAACAAAAACAGCAGTTGATTTATATGTAAGTAGTGGTAGGGAAGAAACGGAAGAAGGAGACGATGAAATTGATTTAGTAGAAGAAACTCCAATTACTTTTACCTTAACACCCTTACAAGATAGGGAAGAAACATCAATCAAAATCATTAGAATTCAAGATGGGGTTAGTCAAGTGGTGTATAATAAAAAGCATAAAGCAAGTGATGGAGTAGCTATCATTACCCTAGAAGGCAAAGTTGGAGCACTGTTTGAAATATATTATGATGATATATATCAAACTACTATTCCTAAAGAAGAATAGGGGGCTTTTATGGTTGAAGGTATAATAATAAAAGGCATAGGTGGTTTTTATTATGTAAAAACTGAAGAAGATATAATTGAGTGTAGAGCAAGGGGGCTCTTTAGGGAAGAAAATCTGACCCCCTTAATCGGAGATAGGGTACTTATAAGAATCAACCATGAAGATAATACTGGATATATAGAAAAAATATTTCCTAGAAAAACTCAATTACTTAGGCCACCGGTAGCAAATGTAACCCAGGTAATAATAGTAATGAGTATAAAAAAGCCTATCATTAATACTTGGTTATTAGATAAATTTTTAGTTATGGCTGAAAAAGAAGGTTTAAATATTCTTATCTGTATCAATAAATTAGATTTAGATCCAAATAAGGCAAAAGAAATAATGGATATGTATATGGAAATAGGCTATGATGTTATAGGAACAAGTACAAAAACAAAATTAGGTATTGATAAATTAAGAGAAAGCTTAAATAATAATATATCAGTTTTTGCTGGCCCTTCTGGGGTAGGTAAATCATCTTTACTGAACTCTATTAATAATGATTTTGAACTAAAAACTGGAGATGTTAGTGCTAAAACAAAAAGAGGCAGACATACAACAAGACATGTGGAGTTATTGGAATTAGATAAAACTGCCTATGTCCTTGATACTCCAGGATTTGGGTCCTTGAATTTAAGTTTTATAGAGGATGAAATAGAGTTAAGGGATTACTTTATAGAGATAAGAAAATATGGATTAGATTGCAGGTTTATTAGTTGTTTACATGAGAATGAACCAGATTGTGCTGTTAAAAAGCAAGTGGAATTAGGGAATATACCAGAAACTAGATATAAAAGCTATCTAGATTTTCTACAGGAGATAAGAAAATATAGGAGGTACTAAAATGGCTAAAATAGCCCCTTCTTTACTTTCAGCAGATTTTGCTGATTTAAAAGGTGAAATAAGGAAAGTAGAAAGTGGTGGAGCTGATTATCTACATTTAGATGTAATGGATGGAATCTTTGTTCCAAATATAACTTTTGGAGCTCCCGTAATAAAAAAAATAAGGGAAGTAACTGAGCTTCCATTTGATGTGCATCTGATGATTGATAGGCCAGAAAGATTTATAAAGGATTTTGTCGAGGCAGGTGCTGATATAATTACTGTACACCAAGAAGCCACAATTCATCTTCATAGGACAATACAAGAAATAAAATCCTATGGCATAATGGCAGGAGTTTCATTAAATCCTACAACTCCATTGGAAACCCTAGAATATATTTTAGAAGACATAGATTTGATTTTGATCATGACAGTAAATCCAGGCTTTGGTGGACAATCTTTTATTAATCAGATGGATAGAAAAATAAAAAAGATTAGAAAAATCATTGACCAAAGAAATTTAGATATTATTTTAGAAGTAGATGGAGGAGTAAAACTAAGCAATGCTAAGGCTATCTTAGACTGGGGTGTTGATTTATTAGTGGTAGGTTCTGACATATTCAATGCAGAAAATATTGAGCAGAGAGTAAAAGAATTTAAAAGATTGTAATTCTATTTTACAATTGGTATAATATAGATAATTAAATAGATAATTGAGTAGATAAACACTAGGGGAGCCATTAAGGCTGAGAGGGGTTAAATCCCGACCCTTATTACCTGACCTAGATAATGCTAGCGTAGGGAAGTGTGTGTATATTTTCCTTTAAATATACCCATTGCCTACGCTGGTAATGGGATAAATTATTTAAAGGAGGATATATATATGAAAAAAAGATTAAGGGTAAGGATCTTAGCTGAAGGGGGAATGATGATAGCCTTAGCTACAATTCTAAGCTATCTAAAAATTTATGACGCCCCAATGGGTGGATCAGTTACAGCTGGTAGTATGATTCCAATAATATTATTTGCCATACGTTGGGGTATAGTGCCAGGATTGGCCATAGGGGCTTGCCATGGAATCTTACAGTTTATTCTAGAACCATATTTTTATCATCCTATTCAATTTTTACTAGACTATCCACTGGCTTTTGGATTATTAGGATTGGCTGGCATTATATTTCATTTTAAAGAAAAGGATTCTTTCAATAAGTATATAAGGATTTTTCTATCGATTTTTTTAGGAATTTTTGGCAGAATGGTATGTCACGTTTTATCTGGAGTTGTATTCTTTGCTGAATATGCTGGAGATAAAAACCCTTGGATTTATTCTATCCAATATAATGCATTTTATTTAGTGCCTGAATTTATAATTTCATTTATAGTAATATTTATTATATGGAAACCATTACAAAGAGTTCTTAAATCTTAATGAAGGATTGATTTAATGAAAGGCTTAATTATATCAAATGGCACCATTAAAGATTATGACAGATTAAAAAAAGAAATAGACACTTCAGATTTTATAATCTGTGCCGATGGTGGAATTGAATATTTAATAAAATTAAATGCTGAACCAGATTTAGTCTTAGGTGACTTAGATTCTATAAGTCAACTAGGCTTAGACTATATAAAAAATAAAAGCATTCAAGTTAAATTATTTCCATCTATTAAAGATGATACCGATACTGCTCTTGCCCTAGAATACTTACTAGATAGGGGCTTTGATGAAATAACCTTTATGGGAGTTACAGGCACTAGGATGGACCATACAATGGCTAACATCCTATTGCTAAACACATTATTGGAGAGGGGAGTAAAGGGAAAAATAATAGATGATAATAATATTATTCAATTAGTAGATGAGTATCTAGAGATTGAATACATGGAAAATTCCTATGTTTCCATAATACCTATATCTGAAAAAGGTGTTGTTGTATCTCTTGAAGGATTTTTCTACAACTTAAATAAGGGGAAAATAGAATTCGGTTCTACCTACGGTATAAGTAATAGGATTATAGAAGATTGCGGTAAAATAAAAATTCATTCAGGTAAAGCTTTAGTATTTATCTCTAAGGATTAAAACTTAAGGTTTGGCCTTAAGTTTTTTTTTGTAACTTTTATCTAATATAATGAATAAAATATAATAAGCCATATTGGAGGTGCCATGGATGTGGAAATTTTATTATAGGTATCGACAAAAAACAAGAAAAATAATTGGAATAACCTTATGTGCAGTTGGCATATTAATTATCATAAATTTCCTACCTATAGAAGCAGTATTGATATTAATAGGCTTGGGGTTATTAATAATGGGGGCATTGATTTTAAAACTAAAATAAGGCTACCACTAATTAAAAAGATAAAATGGTAAGCCTTATTTGAGTTTTTGTATTATAATGCTCTTTCAACATAACCTGATCTTAAACATCTGGTACATACATTTATTCTTTTAGCTTCGCCTTTTACAACTGCTCTTACTCTTCTAATATTTGGAGACCAGCTTCTTGAATTCTTTTTATTTGAGAAAGTAACTTTATTACCAAACACTTTTCCCTTTCCGCAGATTTCACATACCTTTGCCATGAAATACACCTCCTTAAAACTATAAATCCACAAAAGCATATTTTCACTTTTAACAACAACACATTATATTCTAACATATCATTCCACATTAATGCAACTAAAATGTATTATAATATTTGAAATAACTTATGAATTAGTTGAACTATTATTTTTTTTAGGGTAAAATAAAGTATGGATATTTAATTAGAGGAGGCGATTTTTAATGCCAGCCAAAATCAAGAATCAGTTTGGGACTATCAGCATTGACGATAATGTTATTGCCACCCTTGCAGGTATTTCAGCAATGGAAAGCTATGGTATTGTAGGTATGGCTTCTAAAAATGCAGCTGATGGTTTATTTGAGTTGTTAAAATGGGATTCCCTATCAAAGGGTGTAAAAGTCAATTCTAAAGGAGATTCATTGATTATCGATTTACATGTGATTTTAGAATATGGAGTTAAGATTTCAGTAGTAGCTGAAAATATAATAGAAAAGGTTAAGTTCAGTGTGGAGAATTTAACTGGTTTCAAAGTAGACAAAATAAATGTACATGTACAGGGAATTAGAGTAGAAAGGTAGTTTAAGGAGGTACTATAATTGAAAATCGAAATACTAGATGGAGTATTGTTTAAAAAAGCTTTATTAGGAGCAGCTAAATATTTAGATAAAAATAAAGAGGAAGTAAACTCTTTAAATGTTTTTCCTGTCCCTGATGGAGATACGGGAACTAATATGTCTCTTACAGTAAATTCTGCCATTAAACATGGGCTTAGCCTTGATGATAACGATGTTGCAAAAATTGCTTCAGCTACTTCTTACGGTTCTCTAATGGGTGCTAGAGGAAATTCAGGTGTAATCCTATCTCAGCTTTTTAGGGGATTTGCAAATGGCTTAGATGGAAAAGTAGAAGTAGATACTAAATCACTTGCCCATGCTTTAAAACTAGCAGCTGATACTGCTTATAAAGCCGTAATGAAACCAACGGAAGGTACTATTTTGACTGTTGCAAGGGAAATCGGTGAATTTGCACTTTCAATTTATAGAGAGGAAAAGGACATTTTAACCTTCCTTAAAAGGATTATAGAGCATGGCAATAGGGTTTTAAACAAAACACCAGACATGTTACCGGTCTTAAAGCAAGCAGGAGTTGTGGATGCTGGCGGAAAGGGGTTGGTCTATCTTTTTACAGGTGCTTATAATGCCTTAGCAGGTATTGAAGATATTCATATTGAGGTTGAAGAACCTAAGATTCATTTAGAAACTACCCATAAAGAACCAATAGATACTGATTTTATAGAATATGGATATTGTACTGAGTTCATTATAAATACTGAGTATAAGGATATAGATGTATTTAGGGAGGAATTATCCATACACGGAGACTCTCTATTAGTTGTAGGTGGAGAAGGCTTAATTAAAGTCCACGTCCATACAAATAACCCTGGACTAGTGCTTGAAAAAGCATTAAAATTAGGAGAATTAACTGATATAAAAATAGATAACATGAGATATCAACATGAAGAGGTCCTATTAAAAGCTTCTTCAGATATCAATAATCCTGTCAATGAAGGTGTAAAAAAATACTCCTTTGTAGTAGTTTCTGTAGGAGAAGGCCTTGACAAGGTTTTTGAGGGTTTAAATGTAGACAGGTTAGTTTCTGGTGGTCAAACTATGAATCCTAGCACCGAGGATATACTAAAGGCCGTTAATGATACAAAGGGAGAGAATGTTTTCATTCTTCCTAATAACGGAAACATAATTTTAGCAGCGGAACAGGCCAAGGAGCTTAGCGATAAAAATGTTGCTGTTATCCCAACTAAGTCTATTCCACAGGGAATTTCAGCCTTACTAGCCTTTGATGAGGAGAAAAATTTTGAAGAAAATCTAGAAAGTATGACGGAAGCAATTCAAGATGTTAAAACAGGGCAAGTTACTTACTCTGTAAGGGATACTGAATACAATGATACAATAATAAATAAAAACGATATTATAGGTATATCAGAAGGTGATATAATAGCAAGTGGTAAAGACATTAACTTGGTATCATTGGAGCTACTGGAGAATATGATAGATGATGATACTTCTTTGGTAACAATTTTTTACGGCGATGAAATAGGAGAGGAAATGGCTAAGGATTTAGAAGGCCAATTATCCGATAGATATCCTGATATTGATATTGAATTAATTTATGGTGGTCAACCAATTTATTATTATATATTTTCCGTTGAATAATGCCCTGCCTTTTGGTAGGGTTTTTTAAAAGGAAATATTTGCATACGGAGGTTAATAAATGGAACCTTTATCGACGAATATACAATATTTAAAGGGCGTTGGCCCTAAAAGGGCTTATAAGCTTAGAAAATTAGGCATTAATACCATAGAGGATTTACTATACTATATACCGAGGGATTATGAAGATAGGACCCAGTTTAAAACCCTTAGAGAGTGCACAGTGGGAGAAAAGGCAAGTTTAGAAGTGGAAATCCTTGGAGAGCCAAAAATAATTAGGCCTAGGAAAAATCTATCAATACTAAAAATTCCAATTAGGGATATTTCTTATAATGGTTATCTAGTTTGGTTTAACCAGGAATATTTGAAGGATAAGTTTTTTATTGGAGAAAAACTAGTTGTAAACGGAAAAATAAACAGGATGGGTGGAGAGCTGCAAATAGTTAATCCCATATATGAAAAAACTGGAGCAAGGGAGAAAATTGGTAGAATAGTACCTATATACCCTTTAACTGAAGGTATAACTAATAATGAAATAATAAAACTAGTTCAAAGTGCGATGGAAAAATACTTAAATTACGTGGATGAATTTTTGCCACAGGAAATAATAAATAAGTATGATCTCATGGGAATAAAAGAGGCAATTTATAATGTACATTTTCCTAAAAATAAGTCCTTATTAGAAAAATCAAAAAGAAGACTTTCTTTCCAAGAGCTATTAGTTTTGCAAATGGGGCTTTTCTTACTAAAGAACAAAAATATCAATTCTAAAAATGGTATAAGGTTTAAAAAACTGGATGAAATAGATGAATTCATTGAAAATTTACCCTTTAAGCTTACTAGGGCCCAAAGGAAAGTAGTTAAAGAAATAGAGGAGGATATGGAAAAGGATATTCAAATGAATAGATTAGTTCAAGGAGACGTAGGTTCAGGAAAGACTGTTGTAGCTGTCATAGCTATTTTTAAAGCAGTAAAGTCTGGTTATCAAGCTGTTATGATGGCTCCAACAGAAATACTGGCTACTCAGCATTTTGAATCCTTGAAGAAGTTTTATAAAGGATATGATATAGAAGTTGAACTCTTAATAGGTAGTGTTCCCCAAAAGAAGAAGGAGGAAATATTAGGAAGACTAAGGGAAGGAGCAATAGATGTACTAGTAGGCACCCATGCCATAATACAAGATAATGTAGAATTTCATAATCTTGGCCTTGCCATAACAGATGAACAGCATAGGTTTGGAGTGAAACAAAGAGCATTGTTAACTCAAAAAGGCAGGAATCCTGATATTATTGTGATGACTGCCACTCCTATACCAAGAACCTTGGCTCTGATTTTATATGGGGACTTAGATATCTCCATTATCGATGAGCTACCTCCTGGTAGAAAGGAAATTGAAACTTATGCAGTAGGTCCACAAATGATTGAAAGGGTAAACAAATTTGTAGAAAAGCAAGTTTTAGAAGGTAGGCAAGCCTATATTGTATGTCCTCTAATAGAAGAAAGTGATACTTTAACTGTTAAGGCAGCAGAGGACTTATATTTAAATTTTAGTGATAAGGTATTTCCAAGCTTTAGGGTAGGCCTACTTCATGGTAAGATGAAACCAAGAGAAAAGGATTTAATCATGGAAGAATTTAAAAACCATGAAATTGATATACTGGTATCCACCACAGTTATAGAAGTGGGAGTAAATGTACCTAATGCCAATATAATGGTGATTTACAATGCTGAAAGGTTTGGCTTAGCCCAGCTTCACCAACTTAGGGGCAGGGTTGGTAGGGGTAATTATCAGTCTTATTGTATATTAATAAATGAAAGTAACAATCCAATATCTAGGGAAAGAATGAGGATATTGCAAAGCACCACCGATGGTTTTGTAATTTCGGAAAAAGACTTAGAATTGAGGGGACCTGGTGAATTTTTTGGCACTAGACAACATGGATTACCAGAATTAAAGGTTGCCAACTTATTTACTGATATGGCTTTATTAAAACTAGCACAAAAAGAAGCAATGGAAATTATTTTAAAAGATCCCAAATTGGAGAAAATAGGATATGAAAAAATCAGACATAAAATTCAACAATTATTTAGCAAAGCTGGTAAAGAAATAGTTTTCAATTAAGACTATTCAAATATTGATAATTTATGGTAAAATACTATTGTATCAAGCATGAGGTGGAAAACATTGAGGGTTATATCAGGAATTAGAAAGGGACAACGCTTAAAATCTCCAAAGGGAACAAATATAAGACCAACGGAGGATAGAATCAAGGAATCAGTTTTTAATATACTAGGTGTTATAGATGAAGGAGCTATTGTATTAGATGGCTTTGGAGGGACTGGCTCCATAGGTATTGAATTTTTAAGTAGAGGTGCTGAATTTTGTTATTTTATTGATAATTCCACTGACAGTATTAGGTTAATTTATGAAAATTTGACCCGAACAAAATTCTTAGACCGAAGTAAGGTTATAAAAAAAGACTTTCTTACAGCCATAAAACACCTAAAAGTGGAAGGAGTAAGCTTTAATTATATCTATCTAGATCCACCCTTTAGGCAAGATGGATATATAGATAAATTATTACATAGTATCAGCAAAGAAGCTATTTTAGATGATGACGGACTGATTATAATTGAGCATGAATCTGAGCTTTCTACAGAAGATGAAGTATATAATTTTATTAAAGTAGATTCTCGAAAATATGGGACTAAGACTATAACATTTTATAAGAAAAGTAGGTGAAGCTTTATGAATGCTATTTATCCTGGTAGTTTTGATCCTGTGACCTATGGTCATTTAGATATTATAGAAAGAGCTGCAAAAAAATTAGACCATTTAATAGTGGCAGTATTGAACAATCCATCTAAAAAAGGAATATTTACTGTGGAAGAAAGGATAGACCTACTAGTTGAAGTAACTAAACATCTACCAAATGTGGAAATAGACTTTTTTTCAGGTTTGCTTTCAGATTATGCAGTTAAGAAAAATTGTTTTACTATGATTAGAGGTCTTAGGGCAGTTTCTGATTTTGAATATGAGATGCAAATGGCCTTAGTTAACAGAAAATTAAATCCTAAAATAGAGACTCTTTTCTTAGTGTCAGATAGTAAATATGCTTTTCTAAGCTCTAGTATAGTGAAGGAAATTGCTCAACTAAATGGGAATTTTTCTTGCTTTGTACCAAAGGTTGTAGAAGAAGCCCTTAAGGACAAATTCAAAGGAGGTCTTTAGAATGGATATTTTAATGTTAATTGATGAAATAGAGGACATCATTGAAGCAGGAACTACTGTACCTTTCTCTGGTAAGGTGATGATAGATAAAGAAGAAGTATTGGAAATAATAAAGGAAATAAGAATAAAATTACCTGATGAAATTAAGCAGGCTGCTTGGATAAAGGAAGAAAGGCAGAGGATTTTGGCACAGGCTCAAAAAGATGCAGATACAATGCTAAAAGAAGCTGAATATAAGCTTGAAGAATTAATAGAAGAACAGGAAGTAATAAAACTAGCAAATGCTAGGGCAGAGGAAATTATTTCTAAGGCCCAATCAAATGCAAAGGATATTAGATTAGGTGCTTTAGAATATGCTGACAGTATACTTGAAGAGACTCAGGAAAACCTAAAAAAACTTATTCAGGTATTAAATGACAATAGGAAGGAACTTAAGGGTAACTAACTTTTTGCTTTTGATGGTTTAGATAATAGGTATATAAAGATTGATACTAATAATATATATAGATTTAACATTAGGACAAGCTTTGTAGATTTTAACACCAGGGAAATCCAATTAAATAAGTGAAATTCGCTATACAATTGTATATTGTTTGAAAAAGCAGGCTGTATATAATCACTAAATTTAAAAGTATATAGGACAAATCCAAGAATAGCGGACAATAATCCATGGAAAAACTTAGATGCAATATAAAGTTTTCCATTTAAATCTGTATTATTAATAAAGCTTAGGGCTTGACTATGAACAGATATACCACTCCAACCTATTACAAAATTTATAGCTAAAATTTTATATAGGATATTTATATTAGCTTCAGCAATATTTTTACAGCCTGTAGTCATTTCAATAAAACCAACTATTACACCCTTTAAAAACTGAATGTCTGTAGAGAAAAAATTACTTATCTTTATTATAATATTATATATTAAATTTAAATTAAACAAGATCTCCACTAGTACTGAATAAAAAATAACTAAGCCACCAATTATTAATATAGAATCCATACTTTCTTTGACACTATTAGTTATCAAAGAACCTATGGATTTTTTTCTTTTTATCCAAGTTAGGTAAGTTTTCTGAAGTTCTTGAATCAGGTTTTCATTTTCATTTAAAAATGTCTCTTCTTTATCCTTTAAATTAGATGAGCCAATAAATAAACCTATTATCAATATGGATAAATAATGGGGTAAAATTATTAAAGGTATTAGACTTGAATCCCCAAGCATACCGATGCTTACGGCTCCAAGCATAAACAGGGGTCCAGATGTGCTGGAAAAACATATAAGCCTATTACCCTCTTCCTTGGTAATCAATCTATTTTCACGCAGCCTTGAAGTTAGCTTAGCACCTACAGGATAGCCAGAGAGCATAGCCATGGTTAAAGGAAAGGCTCCTTCACCAGGTACATTGAATATGGGCTTCATAAGGGGTTTTAGGAGTTTTCCAATAAAATCTACAAAACCAAGGCCAATTAACATCTCTGATATTATGAAAAAGGGAAGCAAGGAGGGTAACAAAATATTAATCCATATTAAAATACCATCTTTAGCACCTTGTAAAGAAAGGGTTGGATTTAATATCACTCCTATTAATAGGATAATAATAATTAATAAAAATATTAATTTTGTAAAAAGCTTAGTATCTTCTGTTTTTGCGCCCATCTTTATTCCTCCCATAGATAATTTATGAGAGGATAAAGATTATTATGATTCTTTTATATATGGAGAAGTAAAATAATCCATATTAGATCTTGAGGCAGGACTATTTAATCCAAGATAGAACAAGTCAGTTGCCCTTTTATCATATAAAAGGATTTCTTCCAATGCCTTATTATTATAATATTTGAAGTCAGCAAATTTAGTTATTATAGGTAAAGAAGACTTTTCTTTTATTCTATTTATAAGGATCAAACCCTTTTTATTAGCTCCCAATACTCTTATGTAAGAGGGAAATTTATCATTTAAATATTTAAAGGTATCTTCATCTAATCGATTTAGTAATTGAATTAAAATCCTCTGTATCCTAGTTCGGGGATACCTTTTTGTAACGGTATTGTCAATAATTTGTCTAATATCGTTATATTTATGACTAAATTCTACTAACCTATTTTCTAAGCCTTGCTCAATATCCATATATTGTTTTAAAATGTCTTTATTAATAGTTCTTAACAAATAAAGAAATATTTGATTATAATTCTCTAAAAAGTTATAATTATAATGTTGGTCAAAAAATTCTTTTAGATAAAAATATGTTTCTTTAGGCACAATATCTTTTATAGAACTTAAATTTTTATTCCTGATTGAATACCTAATGGCAGTAGCACTGGCAAAACCTTGGCCAATATTTGTATCTTTATAGTTGCTTCCAGATCTTTTAATAGTTACAGGTTTAATTTTAGAATTTGTTTTTATTAATGATTTTATATATTCGATGCCCAAGATATTATTTGGATTGGTTAATATTTCCTTATAATCATATTGAAAATCTGAAGAAATTGATTTAATATATTCTATTGTGGCATCACTTCTTGCTGCAGCGTAGGATGCACCCTTAGACAGCTTAGATTTAAGTCTTTCCCTAAAATATGGTGGCTCTTCGATTAAAATAGTAGCTATATTGTATAGAGGCTCTATTTCACCTAGTTCACTGCCAAAGGATATATAGTCAACTACATTTAAACTATCCATTAGTTTTACGCCACCGTATGCAAATAGTTCCGCACTTTGTGTGGCATAAATAAAGGGCAGTTCAAGGACTAAATCTACACCATTATCAACTGCCATTTTGGCCTTAGTCCATTTGTCGATTAGAGATGGTTCACCTCTTTGAACGAAGGAACCGCTCATTATGGCAATTGTAAAATTTGCTCCAGTTTTCTTTTTCGATTGTTCAAGGTGGTACTTGTGACCAAAATGAAAGGGATTATACTCAGTAATAAATCCTACTACAGTCATAGCTACCTCCAAAATTCGTTTTCTTTAATTATATCATGTTGATTTTTTAACACAAATATAATATTATTTAAATATGATAAAACAATGAAATAGGAGGAAAAAGTATGAAAATTCTTGTAATCAATTGTGGTAGTTCGTCACTAAAATATCAACTTCTAGATATGAATGGCGAAAAATTATTATGTAAAGGACTAGTTGAAAGAATTGGTATCGAAGGTTCTAGAATAAAACATGATACAACAGGTAAGGAAAGGGTTGTTATAGAAGAACCCTTAGAAAATCATAAAAAAGCCCTAGGCTTAGTACTAAAAGCCTTAGTAGATGAAGAACATGGAGCTATAAAATCTTTAGATGAAATAGGGGCTGTTGGACATAGGGTTGTTCATGGGGGAGAAACTTTTGCATCATCAGTTATTATAGATGACGAGGTTATGAAAGTCCTATATGAATGTGCTGAATTAGCACCCTTGCATAATCCACCAAACATTACTGGTATAGAAGCGTGTAAAGAGCTAATGCCTGATACTCCAATGGTAGCAGTATTTGACACAGCATTCCATCAAACTATGGAACCAGATAATTATATATATCCAATACCCTATGAGTATTATGAAAAATATAAAATTAGAAGATATGGTTTCCATGGGACATCCCATAAATATGTTTCCTTAAGGGCTGCTGAATTACTAGGAAAAGATATAAAAGACTTAAATATTGTTACCTGCCATTTAGGTAATGGTGCCAGTGTATGTGCAGTTCAAGGCGGTAAATCAATTGATACTAGTATGGGATTCACCCCTTTAGAAGGCTTAGCTATGGGAACTAGATCAGGCGATATTGACCCAGCAATAATTCCATTTATTATGGATAAGGAAGGAATTACTTTTGATGAAGTAAATGAAATGTTAAACAAAAGATCTGGAGTTCTGGGAATTTCAGGAATTAGTAGCGATTTTAGAGATTTGGAGGAAGCTGCAGAGAAAGGAAACGAGAGAGCAAAACTAGCCTTAGATGTATTTGTTAACAGGGTTAAAAAATATGTAGGAGCTTATGTTGCTACCATGTGCGGTATAGATGCCTTAGTATTTACTGCTGGAATAGGGGAAAACTCTAGCTATATTAGAGAGAAAATTTGTGAAGGGCTAGAATGTCTAAATATCAGAATTGACCCAGAATTAAACAGAAAAGTTAGGGGAGAAGAGGCTCAACTAAATAGGGATTTAACTTCAGCTTCTATTTTCGTAATACCCACTAATGAGGAATTAATGATAGCTAGGGATACCTTAGAGTTAGTATCTAAATAATATTAGCTTGACAAATAGATGCCTCCTTATATATAATTATCTTTGTTAGTTTAGAGGTGAAATAAATGAAAATTGACCTATCAAGTTTTCTTGATAATGCCGTTGAAAGTTTGCACTTTGACGGAAGAATAAAATTAGAAGACTTGGATCTAAATAATAGTAATATAACTATAGTTGAGCCAGTTGAATATGAAGGTGAAGTCTTAAGAGTAGATGGGGATAAAATAATAAACATTAGAATCTCATATAAATATGATGAGATTTGTCACAGATGCTTAAAACCAACTACAAAAAATGTTAAGACAGCTTTATCTGGAAAACTTGTAGAGGGAAAGAAAGAAGATGAAGACGAAGTGGAAGATGAAGGCTTCGACGAATTAATCTTCTATGAGGACAATTTATTAGACTTAAAGGATTATACTATAAACCAAATCATACTTTCTTTACCTATGAAGACCTTATGCAAGGAGGATTGTAAAGGTCTATGCCCCAAATGCGGAACAGACTTAAATAGATCCAAGTGTGATTGCACAATTGAAAATATTGATCCAAGGCTTGAAAAATTAAAGGAATTTTTGCCAAAGAATTAAGGAGGTGTTTGTAATGGCTGTACCAAAGCGAAAAACAAGTAAGGCTAGAAGAGATAAAAGAAGAGCTTCAGCTTATAGACTAAATAAAGCCACAATCGTTGAATGTCCACAATGTCATGAACCAAAATTACCACATAGAATTTGTAGATCATGTGGCTATTACAAAAACAGAGAAGTTATATCAGTAGAATAATTTTACCTTAAGGAAGTAATTAATACTCATTGATAGATACTTTGATAATGAGTAGAATTTTCCTTATAATGTATAAAAAGATAGTGTGGCCACTATCTTTTTTTAATTTTATATTGCTTTTTAACAATCCCTAATATATATTAAATATCAGTAGTAATATTCTTAATATGGAGGTAATTATGAAAATTATTGTGGATGCCATGGGTGGAGATTTGGGCCCATTGGAAATGGTAAAGGGTAGTATAGAGGCTGTTAATGAATTAAATACTAATATTATATTAGTAGGAAATGAGGATATAATAAGGGATGAACTCAAAAAATATACTTATCCAGAGGATAAGGTTGAAATACTTAATGCAGATGATATAATTACAAATGATGAAGATCCTAGCTTGGCCATAAGAAGAAAGAAAAATTCATCCATGGTAGTTGGTGCAAAGGCCTTAGCAGATGGCTTAGGAGATGGTTTTTTATCAGCAGGCAGTACTGGAGCTTTATTGGCCTCAGGCATTTTTATTGTTAAGAGGATAGAAGGTATACATAGATCTCCTTTATCAGTTTTATATCCCACCTTAAAAGGGTTCTCATTGCTACTAGATGCAGGTGCTAATGTAGACTGTAAACCAGAATATTTATATCAATTTGCTTTAATGGGATCCATTTATATGGAAAAGGTTATGGGTATTACTAAGCCTACTATTGGATTATTAAATATAGGAACAGAAAAGGGAAAGGGAAATATACTAACTAAGGATACTTATGCTATTTTAGAAGAATCCAAACTAAATTTCATAGGCAATATAGAAGGTAGGGATTTACCAGCAGGAAAAGCAGATGTTATAGTCACAGATGGTTTTGCTGGTAATATTGCCTTGAAGCTGACAGAAGGCATGGCAATTTCAACATTTTCCCTTTTAAAGGAAGAATTAATGAAAAATACTAGGACAAAGTTAGGTGCAGCCATATTAAAACCAGAGTTCAAAAATATGAAGAATAGATTAGATTATAGGGAATACGGTGGAGCCCCTTTATTGGGGATTAAGAAACCAATAGTCAAAGCCCATGGTAGTTCTGATGCCTATGCCATTAAAAATGGAATAAAGCAGCTAGTTAAATTTATTGAAAATGATGTAATAAAAATAATTGAAGCAAATATTCATATAGAAAACAATAATGACTAAAGGAGGAATATAAATGGTTTTTGAAAAAGTTAGGGAAATAATAGCAACTCAATTTAATATCGATGAAGATGAGATTACTATGGATACTGCATTTAGGGATACCCTAAATGCAGATTCCTTAGACTTAGTAGAGCTTGTAATGGCCTTGGAAGATGAATTTGGATTAGAAATAGAAGATGAGGATATGGAAGGTATTAAGACTGTGGGGGATGCTATAGAATATATCAATAAGGCTTTGGGAGAAGATGAGTAATAATAGGGCTATTTAGCCCTATTATTTTACCAACACTTGGAGGGTATTATATGAAAAAATCAAAAGAAATAATATGGTTGGAACCACTACAAGAAAATTTAAACTATAAGTTTAAAAACATAGAATTACTTATTACAGCTCTAACTCACAGTTCCTATGCCAATGAAAACAAATTAAGAGCCACAGATAGTAACCAAAGGCTGGAGTTCTTAGGTGATTCTATTATTAATTTCATAGTCAGCCAGTATCTATATAATAAGTACCCTAATTATCCAGAGGGGGAGCTGACCAAGATTAGAGCTAAGGTAGTATGTGAATCATCCTTAGCCTTTGCTGCAAGAAAAATAGAACTTGGCAAGTATTTGTTATTAGGGAAAGGGGAAGAGGCAACTGGTGGTAGAGATAGGGACTCTATTTTGGCAGATGCAAGTGAAGCCTTAGTAGGGGCAATATATATGGACAGTGATTTTGAAACAACTAATAGACTTCTATTGGAAAACTTTGAGGCTGACCTAGTTTATGCTGTTGCAAAGGGAGCCTTATTCATAGATTATAAAACAGAGTTACAAGAGCATCTTCAGAAGAAAACCAAATCTAAAATTGAATATAGGGTAGTAAAAGAAGTTGGACCGGACCATAATAAAATCTTCTATATTGATGTTTTAGTAGATAATAAAATAGTGGGAAAAGGTTTTGGTAGAAATAAAAAAGAAGCAGAGCAAATGGCAGCTAAGGATGCATTATTGATTATGGGTGAATTAGATGAGTAGGCATTATATAATACCTATTTTCGTTCCTCATTTTGGCTGTCCCCATGATTGCGTTTTTTGCAATCAAAAAAGAATCACTGGCCTATCTACCAATGTGACCCCAAGGGAAGTAGAAAAAACAATTGAAGAATATTTGGCCACTTTTAAACCAGATTCCTTTATAGAAGTAGCATTTTATGGTGGTAGTTTTACCGCAATAGATATTGATATTCAAAAAAAGTTATTGGAAGTTCCCTATAATTATAAGAAAGCAGGTAAGATAAATAATATTAGGCTTTCAACAAGGCCTGATGCTATAGATGATATAATACTAGATAATTTAAAGAAATACTCTGTAGATACTATTGAACTGGGAGTTCAGTCCTTAGATGAAAAGGTATTGTATGCAAGTGGAAGGGGTCATACTTCCGAAGATGTATATAGGGCAGCAAAATTAATAAAAAAATATGGATTCAACTTAGGTTTACAAATGATGATAGGATTACCAGAAGATACCTTAGAAAAGGATTTACATACTTGCAAGGAATTTATAAAGCTAAAACCATCGTGTGTAAGAGTATATCCTACCTTAGTCATAAAGGATACTTTTTTAGAAAAGCTATATTTAAGAAAAAAGTATAAGCCATTATCTCTTAATGAAGCAATAGATATATCTTCCTTATTGCTTATGTTATTTAACCTAGAGGATATAGAAGTAATCAGGATGGGGCTACAGCCCACTGAAAATATTCAGATGGGCAAAGATGTTGTAGCAGGTCCATTTCATCCCGCCTTTAGGCAATTGGTGGAAGCAAATATTTTTAGAATATTACTAGAATATTTTATAAAATATAAAGGAATATCCACAGAAGGCAAGGAGCTAATAATAGAAGCTAACAATAAAAATGTATCAGCAATTGCCGGACAAAAATCAAGCAATATTAATTACTTTATTAAGAAGTATAAATTCAATAAGATTAAAATCTATCCTAAAGAAATAGGTAGGAACATCATCAATGTTATTATAGAGGAAAATTCAAAGGTAATGGATATTAAATTATTTACTAAAGCCTATTTAAAGGATAATTTAATTATAGATTAAGGTCTGACAATACTGACAAGAGGTGTTATAATTGCGACTTAAAAAAGTTGAAATACAGGGATTTAAATCCTTTGCGGATAAAACTACAATAGAAATAATTGACGGAATAACGGCCATAGTAGGACCTAATGGTAGTGGTAAAAGCAATATAGCAGATGCAATAAGATGGGTCTTAGGTGAGCAAAGCATAAAAAACCTCCGTGGTAGCAAAATGGAGGACGTAATATTCGCTGGTACAAGCAAAAGAAGGCCCCTTGGCTACTCAGAAGTCACCATAACCTTTGACAATAGAGAAGGAAAAATACCTCTAGATTATACAGAAGTTGAGATTACTAGAAGGATGTTTAGGTCTGGTGAATCAGAATACTATATAAATAAAAACTCCTGCAGATTAAAGGATATAAGAGAATTGTTTATGGATACAGGAGTGGGAAAAGATGGATACTCCATAATTGGACAAGGCAGGATAGATGAAATACTTAGCAACAAACCGGAGGACAGGAGACATATCTTTGAAGAGGCTGCAGGGATTGTAAAATACAAAACTAAGAAGGAAGAAGCAGAGAGGAAATTAGAAAAAACCCAGGGAAACCTTCTAAGAATTAAGGATATTATCTATGAACTTAACAACCGATTAGACAGCCTTGAAGCTGAAGCTAATAAAGCAAACATTTTCACAGAACTATATAACAGGCTTAAAAAATTGGAGGTTAATATTTACTTAAAAAACATAAGGGAAATAGATAGTCAAATTAAGGAAATCAATGAGGAACAAGCAGAGCTTGAAGAAAAGCTTGCAAAAAAAATAGAAGAAAGAATGGAAATAGAAGGTAAATTCAATATCCTTAAGGAAAAAATTGGGGACTTAGATACTTCTATTGAAAATTCTAGAAACTATAACCTAAGTCTTACTAGGGAATTGGAATACAATGAAAATCAGCTAAGGATAGTTGAAGAAAAGGAAAAGTATTATAAAAGGGATTTAGAAAGGCTAACTGCTGAAAAAAATTCTCTAATAAAAAAGATTGATGAATTAGAAGGAGCTGCTACAAAAATTCAAGAGGAAATTTCAAAAATAAAAATAGAGTATGAAGATATTCTTAAAGAGTTTAGGGGCAAAAGTAATGAACTAGAAGTAGGGCAAAAGCAACTTAGGGAGATAGAAAAAGATATAGATGAAGAAAAAAATAATATGATTAAATTGTATAATAAGTCTTCTGACAAAAAGTCAGAATTAAACAGTATTATCTCCTTTAACGAAAATGTGGAAAAGCGAATAGGCCAATTAAAAAAAGAGATTGAGCTTATGGAAGTTCAAAAAAAGTCTAATTTAGATAAATATAATGAGTATCTTGACAAGAAAACTAAAATTAATCTTGAATTATCCAATTTAACTGAGAAACTTAATAAGATGAAGAATGAAGAAATGAAATATAATAGGTCTCTTAATTTAATCAATGAAAGAATAAACAAAAACAATATAAATTTACAAAGTAAGTTATCAAATCTTAATATGCTTAAAAATTTGGAAAAGGATTACGAAGGCTATTTTAAAGGGGTAAAATCAGTACTTAAACTAAGCAAAGAAAACTCCCATCTAAACAAGGGGTTCATCGGCATAGTGGCAGACTTAATAAAGGTAGATGAAAAGTTTGAGAAAGCCATAGAAGTAAGTTTAGGATCAAATATTCAGAATGTGGTTACTGAAACAGGGGAAGACGCAAAAAAGATTATAGAATATTTAAGAGATAATAAACTAGGTAGGATAACATGTTTGCCTCTCAGTGTCATCAAGGGAAATAATATAGCAATTGATCCAAGAGACAAATATGAGTACAAAATTTATGGCTTAGGATATGAACTAATAGAGTTTGATAAAAAATTCGATAATATATTTAAATTTTTACTAGGTAGAACAATTGTTATTGAAAATATGGATTACGGAATAAAATTTGCAAGAAAGTATAACCATTCATACAGAATTGTTACACTATTAGGAGAAGTATTAAATCCTGGAGGTTCCATAACTGGAGGAAGTTATGGGGACAGTGGTATTAGTATAATTAGCAGAAGAAGTAAAATAGAAAGGTTAAATAAGGAAATTGAAGAAATAAAAAACAATCAAACTAACTTAGAAAATGAAAAAATAATTTATATAGAAAGGTTGGAGGCTATAAGGGACAAGATAATAGAAATTGAAAAACTTGTTAAGGAAAAGGAATTTGAATTAATAGATATAAAGAACTTAATGGAAAACAATAGGTTGGAAATGGAAAGGTTTGATAAGTCCATTGAAAAGGCAGCTAGTGAAATAGATATTCTAAACACTGAAATAAAGAGTTATAATGAGAGAATTGAAAATCTTTCCAACCTGATAAAACAGTTTGAAAAGCAAATTGACGTGAATAGGGAGAAGATAAAGGATTTAACGTCAAATTATAATAGAGAAAAAGAAGAAATAGAAAAGAAATCAAAATTAGTTACTGATTTGAAGCTAAGATTAAATACAATGGACAACAAGGTTCTTAGTCTCAATGAAAATATGGAAAAAACCAATATTGAAATAAAAGAAAGCCTAAATAAACTTAGGGAAATAGATAATGCTATAATCACTAATACAAATAATATTGAAGATATAGTTAAGGCTAGGGAAAATTTCAATAATTCCATTGAAGAACTTGAAGAAAAAGCAAAGATAAGTAAAATAGAATTAGATAATTTAATTGTTGATAAAGATGAGGTTATGAAAAGTTTTTATAACGAGCAAAACAAATTGATAGAACTTAACAAATTGATTAACAACATGGAAAAATCAATTAATCAACTGGAAGTTAAGTTGGCTAAGAACGCTGTTCAATTAGATAATTATTATAAAAAATTATATGATGATTATGATTTAAACTATCAGGAGGCCCTGGAGTATGAAATAGAATTAGAAGATATGCAAAAAGCAATTGCAGAAACAAGGAGATTAAAATACGAAATCAAGGAACTAGGTAATGTAAATCTAGGTGCCATAGAAGAATATAAAAGTGAAAAATCAAGATTGGACTTTATTCTAAAACAGCAAAATGATTTAATAGAAGCAAAAGAAAGCCTAAATCAGGTTATAAAAGATATGGAAAATAAGATGAAGAGTCAGTTTTTAATGAATTTCAATAAAATAAACAGTAATTTTCAAGAAATATTTAAAATCCTTTTTAATGGTGGACATGCTGAGTTAATAATAGAAAATGAAGATGACATATTAAACTCAGGCATCGAAATTATTGCCCAACCTCCTGGTAAAAAACTCCAAAGTCTTTCCTTGTTATCTGGAGGAGAAAAGTCTTTAACAGCAGTAGCATTACTATTTGCAATTTTAAAACTAAAACCTTCACCATTCTGTATTTTAGACGAAATAGATGCAGCATTGGATGAAGCCAATATCAATAGGTATACCAACTATTTGAAGAGCTTCGATAAGGATACACAATTTGTAATCATCACTCATAGAAAGACTACCATGGAAATAGCAGATGTCTTATACGGAGTAGCCATGGAGGAGGATGGAATATCCAAGATAATATCGGTTAAACTAAAGGATAATATGGATGAAATAGCAAGTTAGGGGGAAGTTAAATGTTTAAATGGTTTAAAAAGAAGGATAAGAAAAAAGATGAAATATTTGATAAGGAAGAATTAATAGAGGAAAAAGATGAAGCAGAAACTCAAGAAGTAGAAGATGATGAAATTGATGAAAATATAAATGTAGAATCCACGGTAAATGAATTAGAAGAAGGGAAAGAAGAAGTCGAAGATAAAGCGCCTAAAAAAATAAGCTTATTTGAAAAGTTAATGGGTGGCTTGACTAAGACAAGGAAGGATATATCCAGCAAAATAGATAACATATTAAAGTCATATAAAAAAGTAGATGAGGAATTATTTGATGATTTAGAAGAAGTATTAGTAACTGCTGATGTAGGCGTTAATACTACTATGACCTTAATTGATAATCTTAGGGAAAGGGTAAAAGAGGAAAAGGTATCAGAACCAAAGGAAGTTAAGGAGTTGCTAAAGGATGAAATTAAAAAATTAATGACAGAAGAAAATATGGATTATAAACTAAATATAGAACCTTCTCCTGCTATTATTTTAGTTGTTGGGGTCAATGGAGTAGGCAAAACAACTACTATTGGAAAACTAGCATATAGGCTAAAAAGGGAAGGGAAGAAAGTCTTAATCGCAGCAGGTGATACCTTTAGGGCTGCAGCCATAGAACAATTAGAGGAATGGGGGAATAGGGCAGGTGTCGATGTAATATCTCATAGTGAAGGGGCTGACCCAGCAGCAGTGATTTTCGATGGAATACAGGCAGCTAAGGCAAGGAAGGTAGATGTTCTAATATGCGATACTGCAGGAAGGTTACACAATAAATCTAATCTAATGAACGAGCTGAATAAAATATTTAGGATTACTGAAAGGGAATTTAATGAAGCTACTAAAGAAGTTTTATTGGTCCTAGATGCCACTACAGGACAAAATGCAATGAATCAAGCTAAGGTATTTAATGAAGTTGCAAATATTACAGGCATTGCATTAACTAAGCTTGATGGTACAGCAAAAGGTGGAGTAATTATAGCACTGCAATCAGAATTAAAAATACCAGTAAAGCTAGTTGGCGTTGGAGAAGGAATAGAAGATTTACAACCATTTATAGTAGAAGATTTTGTTAAGGCAATTATTGATTAAATGTGTTGACAAATTAAATACTTTATATTAAAATAATACCGTCAAGTAAGAAACTTGACAGTATTATTTTTTTGGTGATACAATGGTAGAAAAACTTGTAGAAGTAGGTATATTATTTGATTTCTATGGGAAATTACTTAGTAAAAAGCAGTTTTTAGTTATTGAGCTTTATTATATCCATGATTTGTCTCTAGCTGAAATCGGTGATGAACTGGGGATTACTAAGCAGGGTGTCTTTGATATTTTAAGGAGAGCAGAGGATAAGTTATACAAATATGAAAAAAACCTAAGACTAGTAGAAAAGTTTTTTAGCAGTCATGACTGTATAAGAAAGATCCTTGAAATATCAGAAGAAATAATGGATATAGCAGAGAAAAACCATATGGAAGATATATACGACAAATCTCTTAGGATAAATGAAATAAGTAAGGAGATTTTAAACGACAGTAGGGAGGTGATGGGTTAATGGTATTCGAATCCTTATCTGAAAAATTACAAAATGCCTTAAGCAAATTAAGAGGAAAGGGTAAACTTTCAGAAAAAGATGTTGACATGGCTATGCGGGAAGTTAGGCTGGCCTTATTAGAAGCAGATGTAAACTTTAAAGTAGTTAAGGACTTTGTAAAGAATGTTAAAGAAAGAGCAATTGGCTCTGAAGTGATGGAAAGTCTAACTCCTGGGCAACAGGTTATTAAGATAGTAAACGAAGAATTAACTAAGTTAATGGGAGAAAAGGAAGCTAAAATAAATTTTTCACCAAGTCCCCCTACTGTAATTTTAATGTGTGGTTTGCAGGGTGCAGGTAAAACTACGACTTCTGGAAAATTAGCATTTAATTTAAAGAAGCAAAATAAAAGACCTTTACTAGTTGCCTGCGATATCTACAGACCTGCAGCTATTAAACAACTTGAAGTAGTTGGTGAAAAAGTTGATGTTCCAGTTTTTACTATGGGAAATAAGGTCAATCCTGTAGACATAGCTAAGGCAGCCCTAGAACATGGAAAAAAACATGGAAATGATGTTATTATAATAGACACAGCAGGCAGACTCCATATAGATGAAGAATTAATGGAAGAGATAGAAAATATCCATTCTGCTGTTAATCCACAAGAGGTTCTACTAGTCCTTGACGCCATGACTGGTCAAGATGCTGTAAACGTTGCAGAAGCTTTTAATGAAAGGCTGGGCATTACAGGAGTTATCCTAACAAAATTGGATGGAGATGCAAGAGGTGGTGCTGCTTTATCCCTAAGGGCAGTTACTCAAAAACCCATAAAGTTTGTTGGTATGGGAGAAAAATTAGATCAATTGGAGCCTTTCCATCCGGATCGAATGGCATCTAGAATACTTGGAATGGGAGATGTATTAAGTCTAATAGAAAAAGCCCAAGCAAACATAGATGCTAAAAAAGCCTTAGAATTGGAAAAGAAGATTAGAACCCAGCAATTTACCTTTGACGATTTTCTCGATCAATTAGAACAGATGAAGTCCTTAGGACCCTTAGATCAAATTCTCGGCATGTTGCCAGGTATAAACTCTAAGGCATTGAAAGGACTTGATGTTAGCGAAAAAGATATTATTAAAATTCAAGCAATTATTCAGTCTATGACAAAAAAAGAAAGAGAAAACCCAGACATAATAGATAGCAGCAGAAGGAAACGAATTGCCCGTGGTAGTGGAACTACAGTCCAAGATGTGAATAAACTTCTAAAACAGTTTAAGGAAACTAAGAAGATGATGAAGAAGTTTACAGATATGGAAAAAACCTTGAAGAAAAGAGGGAAATTTGGATTCCCCTTTTTTTAAATAAATATTAGTTTTAACAGGAGGTGAAAAGATGGCAGTAAAAATTAGACTAAGAAGAATGGGAGCTAAGAAAAATCCCTTCTACAGAATAGTTGTTGCTGATTCTCGAGCTTCTAGAGATGGAAGATTTATCGAAGAAATCGGTTATTATAATCCATTAACTGAGCCTAAAACAGTTAAAATAGATAATGAAAAGGCTATTAAGTGGTTAAGAAATGGTGCAAAACCAACTGATACTGTAGATAGATTGTTTAAACAAACTGGTATATACGAAAATAAAACTGAGTAATATAAAATATCAAGGAGGTGCTGAATATGGGAGAATTAGTAGAATTCATTGCTAAATCACTTGTTGAAAACCCAGATGAAGTAGAGGTTAATGAAATTGAAGGAACTCAGTCTGTAATAATTGAATTAAAGGTACATCCTGATGATATGGGAAAGGTTATAGGCAAGCAAGGAAGAATTGCTAAGGCCATAAGAACAGTGGTAAAAGCTGCAGCTATTAAAGATAATAAAAGAGTAGTTGTAGAAATAATTCAATAAGATATTCTTATTAAAATGAATAGGTGAAAAAATGGATTATACTATAGTTGGAAAAATCATTAGTAATCACGGTATTAAAGGTGAAGTTAAAGTCTATCCCTTAACCGATGATCTTCATAGGTTCAGTGATTTAGAAATTGTTTATATAGGAGAAAAGAAAATTGAGGCAGAGATTGAAGCAGTTAGATATCATAAAGACCTTGGAATTCTAAAATTCAAAGGATTTGATAATATAAATCAAATACTATCTTTCAAAGATGATTATATATACATCAAAGATGAAGATAGGATAGTTTTACCTGAGAACCATTATTTCATCTCAGATTTGATAAATTGTAAAGTTTACGATACTGCTTCAAACTTAATTGGTCATTTAGTTGATGTATTGCAAGGGCCCAGTAATGATGTTTACGTAGTAAAGGATGCTAATAATAAAAAAGAATATCTAATTCCTGCTGTAAAAGAATTTGTCATTGATGTGAACATTAAGGATAAAATGATCATTATTGACCCTATTGAAGGAATGATTGAATGAGAATAGATATATTAACCCTATTTCCAGATTTCTTTAAGACTTTTTGTAATTGGAGCATAATAGGTAGGGCCTATGAAGAAGGTATAATCCAAATTAACTGTATAAATATCAGAGATTTTTCAAAGGATAAACATAAAAGAGTAGATGACTATCCCTTTGGTGGCGGAGCAGGTATGGTAATGAAGCCAGAACCTATTTATGATGCCATCCAAAGCGTAAAAGCTTCCAATACAAGGGTAATTTACCTGTCACCACAGGGAAAGGTCTTTAATCAAGAATTAGCCATTGAACTTTCTAAAGAGGAACATATAATTCTATTATGTGGACATTATGAAGGAATAGATAATAGAATTGTAGAACATTATGTAGATGAAGAGATTTCTATTGGAGATTATGTACTAACTGGTGGAGAAATACCAGCAATGGTAATAATAGATGCTGTAGCTAGACTATTACCTGGAGTACTTTCTTCAGATGAATCTTTTATTAATGAATCTCATTATAATGGATTGTTGGAATATCCACAATACACGAGACCTAGGGAGTTTAATGGCCATTGGGTCCCAGATATTTTATTATCTGGCCATCATGAAAAGATCAAAACTTGGAGAAAAATAGAATCTTTAAAAGCCACCCTTGTTAAACGGCCTGATTTACTTGAAAAAATTGAATTAACAAAAGAGGAAATGGAAATATTATCTCGTATAAAAGATTGTATGCATGAAAAGTAAGTTGTAATTCAACTTTTGTTATGCTATAATACTTATCGTATGTAAATAGGGATGGTCCTCTGCCTATGGGCAAGAACATCTGTGGAGAAGGGAGGTCTATAGAAATGGATATAATTAAAATGATAGAAGAAGAACAACTAAGAGACGATTTGCCAGAGTTTAACGTAGGTGACACTATTCAAGTTCATTATAAAGTTGTAGAAGGTAATCGTGAAAGAATTCAAGTTTTTGAAGGTACAGTAATTAAAATACAAGGTGGCGGGGCAAGAAAAACTTTTACAGTTAGAAGAATATCTTATGGCGTAGGAGTTGAAAGAACTTTCCCAATTCATTCTCCAAGGATTGATAAAATAGTTGTTACTAGAAGAGGTAAGGTTAGAAGAGCCAGACTATTCTATCTCAGGGATAGACAAGGTAAGTCTGCTAGAGTTAAAGAAAAGAGAGATTACTAATTTATTGGGACTTTTTAGTCCCAATTTTATTTAAGTAGGTGAAATTATGAATATTAACTGGTATCCAGGACATATGAAAAAGACTAGGGAGTCTATTGAAAAGAATCTTCCCTTAGTTGATATTGTATTCGAGCTTATCGATGCTAGAATACCAATAAGCAGTCGTAACCCAATAATAGACGATATCTTAGGGAATAAACCTAGGATTGTAATATTAAATAAATCAGACTTAGCCAGTGAGGAAGGGAATAAGGTCTGGGAAGAGTATTTTCTCAAAAAAAACTTAATTACTGTTTGTATTAACGCTTTAAGTGGTAAAGGTATAGATAGATTGATAAAGCTTTCAAATGAATTATATAAAGAAAAAAGGCATGGTTTTGAGAAAAAAGGAATAATTAATAAACCTATTAGGGTCATGATCTTAGGCATACCTAATGTGGGGAAATCCACTTTAATCAATACCCTTGCAAAGAAAAAAAGTGCTAAGACAGGCAATAAGCCTGGCATTACTAAGTCTAATCAATGGATAAAAACAAAATCTAACCTAGAACTTTTAGATACTCCTGGAATACTTTGGCCTAAATTTGAAGATAAAAGGGTAGGACTACATTTAGCTTTTACAGGTGCAATTAAAGATGAAATACTGGATATAGAAACCTTGGCATTAAAACTCATAGAAATTCTTGCAAAGAATTTTCCTAATCTTTTAAAAAATCGCTATAATGTTGAAATAGATAACAAATCATACTTGCAGGTTATGGAGGAAATTGGTAGGAAAAGGGGAGCCCTAATAAAAGGTGGAGAAATAGACTACACCAAGACAAGTAATATAATCTTGGATGAATTTAGGAAAGGAATTATAGGAAGAATCACTTTGGAATATCCTGAAGAATAGGGGTTATTTTATGTTTGAAATAGAAGAGAGAATTTATAATATGGGATATAAATATATTGCTTGTATAGATGAAGTGGGTAGAGGTTGTTTGGCAGGAGATGTAGTAGCCTGTGCAATTATTATGCCTAGAAACCTTAGTATAGATGGTATAAAAGATTCTAAGAAATTAACTGAGAAGAAAAGAGAAGATTTATATGAAAAGATCCTATCAATCAGTATAGCATGGGGTATAGGTAGGGTAAGCCCTAAGAAAATCGATGAAATAAACATTAAAGAAAGCACTAAGTTGGCTATGAAGTTGGCTGTAAACAATTTAAAGGATAAAGATGGAAACAAAATCTTACCAGATTTTTTATTAATAGATGCTGAGAAAATTGATATGGATATTGATCAAGAATCTGTAATTAAGGGGGATGAAAAATCATTTGGGATTGCTTGTGCCTCCATAGTAGCAAAGGTATATAGGGACAGGTTGTGTACCCAATGGGATAAGGAGTATCCTGGTTACAACCTAAAAAAGCATAAAGGTTATGGAACTAAAGAACATAGGGAACTAATAAAGGATTTAGGTCCTTCTCCCATTCATAGGATTACTTTTTTAAAAAATATTTTAAATAAATAAGGGTGATTGATTTGAAAATCCAATATACCCTACTAAACAATTTACTTCATAGCAATAAAATAGATTTATTAAAAGAAGGTTCCATTTTTAAAGGCAAAATAGTCGAGATTAAAGATAATTCAGTCCTTATAAATATTCCAGAGTATGGGCTTCTAGAAGCTACCTTAGATACAAAGAGTGAATTTACAATCGGTAATAAGATTTTATTTTTAGTAAAATCAATAGACAATAATAGGATATATTTAAAGCCCTTAGATGATTTACAAACAAGCCAAAGCAAAACTAATACAGAAAACCCAATAGTAAGGCTTTTAACAGAAATGGGAATAGAAAAAAATGAAATCACCTTAGGCTTAGTAGAAAGACTAATGTCCTATAATTTACCAATAAACAAGGATATAATAAATGAAGCTATTACAATATTTGAAAAGCTCATTGGAATATCATACTTATTGGATGAGGAAAATATAACCATATCTGATAATAGGTTACTGAAGGATACCTCCTTATTAGATATAGATACCTTAGATATTAGGTTGATACAATTTTCAGATGGGGACTTAGATGATAGTCTTGCAAAGGACATATCAAAAAAAATAAAGGAATATATAAGGAATGAATTACAGTTAGATGATGAAGAAAGCTTAATAAAAATTACTAGTTTTTTTATAAAAAATAATATAAAACCTACTCTCAAAAATTTAAAATATTTTAATGAATTAGATACTAGGCCTACAGAATTTTTTAAAGAAATTCAAGAGCTTTTCCAATTAGCTAATTTTGATAATTTTATTGAGATAAAAAACACAACTAAAGATAAAATGGAAATAGCAGATGGATTAAAAATAATTACAAATAAAGAAGAAAATTTAAATGAGTTAAAGAATATTATAATTGAAGCAATCAAGAACAGTAAAAAAGATATAGATGAAATGAAGGAATTAGAAAGCAAACTTAATTTCCTGAAGGAATTAAGTGATGAATTTTCTTTTATGTTTTTTCCCATTGATTATGGTTTTAAGGATAGGTTGCAAGGTTTGATAACTTTCATAAAGGAAAGAAAAAGAAAGGGCCTAGGAGGCAAATTAAATATACTATTAAATTTGGATACAGAAAATCTTGGAAATATAAGGATTTTATGTGTTCTTGCAGGAGATTTCTTGAAGATAAAAATGAGCATTAGGAAAGAAGATTTAGACTTTTTTAGATCAAATGAAGAAAAATTAATTGAAAAAATATTAACAATAGGCTATAGTGTAAAGGGAATTGATTATATTACTGATGAAAAAATTTCTATATTGGATACCCAAAGCCCTAAACCTATTACTTCTTATATATTAGATTTGAAAGTGTGATTTTCATGACAAGGGATAATAGTTCCAAGTATAAAGACATGAAGAAGGCTGTTGCACTTAGGTACAAGCATGGGGATAATGCCCCCCTTGTAGTAGCTAAGGGAAAAGGGTTTATAGCAGAAAAAATAATTGAAAAGGGTATGGAAGAAGAAATATATATACATCAGGATGTGGACCTTGTAAATAGCCTTATAGATTTGCAAATCAATGAAGAAATCCCTGAGGAACTTTATGAAGTCTTAGCTGAGATTATTTTTTATGTTTATAATCTAGATAGGCAAAGGGGTAAAGAAGATGGTCAACAATCTGGAAAAGGGGACTAGGGGAGAGTTAATTGCAAGAACTTATCTACAGGAAAAAGGATATAAGATATTAGCAACAAACTACAGGAAAAAGCAGGGAGAAATAGATATAATAGCCTTGGATGAAGATACATTAGTATTTATAGAAGTAAAGACGAGAACAGGTATAAATTTCGGATATGGCTTTGAAGCTGTAAATAGAAAAAAACAAGATAGGATAATTAAATCATCATATATTTTTATAAAGGAAAATAATTATTACGATTATCAGTTAAGATATGACATAATAGAAATTTATTTGACAGAAAAGATTAAAGTAAATCATATTGAAAATGCTTTTTGTTGATTATGATTGAAAAATGTCTTTTTTTCACTATTGCCCAGGGAATGAGATAATAAGGTGAAAGGGGTCTATTATGTACTCTAATGTAAAAACCTGCGTACTACATGGCCTCAATGGAAATATAGTTGATGTAGAAACCGACTTATCTAGAGGGTTACCAGTATTCAATATAGTTGGGCTTCCTGACACTTCCATTAAAGAATCCAAGGAAAGGGTTAGAACTGCAATAAAAAATAGTGGCTATGAATTTCCATTGAGCAGAATAACAATAAATTTAGCTCCTGCAAACTTAAAAAAGGAAGGCTCCCAAATGGATTTAGCCATTGCCATAGGGGTTTTAAAATCTTCCGGTTTTATTCTAAACGATAATCTACAGGATATGGCTTTTATTGGTGAACTTTCCTTAGAAGGTAAGATAAACCCTGTAGATGGTGCCCTTCCTATGGTTATTTCCATGAGAGAAGCAGGAATAAGTAAGTGTATCCTTCCCTTTTATAATAGAGAAGAATGTAGTGTAATAAAAGATATTGAAATAATTCCAGTAAAGACATTAAAGGAAGTTGTAGATTATCTTAATGGAGAATTAAAGATAGACCCTTATGCTAGGGAGCATAATCAATTATACAGCGGAGAAAAGGATTATGGGGTTGATTTTTCTGATATAAAAGGTCAAAGCAGCTTAAAAAGAGCTTTGGAAGTAGCTGCAGCTGGGTCCCATAATATTCTAATTATAGGACCACCTGGAGCAGGAAAGACCATGGCAGCTAGGAGGCTACCAACCATAATGCCTAAATTAACCTTTGAAGAAGCTATAGAAATTACAAAGATCTATAGTGTAGCAGGCCTATTGTCTTCTAAGTCATTAATTGAAGAAAGGCCCTTTAGATCTCCACACCATACAGCTTCTTCTGTATCCCTAATAGGTGGAGGAAGAATTCCAAAACCTGGTGAAGTCTCACTGGCACATAATGGGGTTTTGTTTTTAGATGAATTACCTGAGTTTTCAAAAACTGTATTGGAAGTTTTAAGGCAGCCCATGGAAGATGGGACGGTAACCATAGCTAGGGCCAATGGT
Source organism: Tissierellia bacterium (assembly GCA_012735245.1). Classification (GTDB taxonomy): domain Bacteria; phylum Bacillota; class Clostridia; order Tissierellales; family Tissierellaceae; genus JAAYFT01. The sequence continues at coordinate 86,997 of JAAYHU010000029.1, forward strand.
ACAGTAACTTATCCTGCTAAGTTTATGTTGGTAGCTAGTATGAATCCCTGTCCATGCGGCTATTATGGTGATCCCTTTCATGAATGTACTTGTTCACAAGCCAGCATAGATAGATATCTTGGTAAGATTAGCAATCCATTATTGGATAGAATAGATATTCACATTGAAGTACAGCCTGTAACTTATAACGACCTAACTGATAAAATAGAAGAAGAGAAATCAGCTACTATAAGAGAAAGGGTTAATAAAGCAAGAGAAATCCAGCTAAAAAGATATAAAAATAGAAAAATATTCAGCAACTCTCAGATATCCAATAGGGATATAAGAAAATATTGTAGGCTGACTCGGGAAGCAGAAAATATTTTAAATATGTCTTTTAACAAATACAAATTCAGCGCCAGGACCTATAACAAACTGCTAAAGGTCTCTAGAACAATTGCTGACTTAGATGGTGAAGAATTAATTCAAGATAAACATATACTAGAAGCCATTAGATACAGAACTCTAGATAAGTATTGGGGGTAGGGCATGAAAATTTCAGATAGAGAAATCCTAATATGGCTAAATAGTATAGGTCTAAGTAATAATCACATAAAAAATATAAGATCCTATTTTGGTAATCTAAAGGATTTTTGGGCAGCAGAAACAAAAGATGTATATAATATAGGTGGATTAACAGATGAAGTGAAAGGGAAGATAATAAAAAATAAGAATATAGATAATATTGAAGGATTACTTATGAAATTAGAAGATAAAAAAATAGATGTAATAACTATTTACGATGACAATTATCCAACAAGTTTAAGATATATATATGATAGTCCAAATGTTTTATATGTAAAAGGTCAAATTATAGAAGAAGATAATCTTGCCTTAGCAATAGTAGGTTCTAGAAAGGCTACTGCATACGGAAAATGGGCATGCGAAAAGTTTACTAGAGACTTAGTAAACTTAGGAGTAACTATTATAAGTGGGCTTGCATTAGGCATAGACACTATTGCCCATAGGACTGCATTAAATGAAGGTGGTAGAACTATTGGAATTTTAGGTAATGGCATAGATGTAATTTATCCTAAAAAGAACAAGTTACTATATGAGGAAATAATAGAAAATGGTGCGTTAATTTCTGAATTTCCCTTAGGAACGCCTCCATTACCATATAATTTTCCCCAAAGAAATAGGATTATTAGTGGACTATCAATGGGCGTAATCGTTATCGAGGCTCAGGAAAAGTCTGGCTCCCTGATTACAGCCCATCATGCATTGGAGCAGGGAAAGGAAGTTTTTGCCTTACCAGGGAATATTAATAGTATATTTAGCGGGGGAACTAATAAACTAATTAAAGATGGAGCTAAGCCCCTTTTAAGTATTGAAGATATTACGGAGGAAATCCCTGAATTAATGAAAAAACAAGGGATTAGTAAAACTAATAATATAGATTACTCAAACTTGAGTGAAACTGAAATGAAAGTAATAGAATTATTGAAGGAAGGTCCTCTATATATAGACATAATTGCTTATAGAATAGGCCTAGATATATCCACAATCAATAGTGTTTTGACAATTTTAGAGCTAAAAGGAATGATTAAAGAATTACCTGGCAAACTATTTACCATTTGCTAATTCTTATATGTATGGAGGTGTCTATTTTGCAAAAAAACTTAGTAATAGTAGAGTCTCCAGCTAAAGCTAAAACAATAGAAAGATTTTTAGGTAAAAATTATAAAGTTGCTGCTACCATAGGACATATAAGAGATTTACCAAAGAGTAGTCTTGGAATAGATATTGAGAATGAATTTGAACCTAAGTACATTACAATAAGGGGAAAAGGGCCCATAATACAAGAATTAAAAAAGGAAGCAAAGAAATCAAAAAAAATCTTTCTTGGAACTGACCCCGATAGGGAGGGAGAAGCAATTTCTTGGCATTTAGCATATGTTTTGGGAATAGATAACAAAGAAAAGGTTAGGGTTGAATTTAAAGAAATCACAAAAGAAGCTGTTTTGAGTGCAATGAAAAAACCAAGAGCCATTGATCAAAATCTAGTTGATGCTCAACAGGCTAGGAGAATCTTAGATAGGCTTGTGGGTTACAAAATTAGCCCCCTACTTTGGAGAAAAATTAGGAAGGGCTTAAGTGCTGGTAGGGTACAATCTGTTGCAGTAAAATTAATATGTGATAGAGAAGAAGAGATAAAAAACTTTATACCTGAGGAGTACTGGAGCATAAAAGCAGAATTAATAAAGAATAAGGAAACTTTCACAGCTAATTTCTATGGGGAGTATATTCAAGGAAAAGAAACAAAGGTTGAGCTAAAGAATAAGGAAGAGGTAGATAGGGTATTAAATAACTTGGATTTAAATAATTTCTTTGTTGAAAGTGTAAAAAAAGGAATAAAAAGAAGGAATCCATATCCTCCATATACTACAAGCACTTTACAGCAAGATGCTTCTAAAAAACTGGGTTTCAGCACTAAAAAAACTATGATGATTGCACAGCAATTATATGAAGGCATAAATGTAAAAGGTGAAGGCTCAGTCGGATTAATTACTTATATTAGAACTGATTCCACAAGGGTCTCTCCAGAAGCCATTAAAAATGCTGGGAAATTTATCATAGACAAATTTGGTGAAAAGTACTTCAATGGAGGAAATTCATATTTAAATAAATCAAAAAAAGATTCTCAGGATGCCCATGAAGGAATTAGGCCTACTAGTATACTTAGGGAACCTGATTTGATAAAGGGGTCATTGACAACAGACCAATACAAGCTCTACAAGTTAATATGGGAGAGATTTATTAGCTCTCAAATGACCCAGGCTCTATATGATACATTATCAGTAAGTATAAGAAGTAATGATTTTATATTTAAAGCCACAGGTTCCAAGTTAGTATTTGATGGGTTCTTAATAATTTATAATAATGATGAGGATGACGAGAAGGATAATAAGATGCCAAATTTGGCAGTCAATGATAAATTAAAATTAAAAGAAATAATACCTAATCAACATTTTACCCAGCCACCACCTCGATATACTGAAGCCTCATTAATAAAAACCTTAGAAGAATTAGGTATAGGCAGACCCAGTACTTATTCTCCTACAATTGCTACTATCCTATCAAGAAATTATGTTACCCTTGAAAAACGGTATTTTGTACCAACAGAACTAGGCATCCTAGTGAACGATTTGCTTAGGAAATATTTCTATGATGTAATCAACGAAGAGTTTACCGCAGAGTTGGAAGAGGATTTAGATGAAATAGCAGAAGGGCAATTATCCTGGGTAGAAGTAGTTAAAGGATTTTATGATAACTTCTCTGTTGTCTTGGGGAAAGCGGAAGAAGAAATAGAAGAGATAGTTTTAGAAGATGAGGTTACAGATGTAATCTGTAAAAAATGTGGAAAAAACATGGTTATCAAACATGGAAGGTATGGCAAGTTTTTAGCCTGTCCAGGATATCCTGAATGTAAAAATACTAAACCACTACTGGACGAATTAGATGTTAAATGCCCTAATTGTAATGGAAATTTAGTAAAAAGAAGGTCAAAAAATGGAAGGGTATTTTATGGTTGCAGTAATTATCCTAATTGCAATTTTGTTTTATGGAATGAACCTGTAAAAGAAAAATGCCCTAAATGTGGTAGTATAATGGTCATAAAGAAAAGCAAAAAGGAAAAACAAATAACCTGCACAAATAAAGAGTGTGGACATACACAAATCGAAAAAAGTAAATAATTAAAATTTTCTGTACATTTGTAAGTATTTGTAGTAAAATGGATAATAATGATACTGAAAAAGATAGAAAAATAGATATATTAACTTAAGGAGGAATTATGAATGGAAAGCTTATTACAAAAAACTAGAAGACTAAATAAAACTTTACAAAGCTATGGTTCCAAACCAATATCTTTTACTGAACTAAGCAAAATTTTAAGTCGCATGTTAAATGCCAATGTTTATATTGCCAATACTAACGGAAAGGTATTGGGATATGAATTGTCAGAAGGTTTTGAATGTGATATAGTCCAATCTGAAATAGTTAAGGAAAAGAGATTTCCAAAGAAGTACAACGATGAGTTGTTAAGATATTCTGAAACCAATGAAAATGTAAAAGAAATTACAGAGTGTGTATTTGATCAAGTATCTAAGTGTGATTATCCTGATAAAGTATCTACTATTATTCCCATTAGTAGTGGAGGCAAGAGATTGGGTACCTTAGTCTTGGCCCGCTTTGGTAGTGAATTTACTGAAGATGACTTAGTCTTAGCCGAGTATAGTGCAACAATAGTAGGTATGGAAATATTAAAGGCTAAATCAGAAGAAATAGAAGAGGAAGCTAGAAAGAAATCGGTTGTTCAAATGGCTATAGGAACCTTGTCCTATTCAGAATTAGAAGCTATGGAACATATTTTTAGAGAGTTAGAAGGAAATGAGGGACTATTAGTAGCAAGTAAAATAGCCGATAGAGTTGGTATTACCCGTTCTGTAATAGTTAATGCCTTGAGAAAATTTGAAAGTGCTGGAGTTATAGAAACTCGATCTTTGGGAATGAAGGGTACTCATATAAAGATTTTAAATGACAAACTAAAGGAAGAATTATTAAAATCAAAAGAATAGTTAATTAACTATTCTTTTGTTTTATAGGACTTTGGTGTGAAATGACATTATAATTGATTAACTACTTCCAATTTTTTACTTAATTAGATAAAATAATAAATAAATTGAGTTTGTAAAATTATTTTTTTGCTAGTTTCGAAACTTTTGTAGAAAAATGATATCAACTGTAGTAAGATGAAAAATAAAAGTACTTGGAGTGGATGTTATGAGACAGGTATTTAACAATATAGATTTTTACAAAAAGGCCTTAGATGGTATTAGTTTACGGAATACTGCTATTTCTCATAATATAGCTAATGCCAATACTCCCAACTATAAGCGAAAAGTTGTAGTTTTTGAAGAGCAATTAAAGGCAGCCATGGAAAAAAGACAGGTTTCCCTTAGGACAACCCATGAAAGGCATATAGGAAATAGAAAAACTAGTTTTCAACCCAGAATCTTAGAGGACAGGTCTCTTTCCTATAGGCCTGACGGGAATAATGTCAATATTGACACAGAAGCAGCTGACCTTGCTAAAAATCAAATTATGTATAATGCCTTGATAAACCAAGTAATAGGCGAATTTGAAAAGATAAAAAATGTCATTACAGAAGGGAGTAAATATTAATGGGTATTTTTCGTTCAATTGATATTTCTACTACTGCTTTAACAGCAGAGAAAACTAGGATAGATATTATAGCTAAAAACATGGCAAATGCCAATACCACTAGGACTACTGGTGGTACTCCTTACAGGAGGCAAATGGTAGTTTTTGAAGAAAACAAGCTTAATCCCTTTAGTAAATATTTAGATAAGCACCTTAATAGAATTAATGGAAAAGGGGTAAAAATAAGTCGAATAGTAGAAGATGAATCTCCTTTCAAGCTAGTCTATGAGCCAGGACATCCAGATGCTGATGAGAATGGGTATGTAAGAATGCCTAATGTAGATATAATGAAGGAAATGGTAGACTTAATAAGCGCTCAAAGATCCTATGATGCAAATATAACCGCTATAAACACTTCAAAATCAATGTTGATGAAGGCTCTGGAAATAGGAAGGAGGTAGTATGATTGAATATCAATAGAATAAACGAATACAATAATCTTCTTAACCTTAATAGTAATCTTAAAAATAGGGAAGACAGTATTAAATTTACTGACTTGTTAAAGGATGCTATAAATAAGGTAAATATGATGCAAATAGAAAGTGAAGAATATAAAAAAATGTTAGTTTTCGGAGAAGTGGACAACCTTCACGATGTTACAATAGCAGCAGAAAAAGCCAATATAGCTTTACAAATTACTATGAGCATAAGAAATAAAATTGTTGAAGCTTACAAGGAAATTATGAGGATTCAAATTTAGAAGCGGATAGAGAAGAGGTGTAATAGTGCAGGAAACTGTTAATAAATATATAGCAAAAATAACTGAATATTGGAAGTCCCTGGAAAAGAAGAAAAAGTTAGGAATAATTGTTACTAGTGTTTTCTCTTTTCTGGTTATAACTGCACTTATTATTACTTTGACTAGGACAAAGTATGAAGTTTTATATAGTAATTTGAGTTTAAAAGATATGGGTCAAATTACTGCAAAACTTGATGAAATGGGAGTTCCTTGGAAAAGCAGTGATGATCAGAAGAGCATATTAGTACCAGCTGATATAAAAAATCGTGTAAAAATTGAATTAGCCACTTATGGCTTGCCAAAAGAAGGATATACATATATGGATGCATTTGAGGATATGACCTGGACCATGACAGATTTTGATAGGAAACAAAGGCTAAAAAAAGCAAAGGAAAGTGAATTAGCTTCAGTTATTTCTGAAATAGATGGTATACATAGTGCTGAAGTATTTATAGATGAAAAGGATACAACAAACTTTGTATTAGATAGTGAAGATAATAAGACTACAGCATCAGTATTCATAGTAAAATCTGATAATAGGCAAATTTCAGCCGATAAAGTCAAAGCAATTAAACACCTTGTAGCAGGATCTATAAATATGAAACCAGAGGATGTTCGAGTAATAGATGATGAAGGTAGGTTGCTGGGAGAAGATAACCAAGATAGTATTATTAATCAGGACTTGTTTTTAGTTAAACATAGCTTAGAAAATAGGATAAATGAGGGAATTAAAAGATTTTTAGAGAATATAGTAGGATATGGCAATGTAGATGTGATGTCTAGTGTCAAAATAAATATGGAAAGTGAAAAAACTACGATTTTGGAATTTGCACCTCCAATTGAAGGAAATGAAGAGGGTTTGATCAGGTCTATTGAAGAAGTGGAAGAGCATATGGTTGGAGGTACTGGAGGCGGTGTGCCGGGAGTTGACCCTAATGTTGAAGACTATCAGACTTTTGATGATACTACTAGTCGTTATGATAGGGTCAGCAGAATTATTAATAATGAATTAAATGAAATAAACAAAGAAATTAGCAAGATTCCTGGTCAAGTAGAAAGCGTTACTGTAGCTGTGCTTATCAATAGTGATGCCCTGGTAGATGGAGAGATGACTCCTGAAAAAGAAAAAGAATTTGTGGATTTAATATACGCAGCCACAGGCTTAGATACTAAAAATGTTCAAGTAAAGGCAGAGAAATTTAGTACTAAAGGAATTGATAGGATAGACGACGAGCCTTCAGTAAACTGGTTAGTTGTTGGAATTATTGCTTCAATATTGCTATTAGGACTAATTACTTTAATTATTTACTTACGAATAAGGGCTAAAAAAGCCACTGAAGCAGAGCTAGAAAAATTAATGGAAGAGAAAAATGCTATTGAATTAGAAGTAGCAGACTTAGACTTTGAATTTGAAGAATCTAAGATGAAAGCTCAAATTGATAGATTCGTTGAAAGAAAACCAGAATCTGTTGCTCAACTCCTTAAAAATTGGTTAAATGAATAGGAGCGATCTAATATGCAAAGAAGGAAATTTACAGGAAAAGAAAAAGCAGCGATTTTACTTATAGCCTTAGGACCACAGAAGTCTGCAGAGATTTTTAAACACCTCAATGAAGATGAAATTGAAGAGTTGACTTTACAAATTGCTAATATGAGAATGGTTTCTCCTGAAGAAAAGAAAATGGTTATAGAGGAATTTTATCAACTATGCTTGGCTCAAGAATATATATCTGAAGGTGGAATAAATTACGCAAAGGAAGTCTTAGAAAGAGCCTTAGGTTCAGAAAAAGCAAGGGAGATAATTAGTAAACTTACATCTTCCCTTCACGTTAGACCCTTTGAGTTTATAAGAAAAGCTGATCCTAATCAGCTTTTAAACTATATACAAAATGAACATCCACAGACTATTGCTTTAATATTATCATACTTATCGCCTTCTCAGGCAGGACAAATCCTTTCTAGTTTACCCTTAGAAAAACAATCTGATGTAATTAGAAGGATTGCAATTATGGACAGGACTTCACCTGAAGTCATAAGAGAAATAGAAGCCATCTTAGAGAGTAAGTTCTCAAATATTATAATTCAAGACTATACTACTACAGGCGGAATTCAATCTGCAGTGGATATATTGAATGCTGTCGATAGGGGAACAGAAAAGCATATTTTAGAAGAACTAGATGTAAAGGATGCTGAATTGAGCGAAGAAATTAGAAGAAGGATGTTCGTATTTGAAGATATAATAATACTAGATAATAGGAGTATTCAAAGGATTATTAGAGAAATTGACAATTCTCAATGGGCAATTGCTCTTAAAGGTGCAAGTGAAGAGCTTAAAGAAGTTATTTTCTCCAATATGTCTAAACGTTTAGCAGAGATGATAAAAGAAGATATAGAATTTATGGGGCCTGTTAGAATACGTGATATTGAAGATGCTCAACAAAATATCGTCAACGTCATTAGAAAGTTAGAAGAAGATGGTGAGATTATCACTCCAAGAGGAGGAGATGAGATAATTGTCTAGTATTATAAAATCCTTTAGGCTAGTGGAAGTATCAACAGTAGAGTCCACTGAACAAAAGGCATCCATAAATGATGAAGAGATAAGTAAGATAATGGAAGATGTCCTAGCAAAAGCAAAGAAAGAATATGAATCCATTATCAATAATGCAAAGGCTGAATCACAAAAGATAATTGAAAATGCTGAAAACAAATATGAGGAAACGATGAATTCAGCCTATACAAGGGCACAGGAAATATTAACCCAATCTAAAGAAGAAGGGTACAAAGAGGGGTATGAAATTGGATACAATAAGGGCTATGAAAAGGGATATAGTGAAGGAAAGGAAAAATCCCAATTATTAATTGAAGAATCTCTAAAAATCAAGAACGACTACATACAAAAACGAAACTCATTATTAAAGGAATTGGAAAAGGATATTATAGAATTAGTCATATCCATATACGAGAAAGTTATTAACAAAAAAACTGAGGAAGATAATGAACTAATCATCTCCTTAGTATTAAGTGGGATAAAGAGCCTCGATTTAACAGATAAACTAACTATTATTTCTTCCAAAGAAGATTATGAAATATTAGAAATGGCAAGGCAGGAAATATTAGCAAAATCAAGCTTTATTTCCGAGCTAGAAATTAAGTATGATGTATCACTGAAAAAAGGTGATTGTATCTTAGAAACTTCTAAGGGAAGTATAGATGTTAGTATAAGGAATCAATTGGAAGAAGTAAAAGAATTATTGACTTCAATATTAAACAATGAGTGATAGTATGACAGAAACGATAGATTTAAGAAAATATATAAAGGCAGTTAAGGAAAAAAGGTTTATAAAATATACTGGTAAGATTACAAAGGTAACAGGGCTAACCATTGAATCGAATGGACCTATGGCTACAATAGGTGAATTATGCTATATTTACCCCCATAAGAGTAATAAGTCAATTTTGTCAGAGGTAGTGGGCTTTAAAGAGGATAAGATTTTGCTTATGCCCTTAGGTGAGATGGAGGGAATAGCCAGTGGTAGTACTGTAATTGGCAGTGGTAAAAGTCTCAGAGTCAATGTAGGAGAGGAGTTAATTGGACGAGTTGTAGACGGCTTAGGGAACCCAATTGATGGCTTAGGGCCTATTAAATCTGACAAGTACTATCCAGTTTTGAATTCACCTCCTAGTCCATTGAAAAGAAAGGTAATACGAGAACCACTTTCTGTTGGTGTAAAAGCTATCGATGGGCTGCTTTCTTGTGGAAAAGGTCAGAGGATTGGGATTTTTGCAGGTTCTGGAGTTGGCAAAAGTACCTTAATGGGTATGATTTCTAGAAACAGCACTGCTGATGTAAATGTAATAGGCCTCATTGGCGAACGAGGCAGGGAAGTCAGGGAATTTATTGAAAATGACTTAACTGAAGCTGGATTAAAAAAATCTGTAGTGGTTGTAGCAACATCGGATCAGCCTGCTCTTATAAGGGTCAAGGGGGCCCTGGTTACTACAGCAATAGCTGAATATTTTAGAGACCAAGGTATGAATGTGATGTTGCTTATGGATTCACTAACTAGATTTGCCATGGCTCAAAGAGAAATTGGACTAGCCATAGGAGAACCACCAGTGTCTAGAGGTTTTACCCCTTCTGTTTTTGCCATGATGCCTAAATTACTTGAGAGAACAGGAACCTCCGACAAGGGAACTATCACTGGCCTATATACGGTTTTAGTAGATGGTGATGATCTAACCGAGCCAGTAACGGATACTGCAAGGGGAATATTAGATGGTCATATTGTTCTCTCGCGAAAATTAGCAAACTCTAATCATTACCCAGCAATTGATGTACTTGCTAGTGTAAGTAGGGTAATGCCAAATATAGTTTCTAAAGAACACCTAGAAATAGCAAATAGAATAAAGGATATAATGGCTGTATATAGAGAAGCAGAGGATTTAATAAATATTGGAGCATATAAAAAGGGTTCAAATAAGAAAATTGATATTGCAATTGACTTAATGGAAGATATTGAAAACTTCTTAAAACAAGATGTTAAGGCTTCGCCAAGTTTTCAAGAGACTTTCAATATTATGAAAAACATCATAGATAAAATCCAATAACTCCCTGGAGGTGAGTTACTTTGGCAGGATATACTTTCAAGCTGGAGAAATTGTTGAATTATAAAGAAAAAATAGAGGATATAAAAAAAGTAGAGTTTGCTGAAAGCAGCCAAAAACTCAATATAGAAGAAGAAAGATTATTATATTTTAATAAGTATAAGGAAAGTCTACTAAATAAAAAAAAGGCTAAGAGTACAGCCAGTGTTGGCCAATATAAACTATATAGCACTTATATAAATGACTTGTCCCAAAAAATAGAAAATCAAAAAAAGGCAGTTGAGGATGCAAAAGAAGAATTTAATAGGGCTAAGGAAGAATTGCTAGTAGCTATGAAGGAAAGGAAATCTTTTGAAAAATTAAAGGAAATTCATTATGAAGAATATTTGATGGATATGAAGAAAAGGGAAGAAAAATTAATAGATGGTATAGTAACTTATAAAACTAATACCCGAAAATAGGGGGAAAGCTTATGGATTCAGCAAATATCAATGAAACTAAAAAAAGAAGTCCTAAATTAAGATTTCTCATTATATTATTAATTGTTTTATTGCTAATACCAATAAGTATTTTAACGCTATTTTATAATTTGAATCAAACTTTTAAAAGAAATGCAAATGAATTTTTGTCAAAGATGCCTGGGGCTGTAGGCAACTATTTTGCTAACATTCCTACTGAAATGGAAAGAAGAGAAAAAATCCAATATTTGTCTGAATATTACTTAGAGCTAGATCCAAACACTGCAGCAGAAAAAATTTATATTTTAAAAAAAGATGATGAAAAACTCTATGTAGAATTAATAAAAAGTATGAATTCTATTTCCTTTACTAAGACTGAAGAAATAATTAATAGAATTAGGAATATGGAATTGCGAAAAGACTTATTGTTTTCTGTATATGAAGAGGTCTTGAAAGAAGAAGAGGAAAAGTTCCTTTCGGAAGTAATTAGGATTGAAAATCAAGACATTATTTTATCCATTAGAGAAATCGAAAACAATTATAGCGATAGGGACTTCTTGAGAGTCCTAGAAGAAGTTAATATAGACACCCTTGGAGAAATCCTTTATTATGTCGATTCAGATTTACAAGATTATATTTTAAGTAGTTTCAATCATAGTAAGAAAAATGCAATATTAAGTGTTATTAATAGAAAGACTAAGGAAATCATCGATTTAGAAGAAATTGCCAAGGTATACGAAACTAAACCCATAGATGTTGCCATAGACATATTAGGAAATACAGATACATATTCCATGGACGAACTGGCTATTATTTTCAGCAACTTATCCGTATTAAAATCTTCCGAAATATTGTCAAATGTAGAAGATGAAAACTTCATACAAGACTTGTTTTCAAGTATTATTAGGTATGAAGGGTTAAGAAATTCAGAATTGAATATTACCCAGAATATTAGCAAAGGAATAGAATTTTTCAATGAATATAGTGAAAAAATAAATGACCTGGTAATGATCTATGACAAGATGTCTCCCGAAAGGGTTGCTAAAATAGTAGAGAGTATGATAGGCAATACAAATCCTATAGCCTCGCTTGAATTAGAAGAAGAAAACATATTAGAAATATCTGATAGAGATATAATCATAGACGTATTGTCAAAACTGAGAAAACAAAATCAATCTAGGATACTAGACTACATGGAACCAGAAACTGCATCACTTTTAACTAGGCTCTTAGCAAGTCCTAATTAATAAAGATTACATTGAAAAGGAGGTGAGTTGGTGAAAACACTTATATTAGATCTAAACATTCAAATACAAGCTGCAACAAAAACAATAAGCAAAGATCTTAAGTCTAGTGAAAGAGATTTTTCATCGACTTTAGAAGCAATTAAAGAAAAGAATCAAAGCCAAGGTCCTAGTAACAAGGGAAGTAAAAAGGATCTAAATAGCCATACGGTAAAGTATAAGGATAAAATTAAAGCTGATAAAGAGGATGAGGAAAGGGATAAAAGAGTAATTGAAATAGAGGAAGATGTAAATATTCCAATTTTTTATAAAAACCTATTTCTAATAACAGATAGCCTTAATTTAGAAGATGAACCTAATTCCCTTGAACTGGAAACAGGACCACAAACAGAATTAGTCGAAAGTGTCAATGTAAATGATGAAGAAATTTTATTCAACACATTGTTAGTAGACAATGAAGAATTTGATCTTGAAAAAAATAAGCCTGTGCATGAAGAGGAAATATCAAATGATCCCACCGACAAGGTTGATTTTACAGGAAAGGATAAGTCAACTATTAAAACAGACTTTATTCAAGATAGTGGCAAAATTCAGGTTAATACAATGGACTTAAATCCAATGGAAGGCAACTTACTTGACAAAGCTTCTGTTACGGATGATACCGTAAAGGGTTATTTACTTGAACCTGAAGAAAATAAGAGCAATTGGATTCAAGAACCAGTACAATACAAGACAGATAATCCAGAAATAGAGCTAGTTACTGATGAAAGGAATAACATAGCAACAAAAGAGACTGATATAAAAATAGATCCTCAACCCATACTAACAGCTAACAATGAATTCATTTCAGTAAAAGACAATACAATAGAACTAGATAAGGCTGATACAATCGATAAAAAGGATTTAATCAATCAAATAGTTCAGAAGATTAAGCTAGATTTTCAAAGCCATAAAAATGAGATTAGAATCAAATTAAAACCTGAAATTCTTGGTGAAATGACTATGAAAATCGAAGTAGAAAAGGGGTCAATAGTTGTAAGAATCATGGTTGAAAATCAAAGAACCAAGGAAATAATTGAAGGGAACATAATTCAATTGAGAGAGGAAATAAAAGATACTGGACTTGAGATTAAAACCTTTGAAGTATATGTAGGTAATGGCGGAGATTTGGACAAGCATAGTTTTAACCATTTTAACTTCAACCAAAATAAAAGAAGGATTTTAATTAGAGGCACAAACTCAAAGGCAACTATAAGCTATGATGAAAATATATCCGAATCTGGCAAAGAACTAAAACTATATGGTGAAAGCAGCCTAGACCTATTAGCTTAGAAAGGAGGCAAAGATGAGGATTAATAATGATCAATTAGAATATGTTTACAAATTTGACGAAAAAAATAATAATACTACAAAACCGACTAATAATTACGATTTAGACAAGAACGCCTTTTTAAGACTGTTGACAGTACAACTATCAAATCAAGACCCTTTAAATCCTATGGAAGATAGGGAGTTCATAGCACAACTAGCACAATTTAGTGCTTTGGAACAGATGCAGAACTTAAACACTACAATTAGGGTCACCTCAGAAGAGCTTTTAGATTTTCTTGACGATATGAATACAAACCAAGTAGATGCTAATGTGGCAATTTTAAAGGAGTTGATCAATATAAGAAAGGCAATAGAGGCATATGGAATAGAGAAAAATTTAAAACCAGAAGATCCAGCTGAAGATGTTAATACAGAAGACGTAATTGGAAACTAATATGGAGCTGATTATATGAAGAATATTAATAACAACCTAAATATAAAAAGATTGGAAAATCAATTAATCTCAAATTCCAAAGGAAAAAATTCTGTTAATAGGGGCAAGAATTTTGAGCAGATATTAGAGAATATACAAAATAAAGATTTAGAAATTAGATTTTCAAAACATGCAGCAGAAAGATTAAACAATAGAAATATGAACTTAAATATGGATGAGATTAATAGGTTAAAAAATGCCTTTATAAAGGCAGAAAGCAAAGGAGTTAAGGACGCATTAATTATAATGGACGACAAGGCTTTTATTGCCAGTATCAACAACAAAGTTATAGTTACTACTATTAATAAAGAACAGTTGAAGGATAATGTTTTTACAAATATTGATGGAGCAGTGATAATATAGCCGGACCTTCTTAGGAGGCTAAATAGACTTGAACGACAGATAGTCTATGCTGCTCAAAATAAGGAGGTATGAAATATGATGAGATCAATGTACTCAGCCGTTTCTGGCCTTAGAATACATCAAAGCAAGATGGACGTAATTGGCAATAACATAGCCAATGTAAACACAGTAGGATTTAAAAAGGGACAAGTTACCTTCCAGGAGGTTTTTAGTCAAGTAGTAAGGGGTGCTTCTGCACCAACGGGAGGTAAAGGGGGTACAAACCCTCAACAAGTAGGTATGGGAGCTGCAATGGGTTCCATTAATACTATTCATACTAAGGGTCCTGGCCAAAGAACTGATAACCCAACTGACCTTATGATAGATGGAGAAGGTTTCTTCGTAGTTTCTGACGACCCAAATTTTAATAATAGGTATTTCACTAGGGCTGGGAATTTTTCCTTAGATAGGGATGGAAATTTAGTTACAGCCGATGGATTAAAGGTCTTAGGTTATGCAGCAGATGAAGATGGAAATATCCTAACAGAAGTAACTAATATTAGGATCAATATGTCTGAAACAAAGGCACCTACAGCTACTGATAGTATAATCTTTAGGGGTAATTTAGATAGTAGGGTGAATGTAGGAGATTCACAAAAAATAGATACAGTTATTTATGACAGTTTAGGAAATTCATATACCCTTACTTTTAATGTTGAGAAGACTGGTATGCATACCTGGGAATTATCCCTTTCCAGAATTACTGATAGATCCACTGGATATTATACTGAAGAAACTGATGGTATACTAACAGAGGATACTTTAGAATTAAGATTTGATGACAATGGGAAACTAATTGGAATTGGTAATGTGAACTTAGAGGATACCGATGAATTTACAGTAAGTCTAGCAAATCTATCAGATATTACTTTTACTAAGGGCAAAGATGGAGAAGATTTGCCTGAACCAGTAAGTCCAAGTGGTTCCTTTAGAGAAATTATTTTGTTTGATTCAGAAAATGAAGATACTATAAAAGGCATAACCCAATATGCCAACGAAATGGGATTTAAACCCTATGCTATGAATGGAAATACTTCCGGTACCTTGGAAGGCTTTGCCATAGATGCAACTGGCACAGTAGTAGGAGTGTTTACTAACGGAGAAAGAAAGGCCTTAGGCAGGATAATGC
>JAAYHU010000030.1 GCA_012735245.1 Tissierellia bacterium
ACTGTGCCTGTCTCTTGAGAGCCTCATCAAAGTCAACTAGATGGCCATCAAACTCAGGCCCATGAACGCAAGCAAATTTAGTTTCTCCACCTACTGTAACCCTACATGCACCGCACATGCCTGTACCATCTACCATGATTGGATTTAGGGATACTATTGTTGGTATATTATATTTTTTCGTAGTCAATGCAACGAATTTCATCATTATCATAGGGCCTATAGCTATACATTCATCATATTCTTTTCCTTGATTTTCAATTAGTTCCTCTATGTAATGGGTTACCATACCATGGAAACCGTAGGAACCATCATCTGTACATACATAAAGATTACCAGAAACTGATCTCAATTTATCTTCCAGAATAACCAATTCCTTAGTTTTAGCTCCCATAATTACATCTACTTTAACTCCTCTGTCATGGAGCCATTTTACTTGAGGATAAACAGGTGCAGTACCAACTCCACCAGCTACAAATAACATCCTTCTCTTTTTCAATTCTTCTATATCTTCGTTTACAAATTTTGATGGAACGCCCAAGGGTCCAACAAAATCTTTAAGGTAGTCTCCTGCCTCAAATTCAGCCAATCTTCTAGTAGAACTGCCCATGGCTTGTACAACAATTTGTACAGTTCCCTCATCCTTATCATAATCACAGATAGTAAGAGGAACCCTTTCACCTTTTTCATCTGCAATTACGATGAGGAATTGTCCAGGTTGTGCAGAAGCAGCAACTCTAGGTGCTAAAATATCCATTGAGAAAATATTTGGAGCTAGGATTTCCTTTCTGACAATCTTATACAATTGCATTTCCCCCTTATATTTAATATTGAAAGTAGTTTTTGCTGAATAACTCTGCCTATTTTATTTATTTAAAATTCTAACATATTAAAAATCTTAATTCAACAGAACTGCATATAATTAAATAATTAACTAATTCTGACAAATTTTACTCAATTGAATTAACCCTCTGGATAAGTGTTGAATATATTAGGTCAATCTTTTTCTCTGAAACTTCCTCATCCTTATCCATGGCATAGATATACAGTTTTATTTTAGGCTCAGTGCCAGATGGCCTAATGGCATACCAGGAACCATCATCAAGATAATATTTCAACACATTTGATTTTGGATTTCCAGTATCATCCTTTAAATAATCTATGGTATTTCTTAGGTAAATATTACCAAAGCTAGTAATTGGATTTTTTCTAAAATCATCCATTATTCTACCAATTCTCCTGCTGCCTTCTAAACCTTCTAAGACTATGGAAACTAGTTTTTCCTTGTAATAGCCATACTCCTTGTAGATTTCTTCAAGAACGTCTAATAAGGTCTTTCCTTCTTTTTTATAATATCCTGCCATTTCAGCAATCAGCATAGATGTATTTACAGCATCCTTATCTCTAACCATGGTGCCATAAACATATCCAATACTCTCTTCATAGCCGAAGATGAATTCGTATTCTCCAGTTTTGTCAAATTCATTTGCTTTTCCACATATATGTTTAAAACCAGTTAAGGTTTCAATAGTTTTTATATTATACCTATCTGCTATAAATTTACTTAGATCTCCTGTTACAATTGATTTAACAATGGCCCCATTTTCTGGTAAGGCCCCACTTCTTTTCCTCTGTGACAATATATAGTTTACAAGAAGTACCCCCATTTGATTGCCATTGATAAATCTAAATTCATTATCCTTATCCTTAACCATGGCAGCCACCCTATCACAGTCTGGATCGGTGGCTATTATGATATCAGCATTTTCCTTTTTGCCCAAGTCTATGGCATAACTAAAGGCCTTTATATCCTCTGGATTAGGATAGCCTACAGTTGTAAAATCTGGGTCTGGATTTTCCTGTTCTGGCACTACAATCACATTGGTAAAGCCCCTTTTTCTTAATATCCTCCTAACTGGTATATTACCTGTACCATTAAGGGGAGTATATATAATTTTAATATCCTTATCTATGTCATCACATAAGCTTAAACTAATTAAATCACTATCATAGGCTTCATCTATTTCTTTTCCTATAATTTCAATAAGGCCTGCTTTCTTTGCTTCTTCAAAGTCAATAATCTGTATTTCAGAGAAATTTTTTACCTTATCTATTTCGGCCAATATTTCATTGGCTATGTCATCTAAGATCTGAGAACCTTCTTCCCAATAGACCTTAAATCCATTATAATTTTTAGGGTTGTGGCTGGCTGTAATAACTACACCTGAAATAGTCCTTAGTTTTCTAATGGTATAGGATAATAAAGGTGTTGGCCTAATGCCATCGAATAAATATACCTTCACCCCATTGGCTGCCAATACCCTTGCAGTTATCTCTGCAAATTCAGGTGAAAAATGTCTCACATCATAGGCTATGGCAACACCCTTTCTTTTGGCTTCCTCCCCCCTATTAACTATGGTTTGGGCTAAGCCATGGGCAGCCAAGGAAACTGTATACTTATTCATCCTATTGGTTCCAGCCCCTACTATACCTCTGAGCCCAGCTGTACCAAAGGATAAGTCTGTATAAAACCTATCTTCTATCTCCTTTTCATCAGTAATACTTCTCAATTCTAATTTAGTTTCTTCATCAAAAAAATCATTTTCTAACCAAAATCTATATTTTTCTTTATAATTCATAAGCTCACCCCAATATAATTTCTGTATTTGACTATATTTTATTAGTTATTTCTTTATTTGTCCATAATAGAAATTATATTGGAGATTTCCAAGAAAAAAGAGTAGATTTCTCCACCCTCAAATATCCATATCTAGTTCTACTTATTTCAGCAGTATTAGGAGAATGGTAATCTGAACAATTAGTGTTATCTTCAAAATCTTCATCCCAAATATGTCCACATTCGTAGCAAATAAATTTGACAAACACTGTCTCTTCCCAAGTAGTTATAGTCGTTTTAAGACATCCTCCATTATGTATGGAGTGGGTCTATACCCTAAACTACAACTCTACAAATCAATTAGGGGTTTGTTATTATTATTATATCATTCTTTGTTAATTATGTCACTATATTATTAAAATATTTTAACTTAAAAAATTAAAAGGAGAGAGCCTCTCTCCTTTAATAAATTCAGGATGCACATATATTTTTGTACATATGAAAGAAATTGATTGCCCCTTAGTTTTCTTCCTCTGTTAAATCATATTTAAGAATTTCCTTTAATTCCTTTTTACCCTATACTATATTTTATATTTAATAACAAAAAATAATTTTGTTAAACAAAAAACTAGCCTATTAAAAATAAGCTAGTTGGGTCCTATATCTCCATAGATTTAAATCCTTTACCCTTAACTTCCACCACATCATATACGGTTAAAAAGGCACGTGGATCAACTTCATTAACCAGTTCCTTTAATTTGGCAATTTCCCTAGATGTCAGAGTACAGTAGATAATATCCTTTTTCTCACTGGTATATCCACCTTCACCTTTTAATAAGGTAACTCCCCGATTAAGTTTTTGCATAATTGCAGTAGACAATTCTTCTGACTCATCGGAGACTATGATAACATTTTTTTGTACATTAAGTCCAATTTGTACCTTGTCCAAAACTTGATATCCAATATATATTGCCATCAAAGTATACATTGCAGGCTTATATCCAAATAACAAGGATGAAAGGGATATAATAACTGTATTCACAATCATAAGGCCTGTACCAACATTAATATTTTGTTTTCTCTTTAATACTGCTGCAATTACATCGAAGCCCCCTTGGCATACACCATTTCTAAACATTAATCCCATTCCAATACCATTAAAAAGGCCACCAAAGATTGAAGCAAGCAGTATATCGTCTATTACAAAGAAACTTCCTATGTCCTTAGTAGCAGTTAATATAGATGAAAAAACAAACATGGAAATAAAAGCATAAACTAAAAACTTCTTATTTAAGATCTTATAGCCTATAAGAAAAATTGGTAAGTTAAGAAAGAAGACAGTAATACCTGTAGGTATACCAGTAAGATATTGGACTATAATTCCTAAACCGCCTACGCCCCCACTAAGTAGACCATTGGGCACAAAAAATAGGTTGATGGCTGTAGAGCAAAGTAGATTCCCAACAAAAATGAAAAATAATTTTCTTATGATTTCTTTTTTGTTACCAAGTATATCTTTCATGGAATCCAATTTAACATACACTTCCTTTACCTAAGTATATTTTTATAATATATCTATCCAAAGCAAATGTATTATATCATATTAAGACAATTATTTCATTAGAAAAACATGGCTTATTGAAAAAACAATAGAAGCTAGAATACTAGCTTCTATATAAGATTGGCTGAATTTGTTTCCCCTTTAAAGCCTCAATAATTGTAGGAACTATCATGTCATAATGGGCAATTATGGAAGTAGGTTTTTTTATTGGATCATCTTGGCTAAAGGGAACGAAATAGACATTTTTCTTATCTAACAAGAGACCTAAATTTTTCCCATTGGCCCCTAGGCCATCATTAGTAGATATGGCTATTACCACAGGCTTTCCATTTCTCAAATGGGCTTTATAGGCCATACACACAGGCGTATCAGTAATCCCATTGGCTATTTTGGCCAGAGTATTTCCTGTGCAAGGTGCAATGACTAATATATCCAAATAGGAAGTTGGGCCAATGGGTTCTGCATCTTGTATGGTAGATATTATCCTATTCCCAGTTACTTCTTCAATTTTTTCTATCCAGTCTTCTGCTAAACCAGATTTAGTATCTAGGCTACTGGCATTATAGGACATAATGGGGTAAACATCCGCCCCTTCATCTACTAGCCTTTTTATCTCATTCAATACAGTATCAAAAGTACAG
Source organism: Tissierellia bacterium (assembly GCA_012735245.1). Taxonomy (GTDB): domain Bacteria; phylum Bacillota; class Clostridia; order Tissierellales; family Tissierellaceae; genus JAAYFT01. The sequence continues at coordinate 4,817 of JAAYHU010000030.1, forward strand.
AAGGAACCTGTAATACCTATACCTACCTTAACTCCCTCCAATAACATCATATTACCCCCAGTTCTTCAATAATATTTGTAATAGTATTTTTAAGTACTATGGCAGCAGTCTTTGGTGCCACTTTCCCCGGCAATCCTAAGGCCCAAATGGCTTTTATATTAAATTCTTCCGCCTTTTGAAAGTCTACTCCCCCGGGAGCAGAGGCAATATCTATTATTAAGGTGTTTTTACCTACCATTAAAAGCATTTCCTCGTCTAATATCAGACTGGGTATGGTATTAAAGATTACATCCATGTTTCTGATATAGTCTTTTAAGTCCCTTATGTTAACAGGGATATATCCATAACTTTCGATCCAAGCAAGGTCTTCGGTTTTCCTCGCTGCTACGTAGACATTTACATCAAGTCCCTGCAGCTTTTTAGATAAAATTTTCCCCATCCTACCAAAACCTAGAACCAGAGCATTGGCTCCATGAAGGACAATATCCATCTCCTCCATGGCCACTTGGATTGCCCCTTCTGCAGTAGGAATACCATTTAAAACACTCATCTCTTCCCTGTCCATTAAATCTACGACTTTCATATCATATGATTTAGCCATATTATAAATTACATCTGGTATTTTACCTGCCATAAATACTTGTTTAGGCTCCATCTTCTTAAATATTTTTTCTAAGGGTATTTTATCTGAATCTAAGGGTGTATTTAAGTGAATACCATCATGGGTTAAGGGTATGGGGCCAATTATTATACTAGCTTCTTCCAATGCCTTTTCTAAGGTATTGCTCAAGATTGATTTCTTGATTTTATCCTCTTTAAAACCAAAGGCCTTTACTTTATGGCCATCTTCTTCTAATAAATATGCTAATCGAATACTCCTTTCATCCCCTCCAAGTATGCTTACCTTCATACCTAACCTCCTTGATAAACTCTAGACTAATACATATTATGTAATTAAAGGCTTAAGGTGCTTGTTCATAAAAAAAAGCCTTAAGACTAGCTTAAGGCTTCAAGGATTATTGACTATATTGTAGTTTAAGGCTCTTGTTTACAAGTCTATATATGAACACTGTGCCTATAATATTTATTAGGGTGGTGGGAATGACGATTCCTGTAACTAAAACTTTCATGGGTGCTGGCAAGCCAATAATAAAGGCTGCAGATATTAGGAAGGTCATTCCACTTACGAAAGTCCCGATTCCTCCAATTAATCCAACTACAAAAATATTTAAATAGTAATTCTTAAAAAGCCTTATTAACCCAAACACTACTATACAAGTTACTATTTTATCCAATATATTGGGCAATTGGCCTCCAGGAAAAGTGGTGGTCATGGCAGATAGGAGCCCACCTAAAAGGGCAGTTAATATTATGTTTTTTAATTTAACATTAATTAGGATAGAAACAAACATAAATATCAACAGAAAATCAAATTTCATCCCTCCAAATATGCCAGGGGTGATTTGATGCAGTATTAAACCTATCGCCAATAGAAATGTTGTAAAAATATATTCTCTTAGTTTCATGCAAATTTCCTCCTTTATTGCTATATTTCAATTTTTTCTTCCAGTCACTTAGTTCAGTTCACAACATTTCTAATCACCACCTTTAACTTAATTTTGGCCATTTAATTTGTAATATAAAAAAGTCCTTCATCCTACATAAGGACGAAAGACTGTATTCGCGGTGCCACCTTAATTAGATTATCACAGATAATCTCCCTCAAACAGATACGTAGTATTACACATATACTAGATATCCTGTTTCTATAACGGGAAACCCCCGGTTTTGGCTAATTTGGCATTCCATTTCACCAAACTTCTCCTGGATCCATTCATTAGACATTTTGTGTTGACTTCCACCACCCGTCAACTCTCTATAACAAAATAATCTAACTACTCTTTCCAGTCACAGAATTTATTACAAATTTAATTCATTACATTGTATCATAGAATTATCATTTTGAAAAGATATTTTTTATATATTACTTCCACATATTGTAAGTTCGATAAAAATAGATGTATAATCCAGTTAAGGGAGTGATATATAGTGATTACCATAAGTTGTGAAGAAATGAAGGCCATGGACTTATATACAATTGAAAAAATAGGGGTACCCAGCATAGTCTTGATGGAAAATGCTGGATTAAAAGTAATAAAGAATATCCCTATGGAAGATACAGATAGCTTTACCATAGTCTGCGGAGTAGGAAACAATGGTGGAGATGGCTTGGCCATTGCCCGCCACCTCATATTACAGGAAAAGAAAGTAGATTTATTTATACTAGGCAATTTAGATAGGGGAACCAAGGATTTTAATATTAATTTAAATATCCTAAAAAATATAAAAGTTGAATTCACCCTTATCAATGGAGAAAAAGAGTTGGAAAATCTTAAAAATTCCCTGAAAAGTAACCAGATGACCATAGATGCCATATTTGGAATAGGCCTTACTAGAAAGGTAGAGGGAATTTACAAAGAAGTGATTTCCCTAATAAATGACCATTCTAGACATACCCTTTCAGTGGATATCCCTTCAGGCCTAGATGGAGATACAGGGGAGGTATTAGGTATAGCTGTAAAAGCAGATAAGACAGTTACCTTTCATCTAGCAAAAAAGGGATTGATAGAAAATAAAGACTATACTGGAGAATTAATCGTTGAATCCATTGGAATACCTAAACTTGTTACTGATATAATTTTAAAAAGGATAGAGTAATCTATCCTTTCCTAGTTCCTTAACAGTTTATTTATAATTAACCTAGTCTATATCTTTTATAAAGCAAATTAATCTATTTGCTTCTCTAAATCCAACCTTGCTGTGGAAATTATAACTATCGGTATTGTGGTATAATATATCGGATGCAATTTCTCTACAACCCTTGGACTTTGCCCATTCTTCCCCTTTTGTTACCAATAGCCTACCAATCCCTTTATGTCTATAGGCTGGCTTGACATATATGCCTTCAACATAGCCAACGGGACTGGAACTGGCTCCCTCTACATAGTCACGTCTAATAGACATATAAATAAAGCCTGCTATTTTATCTTCAACTGTAGCAAGGAAATAAACATGATCTTCAAGGTCTAATTTAGAAAGTATAAATTGACGATGTACTTCAAATTTTTCCTCAGGCCAAAGATCTACAGCCATTGTTGCCAGTTTACCTATATGGATTTCTTCAGCTTTAATGACTTTCACCTTGTTTTCCACCTTATTCCACTCCACATATTTTTATATTTATACTATTTATTTAATGCTGTTTTCCATTCATCTTCTTTAAAGCCAACTAAGACAGTGTCTTTGCCTACAAGTATAGGTCTTTTTACAAGCATACCATCGGAAGCTAAAGTTTTTATCTTCTCATCATCATCCATAGTATCTAATTTATCCTTTAAACCCAACTCCCTATAAATTTTTCCACTGGTATTGAAGAACCTTTTTATTGGATAGCTGCTTTTCATAATCCAATCTTTTAATTCTTCTTCACTAGGGTTATTATCCTTAATATTTCTTTCTTCATACTTAACATTATTTTCATCAAGCCATTTCCTAGCCCTTGAGCAGGTAGTTCATCTTGGATAGCATATGAATAGGTATTTCATTTTGTTTCCTCCTTTTTGTTAATATAATCATGCACATTATTAGTTGGTACACTTTTGTATTAGATATACCCTATGACTAAATTAAGTAAACTATTGAAATATAACCATCCTCTCACTTGTTTATCTGATATTACTATAATATAATTATAATACTTTCATAACAATAATAACTCTAATTCCTTTGAGAGATGTGAAATAACTGTTCTATTTACTAAAGATTTCTAAAATGATTCTATAAAAATTTCTAAAAGGTTATAGAAATAATTTGCATTAACTAATGTATAACGATATTTTAAAGAAAATAATTAACCTAGGGGGTCTATTAAATGATATGTGAAATATGTTCTAGAAGCATTTCAAAAGAAGATTATGTCCAACATTTAAGTAAATGTCACCCTAAAATCTATGAATCATTATTAGAAAGTATTATTAATTTTCAAAATAATGAATTATCCATTAATGAAATTGCTGAATTATTAAATCAAAACTTGAATTTTATACATGACAACTTGAGTTTAGTTATGGAATCCGATTTACCTTATGTAGTGAAAAAACCATTTAATGTCGAAAAATGGGAACCAAAAAATTTCAAGTTAGAAACAACTACAGTCTGGAGTTTCAAAGACAGAGGTAGCTGGGCCACTCATAATGGCAAATATAGAGGCAATTGGTCTCCCTACATACCAAGGAACTTAATCTTAAGGTATACAAATGAAGATGACACAGTACTTGACCCATTTCTAGGTAGTGGTACAACATTAATTGAAACAAAACTGCTAAAGAGAAAAGGTATAGGTATAGATATTAACCCTAATTCCATAAAGCTAGCAGAAGAAAACCTCCGCTTTAATAAAAACAATGATTACCATCCAATAATTTATAATCTGGATTCAAGAAATTTAAGCATAATTGATGACAACAGCATAGATTTAATATGCGCGCACCCTCCATATGCTAACATAATCAAATATAGTGATGGCATCGAGGGGGATTTATCTTTATTAGATATTGATGATTTCTTAAATGAGATCTCAAAGGTTGCAAAGGAATTGTTTCGAGTTCTAAAAAGGGACAAGTATTGTGCTGTATTAATTGGAGATACACGAAAAAACAGGCATATAGTTCCTCTGGGCTTTGAAGTGATGCAGCGATTCCTCAATGAAGGGTTCATATTAAAAGAAAACATAATTAAAGAGCAGCATAATTGTAAAACTACAAACTTTTGGTATCAAAAAAGTATAGAATATAATTTCTTATTAATTGCACATGAGTATCTCTTTATATTTAGGAAGCCCTAGCTATTTTGCTAGGGCTAAAATCCAGTCAATCCATCTCATAACAGTAGATGCTCTTCTTTTTATAGTATCAGTATCTTTTTTGACATTATAAATATAAGATTCATTCATTATATTAATTACATCTTCTTTTTTTTAGAGGAGTAAGAGTTTGAAAATATAATTTCATACATTTGTGAAAAACTTCATGTTCAAATATCTTATTAACAATACTAAGCTTCTTGCTTCTTGGGTCTTTCTTCATAATCATTTCGCCCTCAGAGGTTAAAAAACAGATAACTTCATTTATCTCTCTTTTTGTATCTATTAAACCTAAATACTTTCCAGCATTTACATAATAATCAGTTTGTCTTTTATCAAAACTATAATTCAATGTGATGGCTTCTTTATTTAGAGTTTCATTAGCTAGTAGGCCAAGTAAATCTATAACCCTTTCAAAAGAATTAGCCTGCGGAAATGGCACTTTTGGCTCTTGCTTAATTGGAGTTTTAATTAACAATTTATATATATCATCTAGCGTAATTGGGTCTTGCTTATATATGAAATTCTTTTGCTTTACTAATTTAAGAGAATTATAATTATTAACATCTTCAAATTCATAGATGAAAAAACTAAAGATATCATTTGAATAAGTGAAAAAGGCTGGAATTACTTGTTTTTCCACTTTGCTTTTCCATAGTCTATAAGGATAATAAATTTGCCTAATAAGAAAATTGTCTACTTCGAAATTTTTAGCCTCTACTAATAAAAGCTTGTTTTTACTTTCAAAACCACCATCAATCTCACACTGGCTATTTTTTACATCAATACTAAACTTGTCCCCTTGAGAAGTAATATAAAAACTAAATTCTCCAGTTGACATTCTTCCAGATATAGTAGGAAAAGCCTCTTCCTCCAAAATATTAGAAATTAAGTTCCCTAAATAAGCAGCATGAAGGGCTGATGCTTCAGAATATAGATTATTTATATTTAAACTTTCAAAGTCATGTATTAGAGTAAATTCTTCTGCTTCAACTCTTTCATCATATATAACATCCATATAAGCATCAAACTTTCCTATTACATAACTACCTCTACTTATAGGAAGAATAGATAATTTATGTTCCTTAAATAATTTAGGTAAGTTAGTTTTTTGATCAAATTTGGTCATTAACCTAGCTTCTCTAAACTCATTAATCTCTTTAGATGTAATTACAAAAAAACTGTTCCTATTTATTTCTTCGAGAATATTGTACTTATTAAATAATTCTAACCATGCGTAATCATTTTTAGTATAATCTCTATTACTCATAGTTTCTTACCAAAACTTCTTTTATCTTTCCTCTTCCGTCTCCATTTGAATTAATTGTTCTTCTTGCTTTAACAAACTCTATCTTGTAATCCTTATACAATTCAAGAATAAATGGAGCTGAAGAGTTAGATAAGAGAAATTTTATCCCCCTTTCAGTTAATTTATCGCATAGTTCTTTTAGCCTCACTTGGTCACTTTCACTAAATCCATCTAACGTATAACCTGTAAAATTAGAACTATTACTAATTGGATAATATGGTGGATCTAGATATACGAAATCCCCTTTTTTAATATTAATTAAAGCGTTTTCAAAATCACAATTTAACAATATGACATCATTTTCATTTAAATATTTGCTTACGGCTCTAAGGACTTTTTCATTTACTATATTTGGTTTTTTATAATTACCAAATGGTGTATTAAACTCACCATTTGAGTTAACCCTAAATAGTCCATTAAAGCAAGTTTTATTTAAATAGATCAACCTACTAGCCTTTTTTATTTTACTTATTTTATCAAAATCTGGTTTCCGATCCCAACTTCTAATCTCATAAAAATATTCGGAAGTATTTTTATGTTTCTTTAAATCTTCAATCAATTCATCTACATTATCTCTTATTACTTCGTAAGTAGTCATTAAATCTGTATTATAATCATTTACAACAGCCTTTTTAGGCTGTAAGTGAAATAAGACAGCCCCACCACCTAAAAAAGGCTCATAATACGTATTTATTTCATTAGAGCTTGGAATATATTTTTCTATTTCTTTTATTAATTGCCTTTTCCCACCAGCCCATTTTAAAAAAGGCTGTACTAGTTTATTTGTTGCCATATTATCTTTCCTTTCTCTATTATACCAATATAATAATATTATAAAATCTTACAAAAGGCAACAAAAATAAAACATTAGTTCTGTTTTAATGTTGATTTTTATTATTTCATTGACTAACTTTCAAACTATGATCGCCTTAAATAACATAAGAACAAATAGTTTTGAAGTTTTCCTAAATTGAATTTTTTGTTTTAAAAAATCAAATTATTTTTTTGGCCTTCTGAAAATACTAATGCTAAAGTCTAACTCAAAATACTCTTTTGCATAATTGAGGTCAAGGGATATAACACCATTTACTGTACAATCTTGTATACGAAAGAAGTTCACTTACTATTCTATTTGCATCATGGTAATCTCCTGTATCAATTACTAGTATATTAGCTTTTTTATTTATTCTAAACATTTTGGATTGAGATTCTGCATATTTAGTATCTTATTTTTATTATTTTGTTCAGCCTAGGTCTTAAAATACGGATTAATCCCAAATTTTGGACAAAAACTAATTAATGCTTCCAATGTCCTAATATTGCTATTAATATCTTTGCTTTTCATTTTGACCTCAAGAGAGGATACATAAATATTTATCCTCATCAAGTGTAAAGGCTTCGCCATCTACGAGGCCCTTGATTTAGTATAAATATTTATGTAGTTTACATTTAAGGACAAAATGCTAAAGCCTCATATCTAACGATTCCGCTGTACCCTCTAAGGTCTTATAGTAAAGTTCTGACGGTCATTTATATCCAAAAGAACCTTGAAGTCTTATTTTGTTGTAAATTTTTATATAATTAGGTACTGCTTAATATACTTCTGCATAGTCCTTGAATTCATAACTTGATAAGTATTTATCTTCTAATAAACTATGAAAAGCTTCAATATGGGAATTATTATTTGGTGTTTTAAATGGTATTCTTTCATGCTCTAAATGTATTTCCTTATAGAATCTTGAAAATTATCGCTAAGTCACCAAGCAATTTCTTCAATTGGTGGTTTTCTTCTTTTTAAGATTTAGAATTAATTTTATTAATAAAGTTAAAACCAAAAGTTAGCAAATTCTCTTACCTTGATCACCTAGCCCACCTAGTAACAGTACCCAGCACTAAGTCGTCCCTCCTAATATTTAAAGTTGCATTGCCAATTTTTTCTACTTCTTTGACAATTTGAAGTTTAAATTTTTGTAATATCTATTGCCTTTCCCCTTCCATTTAGACAACCTCTTACTTCTATATATTGTACTTTATTAGTGTGAGATTATCCAAATTGGTTAGGGGGCTGATAGTCACAAACATTTATGTCTGTTGAAAGTCTATATATGGAATCTCTCCCTTTTTATTTAACAAGTATCAATTGAAGGTGTCAATTTTAGACACCTTCTATTGCATTTGAATGGTATAATATATAAAAAT
>JAAYHU010000168.1 GCA_012735245.1 Tissierellia bacterium
AGTAGAAGGCAACTCATTAATAAAATAAACAAATATAATTTACGACAAGAAATGGGCCAATAAGCTCATTTCTATTTTTTTGGCATAAAAGTTGCAATAATAAAAATTAAAAATAATAGGAGGGATATTGGATGAATAAAGCAAGAAAGAATGATTGGGTTGAAATTGAAAACATAGTTTTAACACCAGATGAAAGGGCGCCACAAGTGCCAGATGATACAAAGGCTACTCCACTTATGATGTGGATTAAGGGTTTTCTTATGGATGATGAAGCAAGTATTGGCGATGAAGTTTCAGTAAAAACCCTTAGTGGAAGAATTGTAAAAGGAAAGCTTGTAGAGATTAATCCAAGACATGTTCACGACTTTGGTAATCCAGTTCATGAATTACTAGAAATAGGCATGGAACTTAAGGAAAATTAATAGGAGGGGTAATATGAGTGATTTATCATATAAGGCAATAATGGAAAGAAAAAATGAAATCATGAAAAATGCTCTTGGAATAGATTATGAAGTCTATGAATACGGTAAAATTGCATTTGATTATGAAAGAATGATGAAAGAGAACTCCTATCCAATGGAAAAAATACAAGAAATACAAAGAGAAACAAAGGTAGGAAATACTCCATTATTTGAATTGGAGAACATTACAAATTTGGTTAGAAAATATGCTCCAAAAGGAAAAGGAGCAAGAATATTTATAAAGGACGAAGCTGCCAATGCATCAGGTTCTTTCAAGGCTAGAAGGGCTGCAATTTCAGTTTATGAAGCTCAAAAGAGAGGATATAAGGGAGTAATAGCAGCAACAAGCGGTAACTATGGAGCAGCCGTAGCTAGTCAAGCTGCCATGAGAGGACTTAAATGTATAGTAGTCCAAGAAGTATATGACTCTAGAAAAGTTGGACAACCAGAAATTTTAGAAAAGGCTAGAAAATGTGAAGCCTATGGTGCAGAAGTAGTACAGCTAACAGTAGGTCCTGAACTATTTTATATGTTCTTAAGATTACTTGAAGAAACTGGATTCTTTAACGCTTCTTTATATACACCATTTGGTATAGGAGGAGTAGAAACCTTAGGATATGAAATAGCAAATCAAGTTTATGAAAGAGAAGGGAAATATCCAGATGCAGTAGTAGTAACAAATGCAGGAGGAGGAAATTTAACTGGAACTGCAAGAGGCTTATTGAAAGCAGGAGCAAAGGATACAAAAGTTATTGGAGCTTCTGTAGACCTATCTGGACTTCATATGGCAAGTGATAAGGACTTTAATAGAAAATCCTTTACAACTGGACATACTGGCTTTGGAGTTCCATTTACTACAATGCCTGATAGGTCAGATGTACCAAGAAATGTTGCAAGAGTATTAAGATATATGGATAGGTATGTTACAATTACTCAAGGTGATGTATTCTATGTAACAGAATTACTAGCTCAATTGGAAGGGTTAGAGAGAGGACCTGCTGGCAATACTTCATTGGCTGCAGCTATTGCTCTTGCAGCTGAAATGGATCAAGATGAAATTATAGTAGTTCAAGAAACTGAATATACTGGTGCAGGTAAACATCCTATGCCTCAACTGACATTTGCAAAATCCAATGGTATAGAAATAAGAAGAGGCGATTCAAAGGAAAATATACCTGGAAAGAACATTGTAATACCAAATAGGATAGATCAAATCTATCTACAAGACTTAGATATGATGAAATTGAGGACTGATTATGTAAGAAACATAACAGTTAGAAAGGATATATATGAAATAACCGAAGAAGATCTATTATTCCTTTGTGGTGAAGTAAAGCTAAATAAAAGTGAAGTAATGAATATACTGGATTCACTTAACGTAAAAATAAGTTAAATATCTTCATAATAAAAAATACCTCTAAGGTAGATAGGATATTAATAATAGCTATCTACTTAGAGGTATTTTATTATGTTAAATTACTGCTTTCTTTTTTAAATTTTCCATATTGTCATATCTTCCAATACCAAATATTATGGTTACAAACATTACTGCTAGCATTGCATAGGCATATAATACATATGGCGTAACTTGTGTAGCTGTTAAAGGTACAGCACTATCTCTTGCAAAGCTTATAGTATAGATAATGGCTGGGGTCCATGGCATTGAATAAACAAGTGTATTAGATTGGGCATCTAGTAAGTTAGCAGTTCTATATGGACTAATTCCATATTTTTGGCTTAAAGGTTTAGCAAATGAGGCTCCTACTGTTAAAATTGCCGGAGCATTTAATCCCATTAATCCAGAAAGTATTATAATCATAGCACTTATTACAAATTCTGCTCCACGAGGTGATTTTGCGATTTTACCTAGTACTTCCAATAACCTCTTATCTCCATCACCAGCCCTCATTACTTCAATAGAAGCAAATAATAACAGGGCTAATATAATTACTTGCATCATACTATTAATACCTGAATAAAGGACTCCATCAACAGTTCTATCAAGACCTGTACCAGAAACCCTAATTAAAGCATTTTTAACTACGTCTTGGGCTGGATCTATTTGAATGAAATCGATTAATCCAGTTATTACAGCAGTAGCACCTGCTATAACTGAACCTATAGTAGTAGCTATTATTATATCTCCCACTTTTATTGCAATCCATATAGTTAGAGCCACTGGAATTAACATAGTAAGGGTTAATGGATTGTAATCAATTGTTACTTCAGAAGCTACACTTCCATCATAGCCTAGGCCTATTATGATTATGCCTATTATAACTATTACAGCAGCTGCAAGTGCATATTTAAGCCTGGACCTTACAACTCCTGGTACGTCTACCCCTTGGCTGGTTGCGGAGCAAATGGTTGTATCGGATACTGGAGCTAAGTTGTCACCAAAAGCACCTCCAGATATTATGGCCCCTGCCAATAATCCAGGATGGGCTCCTAGGGCAATACCAGCAGGGTATAAAACCCCCATACCCATGGCAATAGTACCAAATCCAGTACCAGTGGCAGTAGCAAATATGCAGCAGGCTAAAAACGTTATTATAATGAAGAAGGTTCCTTTAATACCTATTGATGCAGCTACACCTGCAATACCGTTGGCTAAGCCTGAAGACCTAAGGATTGTGGCGAAAACTCCAGCAAATATCCAACAAACTATTGGTATAATGGCTTCTTCGTTTGCCATACCCTTTATGATTGTATCTGCATACACCTTTTTATCTTTTGCGAAGAAGAAAGCTATGATTAAACCACTAAAAGCTGGAACCCAGAGAGCTCCATCAGAAATTGACCCCCAAACAAAGGTTGTTATGATGATAAATGTGATAAAGATTACAAAGGGTAAAAATGATACCCATTCACCACCATAGAATTCTAATTTTTTTGAAGTGTTTTCCATAATACTACCTCCTTATTCTTTTAGTTATGGATAATACAGTGCAAAAATCGTGCCATAAAAAAATCACCTTAAGGAGGATTAATAATCTAATGTGAATTGGGATATTGTGCAAAATATTTCACTGTGAGAAAAATATTTCTCTAATTATTTTGAAGATAATTAAATCCTGTTGTATATTTTTAATAGTTTCTAGTTTTTTATCTTCCAATTACCTTGTAATTAAAATGTACTTATTATAATATCTAATTATGGACATATTAAAAATTATCATATTAATATATAAAATGAATATATAAATAGTAGGCAATTAACAAGGGGTGATATGGTGGATAGAAGGTTAAAGGTGGCTATAGTTTTATTTTTTGTATGTTTATTAGGTTTTATATCCTTAGTCTTAGTTAGTGAATATTTAAATATGGAGAAGTTAAAAGACCAGTATCCAAACCTATCTGAAAAGGCTTACAATTTAAGAAAGGATAGGCTAAGGGTTTGGGCTATTAGGTTAATTCTTCAATTTCTCATACCCCTATTATTTTTGACTTCTAGACTATCCTATAGAATAAGGTTTTTCGTAGAGAATGATAGG
>JAAYHU010000169.1 GCA_012735245.1 Tissierellia bacterium
CTAATTTTTCTATACGCTTTGCAAACAGCGATTATGCACCTATAGCTCAGCTGGATAGAGCAACGGACTTCTAATCCGTGTGCCGGGGGTTCGAATCCTCCTAGGTGCGCTGTAGGATATATGGTGGGTGTGGCCTAGTTGGTTAAGGCGCCAGATTGTGGCTCTGGAGATCGTGGGTTCGAATCCCATCATCCACCCCATTTTTCAATATGACCCATTAGCTCAGTAGGCAGAGCACCTGACTTTTAATCAGGGTGTCCCGCGTTCGAGTCGCGGATGGGTCACCATATGTAATGCCCAGTGGGCCATTACAATATGCGGGAGTGGCGGAACTGGCAGACGCGCTAGACTTAGGATCTAGTGTCTTTGACGTGGGGGTTCAAGTCCTCTCTCCCGCACCATTTAAAATTGGCCAAGGCCAATTTTTTTTATTAATAATTTGCACCCGTAGCTCAACTGGATAGAGCATCTGACTTCGGATCAGAGGGTTGGGGGTTCGAGTCCTCTCGGGTGTACTAATAATAGGCTAGGAATTTTCCTAGCCTATTATTTTGCTTATTTTTTCTATACCTAGAAACCATGAAGTATCAATCTTATTATAAGCCTTTTCTGTTTGTTAACAAACTAACTATTATTGTTTTTATTTTAACTTATTGATAAAATGAAACTAAGGGACTCTTTGTTAATATGCTTAGGATTTGTTTTGAAAATTTCATACCGGGGGTATTAAAATGGAGGAGTTAATATTTGGTCTTATTGGAGGAACTGCTCTTTTAATGTACGGTGTTGATATGATGGGAGATGGTCTCGAAAAGGCTTCAGGAGAGACTATGAAAAAAATCCTCACAGCTTTAACTGGCAACACATTAAGTGCTTTTTTTGTGGGTACCTTAGTTACAGCAATAGTACAAAGTAGTACAGCCATTACAGTTTTAACTGTAGGATTTGTAAACTCCGGTTTAATGAACCTTTCCCAAGCCATGGGAATTATCTACGGTGCTAATATTGGGACTACTATAACAGCACAGCTAATGGCCTTCAGCTTTAAATTTAAGCTAACAGATATTGCTCTTCCTGTACTGGGCATAGGCTTTGGAATAAATTATATTGCCAAAAATAAAAAGTTGAAAAATATAGGCCAAGCCTTGATGGGATTTGGAATGATGTTTCTAGGCCTTAAAATACTAAACAGTGGAATTCCCTATATGCAGGAGAGTGAAACCCTAAGGTATTTTTTCACTGAGTATGCTTCTATTCCAATAGTCGGAGTTTTACTGGGTATAGTTGCAACAGCTATGGTACATAGTAGTGCTGCTACAGTTGGACTTGTAATGATATTAGGCCAAGCTGGCCTATTAGACTTAAAGTCTGCCATATACTTGATGCTTGGAGACAATATAGGTACTTGTGTTACTGCTCAGGTAGCAAGTTTGACAGGAAATGCCAATGCAAGAAGAACCGCTTGGGGGCATACCCTATACAATGTATTTGGGGTCATACTAACCTGGATAGCCCTACCTATATTTATGAAAATAGTAATATGGGCAACAGAATATTTCCATACTAATCCTGATATATCGGTGTATATTGCCAATTCACATACTATTTTTAACCTATTAAGTGCAGTGATATTTTTACCTATTACAAAATACTATGTTAGCTTCCTAAATAAAATAGTCAGGAGCAAGTCAGAAAAGGTAAATGGAAAAGCTCTACTGAATAAACTCCTTTTAGATAAACCTGTGGCTTCCTTAGAGGCAGCCAGAAATGAGCTCATTAGGGGAATGGAAATACTTAAAACCATGATAAAAGATGTAATGGAATTGATATATAATGAAGACACTAAAAAAATAGGAGAAATCTCTGATAATGAGTACATAATAAATGAAATGCAAAAGGAATTTACTACATATATTGTGGAGATATCAAAGAGAGAATTAACGGAAAGCCAGTCCATTATGGTACCAGCCATGATAAGTAGTATCAACAATATTGAAAGGTCAGGAGACAGGGTAATTGAAATAGTCTCCCTTACCAATAAAAAAATAGATGGAAGGCTGCCCTTTTCACCTATGGCCATAGAAGAATTGAAGGAATTAGAAAAAAATATCTTAGATATGCTTGACAATACGATAAAGACTTTAAAGAAAAGGGATCCAAAAAGCATAATGAATATTAAAAAGTTGGAAAATAAGATAGATGAATTAAGTGAAACCTTTCAAAAAAATCATCTAGAGAGATTAAACAGGGGGTTATGTAGTATTGATGCTGGAGTCATATATATAGATATAATTAGCCATTTGGAAAGGATTGCAGACCATATATATAAAATAGCAATGTATATCAAGGATGAGTTATTTGGAGATAAAAGAAAGTACAATTAATCTCACATTTTTGTGGGATTTTTTTGTATATTATTATATAATGGAAAAAACATAATATTTGAAATATAATTTTATTGTTAGGAGAGATTTACGTGATAGATGTGACTTTACTAGGAACTGGTGGCGGTATGCCTATGGTCAATAGGTATTTAGCATCCACTTTATTGAATTTTAAAGGAAGAAAAATCCTTATAGACTGTGGGGAAGGGACCCAAGTGGCCATGAGAAAATTTAAAACAGGCTTTAAATCCATAGATTTAATATGTATTACCCACTTCCATGGAGACCATATTTTTGGACTGCCGGGGCTTTTATCTACCATGGGAAATAGCGACAGAACTGAACTAGTGACTATAATAGGACCCTATGGCTTAGCAAAGGTATTAAATGGCCTGTTGTTGTCCTTATCTTACCTTCCCTATGATATATATATAATCGAAAATCCTAAGAAGCCCATAGCTATTAAAGCCAATAAGGCAGGTTTAGAATTAGAAGAAATAGAAGATTCTAAGGCTTCCAACAATTGTGATATGGTCCTAAAAACCATTGAATTAGACCATTCATGCCATTGCTTAGGCTATAGCTTCTATGTAAAGAGGATGCCCAAGTTTGTCCCTGAAAAGGCAGAATTAAATAATGTACCCAAGGAAATTTGGAAAATACTTCAAAGAGGTGAAACTATTGAACAGAATGGGAAGAAATATTTTCCCCACATGGTCTTGGGTGAAGAAAGAAGGGGCATAAAGCTAAGCTATATAACTGATACTAGACCTACAGAGGAAATAGTAGACTTTATTTCAGATAGTGACTTGTTTATCTGCGAAGGTACTTATGGGGATAATGAAGATTTGGAAAAGGCAATAAACAATAAACATATGACCTTTGAAGAAGCTGCAAATTTAGCACTTAAAGGAAATGTCAATGAACTATTGCTTACCCATTTTAGCCCTTCCATGGATGAGCCAGAAGTATATAAGGAAAATGCCATAAGGATATTTCCAAAAACTATTATTGGACATGATGGTATGAGAAAGTTATTAAACTATAGATAATAAATTTACTGACTATATTAATTTAAAGGGGTGGGGCATGTGAAAGGATTGAGATTTGACAAATATGTGGCAGCAGGTAATGATTTTTTAATTTTTGATGGGAGGAAAAACTTAGGAGTAGACTATAACGATTTGGCCTTAAAGATATGTGATAGGCATTTTGGAGTTGGCGGCGATGGCATCATGGTATGTGAAAACAGTGCCATAGCAGATATAAAGATGCTGTATTATAATTCAGATGGTAGTCAAGGAGAAATGTGCGGTAATGGGATTAGGTCCTTTACAAAGTATATATTTGACTATGGCATAGTGAAAAAGAAATCCATTTCCATAGAGACCTTAGCAGGCATACAATATATTGATTTAGAAACGGACCAATTCAATAAGGCAAGTGAAATTAAAGTAAATATGGGAAGGCCAATTTTTGAGGGAGTTAAAATTCCAGTTACTATACATAAGGAGAAAATCCTGGAGGAAACAATAAATATAGACAATAGGGATTATAAGTTTTCAGCCGTACTAGTAGGGGTGCCCCATGTAGTAATCTTTGTCGATGATATTAAAGAAATAAATATAAATGATTTAGGCAAAAAAATAGAGAACCATAAACTCTTCCCCAATAAAACTAATGTAAACTTTGTTGAGATCATAGACAGAAATACAATAAATATCTATACTTGGGAAAGGGGCGCTGGCAGAACCTTAGGCTGTGGTACAGGTTCCTGTGCTTCAGTAGTTATAGGGAATTTACTAGATAGATTAGATAGTAAAGTATTGGTAAATACTGAAGGGGGAAAATTAGAAGTGGAATTAGGGGATAATTATGAAATCATAATGACAGGCAGTGCAACCCATGTGGCCAGAGGTGAATATTTAGTTCAAATGACAGAATGATGTAATATCTCCCCTAAAACAAGCATAAAATCAATTAGAGGTATTTAGGGGGGGATTTATATGTTTGATAATCTTATGGGACCAGATGCTTTGGCTACCTTTGTAGGCTTAACTACTGCAGTTACTGTCATTGTTCAATTTACAAAATCCATAGTGAAGAAAAGGTTTGGCGATTCCTTAGTTAGACTATATGCCTTTTTTGTAGCCTTAATACTTACATTTGTTTTTGCTAGGGAAGGCAGTGGCATAGAAAGCATAGTAATTACCATTATAAATGCAATCCTGATTACAATAGCCAGTATGGGAGGATACGAAGTCTTGTCTGATCCTCTAGCCTTAAAAGTCAAAAGATAAAAAAATAAGTAAGGTCTAACCTTACTTATTTTTATTAATATATTTAACTATTCTTTCTAAGGCCAGGCTTGGCTTAACCCATAGATCAGGTAGGAGTCCTATACCATCGGTGTTTTCAAAACTCTTATTCATATATAGCTTATGGGACAGATGTAGTTTTATTTGGGAATTTGGTAAGTAGGCTGTGCTGCAATTTCCTGTTAGTGTACAGCCATTTGTATTAGTACCTATTAATAGGACATTATCCAATTTCCTGAGGTAATATGCGAAGAATTCTGCAGCAGAGGCAGTAGACTTGTCTACCAAAATATATATATTTACATCGTTTTCTATAGGTTTAAACTCCCTATATACAATTGGGCTCCAGCCTGGGAAAAATCTCTTTTCTTCATAGCTAGCTATTACATCAATGCATTGCTTTTTAACTATTTCCTTTTCATTTTCCTTGTTTTCGAATTTATTTTTTGATAAGGCAATACTAGTATCAGTATACAAGCCAGATTCAATTATATCTTTTTGCAGTTTCTTGCCTGTAAAGCCCCTATACCAATTATCTATATTAATTGTACTTCCGCCAGTATTGTTACGAAGGTCTATGATGATGTTTTCTTTATCTCTTAAAGAATAACTATCCCTTATGAACTCTTCAATACTTTCATCCTCTGGTGATATTCTGCAAAAACTATTTACTTCTAAAACTGGAATGCCGTCTATTTCATAATAATTATAGCTTTTGGGCTTTTCCTTGTAGTAGGGGATATACTCGAATAAGCTGACTTTTTCCTTTCTTATATCTTCATCTGATTCTAGAAGTAGCTCTAAGGGTATACAAACCTTTTGGGTATCAGATAAAGTACCTAAGTTATATATAAGATTTCCATCTTCATCTAGGCTAAGCTTCATATATGGATCAGGGCTTTCCCTGTTTACTTTAATTAGATAGTATAATTTATCATCTATAAAGGTATAAAAACCATTGCTATCTCTGTAAAAGTCATATACTCTGGTGCTAAAATACCTACTAAAATCGCACATCTTTTGATCCTCTATGAGGAAATGAGCATCTTGTATAAACTTTAATTCTGAACATATAATTTCTAAAAACCTATCAATAGAAATTACATCCCCATATTCTTCTCTTACAGACCATATCATATTTCTTCTAGCCCTTGAAAACCTTTCATCACCACCAAATAATTCATATCCAGCATACCCATATTTTAGCAAACTAAGTAGATATTCTATATCCTCTAAGGCAAGGTCCTTTTCAATTACAGTTAAATCATCTTTTAGCTCAATATTGATACAATTTTCAACGGGCAATTCATCATCAAAACTTTCATATTGATATATTAAATCTTGGAATTTAGATTTAACTTCAGACATTGCCTTATAATGAGTCACTATATAGGACTTGCTTAAACCGAGGATTAGGATAGGAAAGACAATTAATAGGACGAGCATAAGAGGCAAAATTCTTTTCTTTTTCATAATATCACCTCTTTTTAGGAGACCTTAAAGGGATATGGATGTCATATCCCCAAGGATAAATCCTTTCCTTATGTTATTATATTCACAAAAAAGGACATTTGTCAATACGTTCAGGGAAATTTATTAATTTAATTTATTAAAGTGACTTGAAGCCTCAAAATATGGTATATTAATCATATAAAAATAAGTTGCTTAAATGGGGTGTTATGATGGATAAATGTATCGGATTTATTGGTTGCGGTAATATGGCCAAGGCAATGATTGGGGGTATAATAAAATCGAAATTAGTTATGCCTAAAAGTATAATTGCTTCAGCAAGGACTAAGAAAACCTTAGAAGAAGTACAAAACCAATATGGCATAAAAACCACCTTAGATAATAAGGAGGTAGTTAAGGAGGCAGATTATATAGTAATAGCTGTAAAACCTTATATGTATGATGATGTACTGGAGGAAATAAAGGAAATAATCAAGGAGGAACAAGTAATAATAGGAATAGCTGCAGGAATTAGCATCAACTATATGAAAAAAATCCTGGGTGATGTATTGGTAGTAAGGGCTATGCCCAATACTCCAGCCATGGTGGGAGAAGGGATGACTGCCCTAGCCTTTGACAAAAATATTGATGGGGTAAAAAAAGAAGAAGTTATGAGGATTTTCAACAGCTTTGGAAAATGTGAAACAATTAACGAGGATTTAATGGACGGTTTCACTGCTCTTTCCGGTTCGTCACCAGCCTATGTTTATATGATGATAGAGGCAATGGCTGATGGAGGAGTACTAGAAGGAATACCAAGAAAGCAGGCATACAAGATGGCAGCCCAAGCTGTCCTTGGAGCTGCTAAGATGGTTCTAGATACAGGCATTCATCCAGGTCAATTAAAGGATAATGTGTGCTCCCCTAAGGGTACTACCATTGAAGCAGTGGCTAAACTAGAGGAAAAGGGTTTTAGAACTGCAATCATAGAAGCCATGAAAGTCTGTGCAGATAAGTCAAGGAAAATGAGTAAATAGTGCAAGCAATTGTCAGTTGTCAACTGTCAATTGAAAAAGAGGGGGATGTAGATGAATGGCAAATATTTTTGGGGCGTTTTGTTGATTATAATAGGTGCAGGCCTATTACTAGAGCAATTAGATATTATATCCTTTGGTCAAATCTTTAAACTTTACTGGCCAAGTATTTTGATTTTAATAGGATTGATAAACCTTTTTAATAAAAGAACATCTAAATTAGGTAATTTCATTCTTATTATAGTTGGGGGTGCTTTGCAGGCTAATCGTTTAGACTTATTTGACTTCAATGCATTTAGATTAGTATGGCCTATTATATTGATATTAATAGGCTTAAAGATTGTATTTTCTAAGGGTTCCTTTATAGAAATTAACTTTGACTTTAATAAAAAAAATCAAAAATAAGCCTAAGGGCTTATTTTTTTTATACAAAATCTACTTGACATTCATAGGACAATAGTGTATTATGAAACTAGGACACCGATGCACTAGGGAGGTGAAACTGTGTTATTTAATGAAAATTTACCAATTTATATTCAAATTATGAATTTAATTAAAAAGCAGATAGTCAAAGGAGAGCTTAGGGGGGGAGATAAATTGCCATCAGTTAGAGATTTATCCACTGAACTAAAGGTAAATCCAAATACAATCCAAAGATCATACCATGAGTTGGAAAGGGAAGGTTTAGTATATACACAAAGAGGGATGGGAACCTTTGTAACTGAAGATGAAGAGATTATTAAGGATTTAAAGCAAAAAATGGCTTCAAATCTAGTAAATAGTTTCATTGCAGATATGAAATCCTTAGGTTTTAGCCTAGAGGATATTCTTTCGATAATAAATAAAAAGATAAAGGAGGGCTAATAATGGCAAATATCATTGAAATAAAGGGACTAACTAAGACCTATCACAATAAAAAAGCTTTAAATAATGTGACTTTAACCATAGAAAAAGGCAAAGTAGTGGGAATCTTAGGCCCTAATGGCAGTGGAAAGACTACTTTGATTAAGATTTTAGCTGGGATCTTAAGGCCCACTGGGGGAGAAGTTTTTATAGATGGAAACAGGCCAGGAGTAACTACAAAATCTATAATATCCTATTTACCAGATAGGAATTTTCTATATGATTGGATGAATATACAGGACGCTATTAATTTCTTTAAGGATTTTTATGCAGATTTTGATGAAAATAGGGCTTATGAGCTACTTGATTTTATGAAATTAGATAAGAATATGAAGGTAGACTCCCTTTCTAAGGGGATGATGGAAAAGTTAAATCTTAGCTTGGTTTTATCTAGAAATGCTAAGGTATATATTTTAGATGAGCCCATAGCAGGCGTAGACCCAGTGGCCAGGGATCAAATTCTTGATGCCATAATTAATAACTATAATGAGGAAAGCACTATGATTATTACTACTCACTTAGTCAGGGATATGGAAAATATCTTTGATGAGGTTATCTTCCTAAAAGAGGGAGAGGTTTACTTGCTGGGAAATGCTGAAGCCTTGAGGGAAGAAAGAAATATGAAAATAGACGACCTATATAAGGAAATATTTGGAGCATAGGAGGGGTATGATGAGAAAATATATGAAATATGAAATTAGGGGAAGCTATAGGTTTATCTTAGGGATAATAGCAGTATTATTAATTGCATCCACTATCATACAATATAATATTTATAAAGCGTCATATAATGTATCTACTTCGTATGAAGCTACAGGTATTAGGGCATTTACCTTATTTATTTCAATATTGGCTATCTTTGGGGCCTTTTTATCTACATTTCTTTATATAGTTGGTTTGTTTAGAAAGGAACTATATGAAAGCAGAGGTTATTTGACTTTTACATTACCCCTTACAGGGCATAAAATCCTTGGAGCAAAGATATTAGTTGGAGTTATTTGGTATGCTATAATAACCCTTTCAATAGTTCTATACAACTTATTCCTTGCTACAGTTTTTCATGGTTCTACTTGGATTCAAGCTATTAAAAGGCTTATATCTTTCTTAGGACCGGGAACGACTACATCAATAATTATTTCTTCATTAATAATATCATTACAGTCAACGTTTTTAAGCCTAGTCTTAGTTTATTTATCCATAGTTTTAAGTAAGGTCAGTATAAAAAATAAAAAAATAGGTGGATTATGGTTTGTTATCTTCCTAGTATTAAGCGGATTAACTAGTTATTTAATCATCAAGATTAGCCAAATATTCCCATATTATTTAGATATCAGTAACTTAAAAATTCTCCATTATTATGATGTTTTTCCTCTCACATCAATTACTGGTGATATAGGCAGAATATTCATATATGGAAGTAATCTGGATGGCTATATTAATATATTTGGAAGTTTATTAGAGTTACTCTTCATTGTACTTGGCTTTTTAGCTACTGGCTATTTAATAGAAAAGAAAATAGATTTATAAGGTGGTTATTCCACCTTTTTTTATTTTCCAGCTATTTGAATTAGGTAGAATTATGGTAAAATATAATCATATTTTATAAGACGCCTTGGGGGGAGAAAGATTGAAACCCAGAATTAGCAAACATATTTTGAAAATCCTTTTACTTTTATTGGCTGTGTTTATGTCCATAATTTCTATAAATAAGTTTTATGGCTTCCATATGGGTAAGAATATGGCTCTTACAGATGAGGAAATAGAATGGCTTAACAATAATGGCCCCTTAATCTATGCTGCAGACAGAAATGCACCTCCATTAAGGTATTTAGACAATTCAGATGGCCAGTATAAAGGAGTACTTATTGACTATGTACACTATTTATCAATAGAGTTAGGGACCAAAATCGAGCTTAAGCCACTGTTATGGGAAGATGTTATGACAGAATTATCTAGTGGAAATGCTGATATGTGTGACATGTTTGCTAGTGAAGACCGATCTAAGAAATTCCTATTTTCTAAGCCCATATATAATTTAAGGGGAATACTTGCAGTTAATTCTAATCTAACTAATGAGATTAAAAGCCTAGAGGACCTAAAAGGCAGAACTATGGCTATACAGAAAGAAGACTATGCCAGTGAATATTTAGCCAAAAATTATCCCGAAATTAATCAATATTTTGTAGCAGACCTAGAAGAAGCACTGCTTTTAGTCTCTGAAGGAAAAGCAGATGCAACCCTTGGTGATGAGCCAGTAATGACTTATCAAATAGATAAACACAATTTACATAACCAAGTAACTATTATTGAAAAGGCAGTATATGAGAATCAAGTTGTTTTTGCCATACCCAAGTCAAAGCCAAAGCTTGTATCTATCTTAAACAAGGCAATAAATTCAATGGATGAAAAAAATGTCTTAGAAAAGATACAGCAGAAATGGTTTGGCATATCTACTCCAATTGTAAAATATAGGGGTATAGATAGTATAAAAGGATATATATTTATATCGATTATAATAGTATTTGTAATTTTAGGATTGATGGCTATTTGGAATTACTCACTTAAAAGTCAAATAAAGCTGCGTACAAAAGAATTAGAAGATAGCCGCAATGAATTACAGGCAGTTTTTGATGGAATGACAGAATATATGTTGGTTTTAGATGAATATAAGAGGATAAAGAATATCAATAGAGGTTTTTTGAAAGAGCTATCTAAAAACAAAGAGCAAGTATTGGGATCAAATTACAAGGAATCCTTAGGTGTTTTTGCTACAAAGGAGTTAGATAATCTAATTGATAGGGCTATTGATGAAGGAGCCTATATCACCGAGGAGTTGCAATTAAACAATTTTATATACCAGGTTAGTTTAAGCACTTTAAAAGGTAAAGATTCCCCTGAAAAATACATTTTAATTTTCCTATTTGATATAACTAATGAAAAGATTAGTGCAAATAAACTGCTACAAGCTAATAAGATGTTAGCTATTGGAGAGCTGGCAGCAGGTATAGCCCATGAAATAAGAAATCCCTTAGGAATAATAAGAAATCATAGTTATATTATAAGAAATTCTGTTAACAATTGGGAATTAGTTAGTAAATCCTTAAAGATAATCGATTCTGCAGTTGCAAGGGCTAGTAAAATTATAGATAACTTATTAAACTTTTCAAGAATTTCTGGAGATAGGACGGAAAAAACTAATATGTTTAGTTTTATAGAAAATATACTTGAACTGCAAAATAAGATATTGCAAAAAAATAACATAGAGTATGATGTAGTATGTAATAAAGGACTAGTTGTCCCTATAAATCAAGAATCACTTAAACATATTTTGATTAATCTAATAAACAATGCAGTGGATGCCATGAAAAATGGCGGTAAAATAACCATAAAGGCATATGAAAAAAGAAATAATTTAATATTAGAATGTATAGATATTGGAATAGGAATAGCAAAGGAGGACCTGGAAAAGATTTTTAATCCATTTTATACTACAAAAGAACCTGGAAAAGGAACGGGCCTAGGATTATATATAGTATATAATGAAGTAAAAAAATTAAATGGCGATATAAGTGTAGATAGCAAATTAGGAGAAGGAACTGTATTTAAGGTTGTTATTCCTTTGAATAAAGAGGTGATAAAGGATGAATAGGAAATTTAAAATTTTGATTGTAGATGATGAAGATGAACAAAGAGAGTCTATTAGAATAATATTGGAAAGCAAAGGATTTATGGTAGGAGAAGCTAGTTCCGGTGGTGAAGCATTGGATTTATTAGAAGGAGAGTTTTATCCCCTAGTTTTGTGTGATTATATTATGCCTGGGATTAATGGACTAGAAGTGTTAAAGAGAATTAAGAAATTATATGGTGAAAGCATTGAAGTCATAATAATTACGGGATATGGTGATGTGGAGTCTGCTGTAGAAGCTATGAAGCTAGGTGCATTCGGATATTTTATTAAAGGTAACAACCCAGATGAACTGATTCTTGAAATAGAGAAGGCTAAAAAAATCCTAAGCCTTGGGAAAAAACATAGTTTGATTGCCAAAAGAAATGATAAAAAGAGATACCTATATCAAACTAAAAACCAAAAGATGAAGGAAATCTTAGCTGTATTGGAAGATGTAGCAGATACTAATGCAAATGTCCTTTTATTAGGAGAATCTGGTGTAGGTAAAGAGGTAATTGCACAGAAAATACACGATATGAGTGATAGAGCCAAAATGCCCTTTATAGCAATAAATTGTCAGTATTTTTCATCTAATCTACTGGAATCCGAACTATTTGGACATGAAAAGGGGGCCTTTACTGGAGCCAATGAAAAGCGTATAGGAAGATTTGAAGAAGCCAATGGAGGTACTATTTTTCTTGATGAAATAGGAGAGATTTCAAATGATATTCAAGTTAAATTTTTAAGAGTATTAGAAAACAGGACAATTGAGAGATTAGGTTCTAATAAGCAAATACCTGTGGACTTCAGACTTATATGTGCCACCAATAGAGATTTAATAAAAGAGGTTAAAAGCAATAATTTTAGAGAAGACTTATTTTATAGAATTAATACAATTACAATAGAGATTCCTCCTTTAAGGGAAAGAAAAGAAGATATAGAAGACATGATATATTTCTTCATAGATATGTTTAAAGAGGAGTTGAAAAAGGATATTTATGAAATAGAAAGTAATACCTTAGAATACTTATTGAATTATGATTATCCTGGGAATATTAGGGAATTAAAGAACATGATTGAAAGGTTAGTGGTATTATCTAAAAACGGTATACTAAAAATGGATAACCTTGGGGCCATAAATTTTCCTGTAAAAGAGAATATAATGAACAGAGAAGTTGCTCCATATGAAAAGGCAAAGGAGGAGTTTGAAAGGGAATATTTTTATAATGCCTTAAAGCAGCATGATTTTAATGTAACCCATACAGCTAATGCAATAGGAATAAGTAGAAGGCAACTCATTAATAAAATAAACAAATATAATTTACGACAAGAAATGGGCCAATAAGCTCATTTCTATTTTTTTGGCATAAAAGTTGCAATAATAAAAATTAAAAATAATAGGAGGGATA
>JAAYHU010000170.1 GCA_012735245.1 Tissierellia bacterium
CAGAATATTAATTCTTTTGTTGAATACTAGAGATTTTATAATTTATCTGTGCAAAAATATTCTATATGGTATAATAATACAATAGAAATTATTTTAGCTTTATAGGAGGAAATATGCAAAATTTAACCTACAAGGAAATACAGAAAATAGAGATGTCTGCAACACAAAAACTATTAAATTATATATCTAAGGAAGTCCAAAAAGAAAATCTATTAGATAAGCTTGAATTCTATTACCCTGATTTCAGTGAAAGTAAACATAGATTGGCCTTTAATGTATGGTTAAGTATAGATTTTAGAAACAAGGACGGAAAAACCTTTATAGAAAAACTATTGGAGGACAAGTCAGCTAAATTGACTCCTGAGGAAAGGCAGGTCCTAATAGAAAGGAATAAATCCACCATATCCCTATATGAAATACTCTTTACCGATGGAGAGTTTATAATGGTCTTGGATTTATTGAAAAACGAAAGCTACAGCCTTTGGGAGCCAGAACTATCCCATGTCCTTTCCATTGGAGATTATGTATTTGCAAGGACTGGTAATCTACTTGGCCATATGACCTTTATTGGGGACATTAGTTACCTCCCTCCTTCTATGAAAAATCTATTTCTAGAAGAAGTTTTTGTGGATTTTAACCGAATTAGGCTTAAATACCCTAATTTAACCATTAAAGAATACCAGAAAAAATACAGTATGAACCTATATAGAATCTATACAGACTGTGTTTTTGAAGCTGTAGAAATAGATGAGGATATAATATCTATACTCTACAACGAAATAGATGAATTTGAAGCCTATCTTCAATTAAAAGATCAGGGAACTAATATTAAAAAACACCTTTCCAATTTAATGGAGTTTTTTGAATATTATCTAGTAGATGAAGATTTAACCCTCTATGATTGCGATTTAGTGGACTTTAACCTATTCTTCCAAGACGCCATAAAAAATGGCTTTATAAGCTCTCAGGAGGATTTAAACTCCTATATATCTACCTTTAAAAATTTCCTCAAGTTCTTAAGCTGTAAAGATGAGGGCTACAAGGAAGTTTATAAGGAGATCTTAGATGTTAGCAAAAGAAGATTTGAATTTATGAATGAACTGAACTCAAGAAATTATCCCTTTAAAATAAATAAGGGAATTTCAGATATAGTGGTTGAAGGCTTAAATAAGGACTCTATCTCCTTGCTCATGGATTTTGACAAGTTTATCCTGTATATACTGGATAGGCCCTTAGAATTGACTAAGAAAAACAAATATATAAGGAAAAAAAATTTATTGGAAATCAACAATATGTTTGAAAACTCAAGCTTTGTAAACAAAAAGGCCCTTAGCCAAAGGGATTTTCCAATAATAGACCTATTTTATAAGTTTTCCTTATCCTTAAATCTACTTTCAATTGAAAATGATATGTTGGCCATTACTAATAATGGGAACAACTATTTAAGATTAAAGGATGAGGATAAATATACCCTCTTTTTCCAATACATCTGGAGCAATGAATTTATAGAGGAAATCTCTCCTAACAGCACCAATATGATAGACAAAATGAAAAGGGATTTAGTTAACCTACTATATTCCCTAGAAGTAAATAAAAAATATGAAATAAGCCAGCTAATGAGGGATTTTGTAGGTTCTCCTAAGTTCTTCTTCAAATACTATGAGTACCTACAATACCTGGGCATAATCGACTGCACCTTATATCCCAACTATGAGATAAAGATAAGCTCCTTAGGTAGGGCCCTGATTGAATACCTAAAATTCATAGATGAAAATAAAGTGAAATGTAATATCATCAAGCTGGAAACCTACAATAAAAGCAAATAGGGTAGAATTAATTTCTACCCTTTTTTTCAGTACCAGCGATTATTTTTCCTTATTTCATCTAAGATAATTTTTATTCCTTTATTATTTATATTGTTATATAAAGTTTGAAAATCATTATAGCTTTCATTATAATCTAATTCTCTACTAATTAATCTATAGAGATAAGCTTTAAACGTCATATACTCATCTTTATTTTTATCCAGCTTCTTTATGATTTCAATCCCTTCTATTAGTTTTCCTTTATCAATCTTAGGCAACTTAACTTTTTCTTCTTTTAGCCTATCTAAGGCAGTATCAAATTCTTCAAGATATATATCTATATAGATAATTTCGGGAACTAAAGTATTACCTAAATTCCCTGCCATAATATCTCTAGCCTTTGCAAGTTCACCTATATATCTATAATAAGCTCCTATACAGTCTAATAATAACTCATCCATATCTTCTTCAGATACTGTACTTATCATCTTTTCAATCAACTCTTTATGCTGTCTTTGCTCATCAGCTTCTGCTTGAACCATTATCTCAGTCAATAAATCAGTTTTCCCAGTTATTTCATATAATTTAATAGCATAATCAATTGATTTTCCAATATCCCTTTTATTTTTATCCCAATTAAACATATACATTCTAGATAAATACCTTAAGGCTTCAATATTGTCCTTATCTTCTTCTAACAAATTTTCATAATATGCTATAGCCTTTTCATATTCCCTACTTAGTATTAATTCTTCACCAACAGTTAAATCCCTGTTATCAATTATTATGCTGGGAACATTATCATAATAAGCTGCTTGAGGTATGCTGCTATTTAATTTATTGCCATCCTTATCATAGGCACTGACTATAATGGGCATTTCTGCCCCTTTATGAAAATACCCTATTATAGCTTGAGGATTAATACCTTCACCATTAGGATAAAATACTCTACCAGTACTTTCTCCATTGAGTATTTCTAAATCGAATACAGCCCTTTTATCCCTTATCTTATATTCCCCTTTTTCATCTTTTAACCCAAAGGTCAGACTAAATCCCTTCATATTTTCAGGATCCTCAAAGGCTACTGAATAAACAGTATAATAATCTGCACCTTCTACATCTTCCCATTCCACTATAAATTTGTTATCCTTCACTGTTTCTCCAGCCTTTGGACTAATTAACTTCATTGGACTTGTAAACTCAAAACTGACCTCCTCATCTCCATCAACTGTTATGGAATGAAGATTTTTATCTAAATAAACTTTATTAAATAATAAAGGTGA
The DNA here is from genome assembly GCA_012735245.1 of Tissierellia bacterium. Lineage (GTDB taxonomy): Bacteria > Bacillota > Clostridia > Tissierellales > Tissierellaceae > JAAYFT01. The sequence goes on from JAAYHU010000170.1 coordinate 3,089, forward strand.
GCCTATACCAATTCCAATATCATATTCCCCTTCTTTTATTCCTATGCTTTCAAAATATCCATTTTTATCTGTGATGGCTATAAAATTATTATCTGAAGTAGAATGACCCATATGAGCATGTTGGATATACACTTCCACAAAGGGAATACCTACTCCATCAACAGTTACTCTTCCTCTTATCTTATAATCTCCCTTAAAAAGGTCCAAAGTACTTAACCAATAGTTTCTCCCATCAGGCACTGCTGAGCCAAAAAAGTTGGATTTATGCTGCCATCCCACTTCACTGGCCTTTTCATAATAATATGATGCATTTTCAAAGTCCTCCATGGCAAAGGCAATATGTCCCTTAAGATAATAATATATATAATCTAAGTTCTCATTGCCTAAAGTAAAATCTTTTAGTATTTTTTCAGCTTCATTGTATTTCCTATTCACAAAATGATTATATCCATCATACAGTATAGAAATATCTCTTAACTCCTTCTTATCCTGCTCTTTTCCCCAATCTACCCACCTTTCTAATTCTTCATTATTTCCTACATAGATATAGGTGTCTAATATAGCCTTGTAAGCACTAGGCAAATATTTACTCTTTGGATATTCATTTATTATCCTTTTATTATTCTCTATGACCTCTTGAATAGTAGTATAATCTATAAGACTATTCCAAAGCTTTCCTCCTAGAAAAATATAATATTTATTATAATTAGCCATTAATTCTTGGGATTTCTTGTAGAATGCTTCATCTTTTCTAGTTCCTCCAGGATATTTAATATAGTTATCATATAATTTATCTGATATTAAAGGATACTTGTTATTCAAATAATTTGCTAATTCTATATATGCAAATGGAATTATAACAAATATAATAAATAATATTCCAATCAAAATTAGTAAAAGGGTCTTAACCTTTACTTTAACCTTAATCATTCTTATCTAAGCTCCTTTCATCCCTTATAATTATTTGAGATGAACCAATATTTATTACACTAGTATTCTCTATCTTAAATAAACCTCTAGGCAATGCAATTATTAAAAATATGATTGAAGATATGGCCACTACAGATACTAAGGGTATTTCTATTTCTTTATTTAAAAATTCATTAATTTTTTCCTTTAACCCCTTCTTTCTATATTTAAATATCCTATCCTTTAGTTCTTGGGAAAGTTCTATATCTTTTACTTCTTCATCCATTATGCTTTTGATCTCACTGGCAAATCTATCCTTATTCATTAAACTCTCCCCCTCTCTCCAAAGCCTTTTTAAGTAAGATTCTTCCTCTGCTTAACCTGCTTTTTATGGTCCCTTCCTTTTCATTAAGAATTTTAGATATTTCCTTTATAGATAATTCTTCAAAATAATATAATATTAAAACTTCCTTATATAATATATCTAAGTTTTGAAGCTCCCTTCGAAGTATATCCCTATCTATTGATTTAATTACAATCTCTTCAACCTTATCATCACTTTCCATTGTACCTTCATACAAAGTAAAATCTCTTCTATTCCTTAATCTATCTCTACATAAGTTTAAAGCTATTTGATATATCCAAGTATAAATAGAGCTATTGCCCTTAAAGGAGTCTATTTGCCTAAATACCCTCAGGAAACTCTCTTGTACAATGTCTTCTGATTCTTCTCTATCCTTTAAGATAAGGTAGCATGTCTTAAGTAGTCTATTACCATAAAGATTTATGACTTCCTTATATGCGTCTTCCTTGCCTTTTTTGAGTTTTCTTATTAAATCCTTTTCTCCATCTGTAGCCACCCTGTACCCTCCTTTACTATTTAGACGAAATAGTTTGAAAAATGTTGCAATTAATTCTATTCCTTTTATTTCCAATATAAATAGTATATAATAAAAGTTGGGTCTGTTGCCATCTACGGCTATTCACTATTCACTACAAGTATCAATTTTCAATTGAAAAAGATTTGAAACTATGAATTTTCAACTGAAAAAGGGGGATAAAAGTGGAAAATTTAAAATTAGAGGATTTTACCAAATATAAGTTTTTATCAGGCATAAGACTTTCACCAGACGGCAAAAAAACAGGCTTTGTTCTGCATCAGATGGATGTGGAGGAAAACAAGTACTTATCCAATATCTATGTCTACAAGGAAGACAGCAATTCCTGTATCAAGCTAACATCCCTAGACCAGGAGCGAAGCTTTATTTGGAAAGATGATGAAACTATGATTTTCCCTGCCATAAGAGGTAAGAAGGATAAGGAAAGAAAGGAAAAGAAGGAGGAATTCACAGCCTTTTATGAAATCAGCCTACTAGGTGGAGAGGCCAATAAGGCCTTTGAAGTTCCCTTAAATGTTAGGACCTTTGAATTCATCGATGAAGATAATCTCCTAGTCATAGGGGACTTCGATTCAACTAAGCCTAAGCTGGATGAATTGACAAAGGAAGAAAAGGAAAAGGCCCTAAAGAAACTGGAAGAAGACAAGGACTATGAAGTCCTGGACGAAATTCCCTTCTGGTATAATGGGGCAGGCTTTACCAACAAAAAGAGAAGCAGGCTTTATATATATAATATAAAGGATGAAAAGTTAACCCCTATTACAGATGAGTTTACAAATGTAGAAATCGCTAAGCTAAATAAGGACAAAAGTAAAATAATCATGATAACCAGCTCTTACACAGATAAAATGCAAATTAAATCAGATTTACACCTATATCATATTAAAGAAGAAGCCCTTGAAAAGCTTACCCATGAAGATGTCTTCAGCTATTCCTATGCAGATTTCCTTGGAGACAAGATAATCTTCGCTGGCAAGGATATGAAATCCTATGGTATCAATGAAAACCCACATTTCTACCTAATGGACTTGGATGGAATAAATGTAAAGAGGATTACCGACGATAGCTTTGACTGTGGAATAAGGAATTCTGTTGGTTCCGATTGTAGATTTGGTGCTAGCAGGTCCATGGTAGTTGATGGAGAATACCTATACTTCGTAACTACAGAAGGATACAACTCCTATATAAACAGGATAGACGAAAAGGGAAAGATAGAAAATCTGACCAAGGATAATGGCTCCATAGATGGGTTTGATGTAGTAGATGAAAAAATTAGCTTCATCGGTTTAAGAGGCCTTAGGCTGCAAGAATTATATGCCCTAAGGGGCAAGGAAGAAATACAGTTGACTTCCTTCAATGAATGGGTCATCAAGGAAAGAAAATTATCTAAGCCTGAACACATCTCATTTGAAAACGATGGATTTACCATAGATGGCTGGGTAATGAAGCCTGTAGACTTTGAAGAAGGGAAGAAATATCCTGCCATATTGAATATACACGGAGGGCCAAAAACAGTCTATGGAGAAGTCTTCTTCCATGAAATGCAGTACTGGGCCAATATTGGCTATGTAGTCTTTTTCTGCAATCCTAGGGGCAGCGATGGAAAAGGCAATGAATTTGCAGATATAAGGGGTAAGTACGGAACTGTAGACTATGATGATATAATGAGGTTTACAGAAATAGTATTGGAAAAATACCCCTTCATAGATTGGGAAAATATTGGGGTCACTGGCGGGTCTTATGGTGGATTTATGACCAACTGGATAATAGGCCATACCAGCTGGTTTAAGGCTGCTGTATCCCAAAGGTCTATTTCCAATTGGATTTCCAAATTTGGTACTACAGATATAGGATATTTCTTCGTAGAAGACCAGCAAGCAGCAACCCCTTGGTCTAATGTGGAAAAGCTATGGTTCCACTCTCCTATGAAGTATGCAGATAGGATAACTACTCCCACCCTATTCATCCATTCAGAGGAAGACTACCGCTGTTGGCTGCCTGAAGGCATCCAAATGTTTACCTCCCTAAAATACCATGGGGTTGATTCAAGACTTGTCATATTTAAAGGGGAAAACCACGAACTCAGTCGGTCTGGTAAGCCTAAACACAGGATTAGAAGGCTTGAAGAAATAACCAATTGGTTTAATAAGTATCTAAAAAAATAACTGGTCCCAAATGGACCAGTTTTTCTATCCTAACCTAAGGATTTGTTTTATCTCAGGTTTCACAGGAAGCTATAATCTCTAGAAATTCAAAACCTACAAGCTTTTCCTCCTTTGTTAACCTTTCAGAATTTAATATATCATTGAAATCATCCGTTAAGTATCTACCCCCTTCTTCCCCATATAATTCCAGGTAAAAGAAGGCATAACCTAACTCCAATAAATTCCCCTTATTTAAAGCTAAGGCCTTGATAAAGGTTTCCTTATCCTCAATAAAGATATTAGCCAATTTCCTAGTAAGCAACTCATTATCGTATGCTTTGAACTTATTTAAAATCCTTATCAGGGCGCTTATTTCATCTACATCATCTATGTCCCTTTCTCTAAGCCAGTTTACCAAATCCCTTTTAAACCTTCGACCGTACCTATTCAATTTATCCCAATCTAAGTCAGGGAGAGATAATAATATTTTTTTAACTTCTTCCTCCCCTAAGTCCCCTACTTTTATAATTTGTTTTAAGTTATTTTCAATGCTGATTATATTATGGAAATCAATATCTTGAATGTTTATGGTCTTTTCTCCAAGGCTACCATTCATTAGAAATGGAACTATGATTATCATTAGTACAATTAATATTAAGATGACCTTCTTCATATATACCCCTGCCCCTATTATTTTTTTATTAATACCCAGATTTATTAAAGTTAATCAAAGTTTTTCTCCTCCTACCTAGTTAAAGAGGCATATATAGGGTAAAATATGTATAAATTTATAATTGGAGGTGTTTTTATTGAAATGGCTCGAAAAGTTTGACAACAAGTATGCAACATTTTTGAACCAACTGTTGTATAGGATAAAAGAAGATAATGTTACAGCCATTGGTGCCCAGCTATCATATTACTTAGTATTGTCTATTTTTCCCTTCATCATCTTCTTTTTAAATATATTAAGCTATACCCCCATTGCCAGGGAAGATGTCCTACATAATATTATAATCCTAATGCCTATGGATACTCAAAGGCTAGTAAGCAGCCTCCTAATAGAAACTATAAATACCAGTAATGCTCCTTTACTTTCCCTAAGTGCTATTACAGGTATCTGGGCTGCCTCAAAGGGCATAATGGCCTTGATTAGGGTCCTCAACAAGGCCTATGATGTGGAGGAAACTAGGCCCTATCTAGAACTAAGGCTTTTAGCAATTGTATTTACCCTAGCCCTCCTGGCACTATTAACCATAGTACTTCTAACCCTAGTCTTCGGTGAGGTCTTAGGCAATAAATTATTCGACTTCCTAGGTATTACACAAAACTTCATATTATTTTGGCAGTATTTTAGGGTCGTTATCTCATTATTCTTTATGATACTCATATTCACCCTAATGTATAGGTATATTCCATCTATAAAAAACGGTAGAAAGATTAATTTAAGACATGCCGTACCAGGAGCAATCTTCACTACCTTGGGATGGATAATTACATCCTCCATTTTCTCCTACTATGTAAATAACTTTGGCAACTATGGGAAGACCTACGGAAGCTTAGGGGGTATTGTGGTCCTTCTAATATGGCTGTATCTAAGCAGTATAATAATTATTTTAGGAGGAGAGATAAATGCCACTTTAAGGGGAATAAATAGTTAAAATAAAATTTATATTATCCTTTTCCATTTGGTGTCGATATATATAGTAAGAGGTGATGGATATGAAGATACAAAAAATACATCCAACCACATCTATAGTTAAGCCAGAAAAAATAGTGCCAGAGAAGAAGGCTAAAGAAAAGGAAACTCCAGCAGCAATCTATGAAAAAGAAGATAATAAGAATATTGGTCATATATACGATAAAAAAACTGTGGACAAGTTGAAAAAGGAAACAGAAAGGGCTTATTCCTCTTTGAGAAGGATTGTAGAGTATTTGCTAATCCGCCAAGGAAAATCTATTCACCAGTTGAAGGAAGGAGAGGAAGTAGAAGTAGATGAGCAGGCCCGCCTAGAGGTTCAGGACCTAATTGGTCCAGATGGGATCTTAGGGGTTGAAGCAGTAAGCCAGAGAATTGTAGATTTTGCCATAGCCCTGTCAGGAGGAGACAAATCAAAGCTGGGTGCCCTCAGAAAGGCCATAGATGAAGGATTTAAGGCAGCAGAACAAGTCTTGGGAGAACTGCCAGAAATATCAAAGGAAACATATAATAGGATCATGGAAAAATTAGATGCATGGGAAAAAGACGAATAATAATAGGCATATTTGCTTCACTGCAAATATGCCTTTTTTCTGCTATTTTACTATTTCATTTATGCTTAGATGGAATTTGCCCTTATTGATTACCTTTTGCAATTTCTTTGTAAGCTCAAAATTATCTATTTCCTTTTCCGCCTCTTTATAGGACACATAGCCTTCTTCTACCAGTATATTTATGGTCTTTAAAGAAACCCCAGTATCAGCAATAATATCTATTACCATTGCATTGGGATTTTTCTTTATATACTCTATGATCTTTTCGTATTCCTTGTTCATCCTTTCTTCGCAGTCTGCACAATATGGTTTGCCACTTCTGTCAAATAAGATATTGCATCTCTTACAGTAGGTATAAGCCA
>JAAYHU010000171.1 GCA_012735245.1 Tissierellia bacterium
AATCCCATAGCAGGGGCAGAAGCCATATACAAAATTGCTAATGATTTAGGAATTAAAGGGATGAAAATTGCAGCAGTTACTGGTGACGATATAATCAGTAATATAGGCAATTATAAAGATATCATTGTATGGGAAACAGGAGAGAAACTTGAAGCATTGGAAGGGGAAATTGTATCTGCAAATGCCTATATAGGTGTAGAAGGCATTATAAAAGCCCTAGAATTAGGAGCTGATGTTGTAATCACCGGTCGGGTTTCAGATCCAGCCATATTTATGGCACCTATTATATATGAATTCGGTTGGAGCCTAGATGATTATGATTTATTAGGGAAGGGAACTTTAATCGGCCACCTGCTAGAATGTGCCGGCCAAGCCACTGGAGGCTACTATGCAGAACCCACTAAAAAGGATGTGGAAGGATTAGCGAGATTAGGTTTTCCAATTGCAGAAGTTTCAGAAGACGGAACTTTTATCATCACTAAGGTGGAAGGTTCAGGAGGAGAGGTAACAAGACATACTCTTACAGAACAACTTTTATATGAAATACATGACCCTGCAAACTATTATACTCCTGATGTAGTAGCTGATTTTTCAAAGGTGGAATTTAAAGAAATTGAAAAAGATAAAGTATTAGTTACTGGAGCAACTGGCAAAGAAAAAACAGACACCTACAAAGTATCAATAGGATATAAAGATTGCTTTATAGGAGAAGGAGAAATCTCCTATGGCGGTCCAGGATGCTACGAAAGAGCCCTGCTTGCCTTAGATATAGTTAAGGAAAGATTGAAAATAAGAAATATAGAAGTTGATGAAATTAAATATGATATTATAGGTGCTAATAGTTTATACTGGAATTCAGATAAACAACCTACCAACTATGAAGAAGTGAGAATCAGAGTTGCAGCTAGATGCAAGGATAAGGCAACAGCTGCAAAAATAGGAGAAGAAGTTGAGACATTATATACAAATGGCCCAGCAGGTGGTGGTGGAGCAACTAAAAAGGTATCTGAAATAATTTCAGTTGCATCAATCTTGGTTCCTAAAGAGGACATTAATATCGAAGTTCATATGCTGGAGGTAAGATAAATGAAATTATGGGAAATAGCACACTCAAGAACAGGTGATAAAGGAAATATTTCAAACGTTTCCCTTATAGTGTATAATATGGAAGACTACGATATGGTAAAAGAAAAAGTAACAGCAGAAATTGTAAAGGAACATTTTAAAGATATTGTAAAGGGAGAAGTAGTAAGATATGAACTACCCCAACTAGGGGCATTAAACTTTGTAATGTATGATGCCTTAGGAGGAGGGGTAACTAGAAGCCTGTCCTTAGATAAGCATGGTAAGTGTTTGAGTTCATACCTATTAGATATAGAAATATAGTATTAAAAAACTTGGGTTAGAAATTATTTAACCCAAGTTTTTTTACTTTAATATCATAGAAACAAGAGAAAATGCCCTTTTTCTTTCCAAAAGATGTTATATAATAATAGGTATAATAAATATAAACTCATTCAGGGGGAATTGTTATGTCATCTAACTTAAAGAAAAGTTCAGCAAGGGTACAAGCTGTCCTTGATGAATTTGGGTATGAGCTTAATGTATTGGAATTTTCACACTCTACCCGTACTTCCCAGGAAGCAGCAAATGCTGTAGGCTGTACAGTTGGTCAAATAGCAAAATCCTTAATATTTAAAGGTAAAGAGTCGGAAAGACCCATATTGATTATTGCAAGTGGTGCCAATAGGGTCAATGAAAAAG
>JAAYHU010000031.1 GCA_012735245.1 Tissierellia bacterium
CAATGATATCTTTATAATTGCCTATATTACTGATTATATCGTCACCAGTAACTGCTGCAATTTTCATCCCTTTAATTCCTAAATCATTAGCAATTTTGTATATGGCTTCTGCCCCTGCTATGGGATTGGCTGCCCCCATATTAGTAATTACCTTAACCTTGTTTTTCCAAGCGAGGGGCAAGACCTTCTCCATCCTATATTCTAACAATTCATTATAACCCTTATTTGGATTTTTAAGCTTTGCTTGTTGCGCTATGGCAATTGTCCTTTCTGCTAAACATTCAAAACCAATATAGTCAATATTACCTTTTTCTATAAGTTCTAAGGCAGGTTCTAACCTATCTCCAGCATAACCTGCTCCACTTCCAATTCTTATTGTTTTCATGATTGCCCTCCTTAAAAACTAATTGCTCCTGTGACTATTGACACTATCAACATTACTATAGAAACTGCAAAGGCAAAAGGTATAGTCTTCTTTTGATGCTCACCAAAATCGACTCCTGCCAATCCTACTAGTAAGAAGGTAGATGGTGTAAGGGGTGATACTGGGAAACCTGTTGTCATTTGTCCTAGTATTGCTGCCCTAGCTATATATGCACCTTCAATTCCAAAACCTTTTGCTGTAGATGATAATACTGGTAAAACTCCAAAGTAGAATGAATCTGGGTCAAACAATAAAGAAGCTGGCATAGAAATAATTCCAGTAATTAATGCGAAATATTTAGCAAATGAACTTGGGATTATAGATACTAAGGCTTCTGACATTGCTGTAATCATACCTGAGTTCTTCATTATGCCTGTAAAAGCTCCAGCTGCAAATAATACTGAAGCCATCAATATAGCTGATTTAGCATGTGCATCTACTCTTGCCTTTTGAGTTTTTACATTTGGATAGTTTATTACCATTGCCAATACGAATGAGACCATAAATACTACTTCAGGCTTTATTCCGTGTTTTCCACCAATGATTAGTCCTACTATGGCTAATAAAATCAATCCAACATTCACTAAGAATAGGTTAGGCCTTAGAAGTTCTTTTTCTTCATCTGTTAATTCTGGGAGTTGAACCTTACCTACTTTTACCTCTGTTATACCTAAGTTGCTCTTTTCTTTCTTACCAAGTATAAAGGCAAATACTAATACAGCTATCAAGCCAAATATTTGAGGAATTATAACTGGAGAATATAAATCCATTACGTTCATTTCCATTGCTGTAGCTGCTCTTATTGTAGGACCTCCCCAAGGTACTATGTTCATAGTTCCTGCAGCTAAGGCGACTATAGTGGCCAAGGTTGACCTTCTCATTCCAACTGCATCATAAACTGGCAACAATGCTGGAATACAAATTAAAAATGTAACTGCTCCAGACCCATCTAAGTGGATTATCATAGCTAAAATTGCGGTTCCTAAGGCTATCTTAATTGGGTCTATTCCAATTATAGAAAGTATTTTTTCAATAATCGGTCTAAATGTTCCCGCATCTGTTAATATCCCAAAGAATAATATTGAGAATATGAACATTACTCCTGTTGCTGCAACAGTACCTATACCTGAGGTGATGAAACCACCTAAATCTAAAATGCTATACGCATTTTCTCCAACAGAGAAAAAAGATGCTATTATTCCTGTTATCACTGGTACCCCTATTAAGGCAACTGTTGGAGAAGCCTTCTTTGTCATTACCAAAGCAAGCATGATAATAACTGTCAGAAATCCTAAAATTGCTAACATTATATCTTACCTCCCATTTTTTTTATTTAATAATATAGCAACAACTATGCCAAGTTTTTAACTATTACTTTTGGCTGTTTTAAGGGGTTTTCAATAACCTATATACAAATAAAAGACTAAGATTTTTCTAAAAAACTAGAAAAGCCTTAGTCTTTTTTGTTTAGATGAGAGGCTGCTACACAAGCACAGCAAATTCTAAAATATTAGAAAATTTCTAGAAATTTATAATTAATTTGACAATTTATTGTATAATGAAGCCAAAGATATTCCCAAATTTTTAGCAGCCCTCTTCTTTGCCTCAGTACTATTTCCGTATTTTTGTATTTCCTTCAATATCTCACGTTTTTCAAATTCTCTAACCCGCTCAGGTAAGGTTTTATGGGTTTCATCTATATTAGTAATATTATCCTTTAACTCTGGCAGACAATCAACAGTTATAACCCCATTTTGGGCTTTGAATGAAGAAAACTCCAATACATTTATTAATTCCCTAACATTTCCAGGCCAATGGTATTTTTTTAATACTTCCATCGTTGCCCTATCTATAGTTATTTGTCTTTTTAATTTTTGGGATATATGTTTTAATTGTTCTTGTGCTATAACTTCTATATCTTCTATTCTTTCTCTTAAAGGGGGAATCTTTATTGTGCAAATATTTAATCTATAATACAAGTCAGGTCTAAACTTGCCCTTTTCAATATACTCCTCTAAATTTGCGTTTGATGCACATATTATTCTAACATCAACAGGTATATCTTCTACTCCACCAACAGGCCTAATTCTTTTTTCCTGTAATGCCCTTAACAATTTTGATTGAAGGGTTATATCCATTTCAGAAATTTCATCTAAAAATAAAGTTCCTTTATGGGCAGCTTCAAACAAGCCCATCTTTCCACCTTTTTTAGCTCCTGTAAAAGCACCTTCCACGTACCCAAACAATTCAGAGTCAAGTAGCTCAGCCTTGAAATTTGCACAATTGATTGCTATAAACACTTCATTTTTTCTTAGACTAGCATTGTGGATTGCATTTGCAAATAGTTCCTTTCCAGTTCCCGTTTCAGATTGCAGCAATACAGTCATATCAGTTTCTGCAACTTGCCTGGCCATGTTTTTTAATTCTATCATTTGAGGGCTTACTGTTGTTATTGAATCAAAGGTATATCTAGCACTATTTGCTTTATTTATTCTAATAAGCCTCTTTTCCATTTTTTTCTCTAATTGCTCTATTTGCTTCTTAAAATTAAATGCTTCATTTATGAAAGTAACTGTAGATACTCCACCTATGACTTTTCCGTCAGAATAAATAGGGTATAAATTTACAAAATAAGTTTGTCCATTTTCATTTCTTTCAACATGTAATAGTTTTTCGCCCCTTGCAACTATATCTGGCAATTTTGCGTTAGGCCTAATATCCTTCAATTTTTTCCCTATTAATTCTTCTCTAGATAAGCCTAAAAATTTACAATATGCCTTGTTGCCAAAAACAATATTTCCATTGGTATCTATAATATTGATGCCTTCCGACAAAGAATCAAGAATTGCTGCTAATTTGGAATCAACTACTAACTTTTCCATTAGTTCCCCCCTTTTATCCACTTTTTAGCAAAACTTTTTACATAATTATACCATACATTGTTATAATTTTACTAAATTTATATTTTCATAATACTAGAGCTGCTGTTGCCAATAGGAAAATAGACGAAAGTTATTGAGGTATTATCATAAATCAGGAATAATTTATAAAATAGGTATTGACTATCACCTTGGGACTTAGCCTATGATATATTTGAGGTGATAAGGGTGTTAATTAAGGATGTTTGTAGGGAATGTAAACTAACCAAGAAGGCAGTTGAATATTATGAGAGGCAGGGATTAATATCTCCAAGGACAGATAGTAACGGTTATAGAAATTACAGTGATGAGGATGTTGCCATATTAAAAGAAATTGGAGTTTTAAGGAAATTAGGTATTGGGGTAGCTGAAATAAAAGATATTCTTGCAAGCAGGGATAAATCAGCAGCTTTGGCAAAAATCAAATTTAAAATGGATTTAGAAATTGAAAAGGCTACTGCTAAGAAAAAATGCCTGGAGCAGTTGGCAAAAGATTATGATATTGAGCAAACAATTACCTACATTGAAGAAAATATTGAAAAGCATTTTACCATTAAAGAGAAGCTCCTGCAAGCCTTCCCAGGAGCCTATGGGATGTATTTATGCCTGCATTTTGGCCAGTTTCTTAATGAGAAAATTGATACAGATGAAAAAGAAAGGGCATATAATAGGATTGTTGACTACTTAGATAAGGTTCAAGAAATAGAATTTCCCAAAGAACTTGAAGAATTTTTACAGCAAGGCCTTGAACTGCTTGAAGAAGAAAACATGGAGGCAATTAACTTATCCATAATGAATTCAGTAAATAACACTGATGAGTATATAGAAGAAAATA
>JAAYHU010000172.1 GCA_012735245.1 Tissierellia bacterium
AAAATTGCAGCAAATATTATACTATTTCGCATTGATGGAATTGCAGCTAGAACCTCTTCAACATTTGCTGTGATAACTAGGATCCATTCAGTGCCTTCAATAGGTGCATATCCTGCATACAGGTCTTTACCTTCATAAGTATAATTCCCCAATCCTTCCCTTTCATCTAAGATCTTTTCAAAAATTGCAGCTACAGACTCAAGACTTGTATCAGTATCCCTTTCAAAAATTGGGTTGAATAGGTTTAATACCATATCCCTGTTAGGATGGGCTATAACTGTACCCTTATTATTGATTACATAGGAATAGCCCTTGTCTCCATATCCGATATCATCTGTAATTAAACTTAGACTTTCTCCATCACTGCGCCCTATTAAGGCCCCTACTATTTGGCCATTACTCTCTATGGGAACAACATATCTCATTATGATTTCTCCAGACATACCATTGGGTATTACATCCGAAATACTTGGAATACCATTTAAGGCTGATACAATATGGTCCCTTTCTGCCAAATTCTCAACTAAATCATCGGTGTAATAAGCCAAACCATCTAAACCCACTACCCCTAAGGCTATAAAATCAGTCCTATTTAATATTTCGTCCAATACCTTCTTTTGTATTGTCCAATCCATAGATTTTATTTCCTCTAATCCAGCTATTATCTCCAGGGTTTTTATTTGAGTTGCTATTCTTCCTACAGTGATTTCAGCTCCTTCCCTGGCCATCTGGACAAGGGATTTTTCCGCCTCTGAAGTTAAGCTTCTACTGGAATAGCTTATGGAAATAAATCCAACAATTAAAGAAGATAATAGAACTATTACAGAAAAATATACAATAAGTTTTGTTCTTATATTTTTCATCATTATCCCCCTATTTTTTTTCTATATTTTAGAAAACAGTTTTTCTATATCTTCTTTTTCTACTGGTTTGCTAAATAAAAATCCTTGGGCTAAGGTACACCTATTTTCTTTAAGAAAATTTAGTTGGCCAAGGGTCTCTACCCCTTCAGCAGTCAAATTGATATTTAAGCTTTCTGCCAAGGATATTACAGCTTTAACAATTTTAGATTTATTTATATTTTTGTCTACTCCATCTATGAACATCCGATCAATTTTTATGTTATTGATATTTATCTCACATAATTGTCCTAAGGAAGAATATCCAGTTCCAAAATCATCAATAGCAATTCCAATGCCTAAGCTGCTAAGTTTTTTCACAGTCATTACAATAGACTTATAATTCTGTGTAAAAAAGGTTTCTGTAATTTCCAATTGGAGATATTTTGGCTCCAAACCAGTCCTGCAAAGTATTGCCAATACTTCATCATAAAAATCTTTGTGTTCCAACTGCAATACAGAAACATTTACGGAAACAAAAATTGGTTCAAAGCCCGTATCCTGCCATTCCTTATTTTGCTTGCAAGCATTGAATAAGACCCATCTGCCTATGTCGTGAATTATTCCAATTTTTTCTGCAATGGGAATAAATTTTCCAGGCTGTATTACTCCTCTTTCACTATGGTTCCACCTAAGTAATGCCTCTACACCTATCAGTTTATTTGTAATGGTATTATATATTGGCTGGTAGTTTAGGAATAACTCCCCCTTAGAGATAGCTTGAATAAGGTCAGTCTTTATCCAAAAATGTTCCTGAATTTCCCTAGCAAGGGAATCATCAAATCTTATGGGATTGTGTAAAATAACTTCTCTAGATTTGCTCATGGCAATACCTGCCTTGCCTACTAGACCAATAGGTTCTGAACCATCATCTGGATATATGGCTATGCCTATACTGGGTGTAATTTTTATCCTTTTATTTCTTATGATAAAGTTATCCTCCATTTTTTTTCTAATCTTATTTACTAAGTTCTTTAGGCTTTCCACATTTTCTATTTTGGATAAGG
>JAAYHU010000173.1 GCA_012735245.1 Tissierellia bacterium
TCATTTTCTATGTATTTTAGCAATTCAGCATAACTATCTTCAGTTTTAATATATTCTATGGCCCCTATTATTTCATCATCTTTGATAATTGGAATATTTGTAACAATATTATATGCAGCAACTCCTTTATTGTTTAACTGCATCTTAACCTTATTGTTTATGGGTTTGCCAGTTCTTAGGCAGTTAAGCAGAGTACTTGAACTGCCTTCCAAATCTTTATGGACATCGAAGATATACTTATTCAGCATATCTTCCTTTTTGATGCCCAATATCTCTTCCATCTTCCTGTTGCAGTAAATTATCTTTCCATTTTTATCAATGGCCCTGATACCAATATCTGCCTTATCAGAAATATAAGAGATAACAAATTCTGAAAAATTGGTTGTAATAAAACTACCCCCTTTTACTTTTTAACCTTGTCAACCCCTAAGCCCAGGATTTATCTTATTATAATAGATTACCAAGGAATTAATTCCTTGGTAATCTATGCTGCTTATTATCTCTTTTTTAATCCCAATATTTCTCTTGCTTCGTCTGGAGTAGCTATTTCCCTACCTAATTCCTTAGCTAGTCTAACTACCTTTTCTACTAATTCACCATTTGACTTAGCCAATACTCCCTTGGATAGGTATACGTTGTCCTCAAATCCTACCCTAACATGGCCGCCCATTACTATACCCAAGGCTGCCATTGGAAACTCATATCTACCAATACCTGCAACGGTCCAGGTAGATCCTGGAGGTATGCTGTCTACCATAAATGCTAAGTCCCTTGCAGTTGCAGCCATTTGTACACCTAGAACAAAGTCAAAATGCATTGGCTCTAGTATATATCCTTCTTTTGCAAACCTAATTGCATAATCAATCATGCCCTTGTCAAATACTTCAATTTCAGGCTTAATTCCTCTTTCAATCATTCTTTTACCAAAGTATTTGATGGTGTTTTCTGTATTTACAAAGATTTCATCTCCACCAAAGTTTAGGGTACCGCAGTCTAAGGTTGCCATTTCTGGGTTCAGCTCTATTGGTTGAAGTCTTTCATCATCTGTCATACCTACTGCTCCACCAGTTGATGGCTGGATAATAACATCAGGACATCTTTCTAAGATTGCATCTATACATTCTTTAAATCTTTCCTTACTTTGGGTTGGAGTTCCATCATCTTCTCTAACGTGAAGGTGGATTATACTTGCTCCAGCTTTATAGGCTGATTCTGCCTCTCTAGCTATTTCCTCTACAGTGTAAGGAACTGCTGGATTATTTTCCTTAGTTACCTCTGCCCCACAGATTGCAGCAGTAATAATTAGTTTTTCCATAACATAACCCCCCGTTTTTTTAGTTAATATTGATAGTTTATAGTGAATAGTTGTTTGGAACTATCTTACAACCTTTCACTATTTACTATATTTACTTCCTCTGCTTATCCTTTGGAACTACACAAATTCCCTCTGCCCTACAAACAACAACTGGTTCATCTAATACATCACAGGCTGATGGACTAATATCAGGCCTTGCTGTTATTACCTTTCTTGCTTCAAATACCATTCTCCTAGAAGTATTGCCTACCTTTACTATTTCTCCCACAGCCTCAATATAATCCCCTGCATATACAGGACTTAGAAACTCTACCTTATCATAGGCCACAAATAGGCCTTCATCTCCATCATGTCTTATAAGTAATTCAGTAGCCACATCTCCAAATAGGGCAAGCATCTTTGCACCGTCTACTAAATTGCCGCCATAATGTGCATCCTGAGTGCTCATCCTAAGCCTTATCATTACTTTTTCCATAATATCCCCTCCCATTTCTAATCGAATACATTATACCATATGGTTAATTGATTAACAATCCTTTTTGCCAACTAATGGGCTCTTGAGGCTTTTGTTACTTTTGTAAGATTTTATTTAATAATTGCCGACTATATAATATTATCATAACCACCAAATATTAACAATTGCTGAGTCTTTGAAATAAACAAATAAAATCGTAAATTTTAATCATATTGTAACCTTTTGTACAGTTATAATATGGTAAAATGTATCTACACAAGTTTGGGGGTGATTTGTTTTTGGAAGATCTAATAATACTCAACAACCTGAGAAAAGTATATAGGATGGGGGATGAGAAAATAATTGCATTAAATGACATAAACCTGTCTATAAAAAGAAAAGAATTCTTGTGTTTACTAGGTACTTCTGGTTCTGGTAAATCCACTCTCCTAAATTTAATGGCAGGTCTAGAAAAGCCTACTAGGGGAGAAATTTTTATAGATAAATTACCTGTTCACAAAATGAACGAAAGGGAAGTAACTAGGTTTAGGCAAAAATATGTAGGTTTCGTATTCCAATCCTTTAACCTAATCCCTACCCTTTCCGCCTTAGAAAATGTAGCCCTAGGCCTTACTTTTCAAAGGATTCCAAAGTCTAAAAGGGAGAAAATGGCAAAGAAGATATTGACAGAAGTTGGGTTGGGAAATAGGCTGCACCATAAGCCTTCAGAATTGAGTGGTGGCCAGCAGCAGAGAGTAAGTATTGCCAGGGCCTTTGTAGGTAAGCCCAAAATAGTCTTTGCAGATGAGCCTACTGGAAACCTAGATTCAAAGACTACTATGGAAATCATGGATTTAATTACAGGAATGGCACGGGAATCAGACCAGACCCTAGTCATAGTTACCCATGATATAGAAATCTCAGTCTATGCCCATAGAATTGTATATTTAAGAGATGGCAACATCGAGAAAATCGAAGAAAATCAAAACATAAAGGGGGAAGCAATTTAAATGAAGAGGTTTTTTTGTATTATTTTGTTATTATTAATTGTCCTACAAATACCAGGCCTAGGATGGGCAAATATATCAACTAGCCCATCAATCTATGAACCAACCCTGCAAATCGAATCAAGGGAAATGCCTGTTTTAAAAGTTGGAACTAACACCATACAAATTGTACTAAAGGTTGCTAATAATAATATAAGAGACCTAGTAGTAGTACCTGAATTTGATAGAGATAGTCCTATTACATCCAATAGCTTTACAAACAGCATAAGCATAGGAAATGTAAAAATGGACGCTAAGGTTCCCATAAATTTGGACCTACTACTATCACCTACTGCTAAGGAAGCAACCTATCCCATTACCTTAAACTTCAATTATAAATACTATGTTTATGAAGGAGAAGGGGAAGATAAAACTTTAAGATTACAAAATGGTAGTTACAGGGAAACCATATTTGTTAAAGTAGACAATACATCTCAGCCTAGACTCCTAATCTCAAAAGTAACTACTAACCCTGCAGTAATTACAGCTAATCAAGACTTTAAGCTAAATGTATATTTTGAAAATAAGGGCAGTTTTGATTTTAATAATGTATCTGTAAAATTAAAGGGATTAAACAACGATGGAGGCTTTTACATTACCCAAGGTTCTGATACCCAAATTATAAAGAAAGTTCCTCGCAACTTAGTATCCTATGCCACCTTCCATATAAAAGCTGCCCAAAATATCAGTAAAGGAGGTCATAAACTAGATGTTACCTTCTCCTACAATGGCATAGAGGATACCCAAAGTATTTATTTAAACGTTGGAGGAGACAGCGGCCAAAGCTCCAACCTATTAATAGAAAATATAGTAGAACCAAAATCTGCAGTTGGGACCAATGAAGACTTTACCATCAAATTCGATTTAAGAAATAATGGCGGTATAACAGCTAAGAATATCTTAGTAAAGGTAGAAAGCACTGACCCTGCAATTTTACCAAAGACTACTAATATCGAAAGAATAAATAGCATCGCACCAAATAGTTCAGAAACCCTTGAATTCGTTTTCTTCCCTACTGAAGATGCAATATCAAAGAACTATCCCATAAGCATAAATGTAGAATATGAGGATGATTTGAATTTACCAGGAGAAAAAAGACCTATCCTCAACCAATATGCAGGTGTCTATGTAGATGGTGGAGGAGATACCACCAAGGGAAAACCAAGACTTATCATAGATAAGTACAGCTTTGAACCCCAATTGGTAAAGGCTGGAGAAAACTTTGAAATGAAGCTTTCCTTCTTCAATACATCCAGCACCAAGACCGTTAGAAATATAAAGATCTTCCTTACAGCAGAGCCTGGAGGTACAAGTACCGATAGCCCAAATGCAGGAGGTTCAGTATTTACACCAGTAGATAGTTCCAATACCTTTTATATAGATAGTATTCCGCCAAAGGGCAGGGTTGAAAAGACCATTACCATGTTTACAGTACCAGATG
The DNA here is from genome assembly GCA_012735245.1 of Tissierellia bacterium. GTDB lineage: Bacteria > Bacillota > Clostridia > Tissierellales > Tissierellaceae > JAAYFT01. Next base: position 4,257 of record JAAYHU010000173.1, read on the forward strand.
CCCTAGCTAAGACCCATACCATAATAGCTAATTTCGAGTACGAAGACAGTGAAGGTAATCCTCTAGAAGACCAGGAAAGGATTGGGGTCCCAGTAGTCCAACAATCCAAACTAGATACCAGCGAATTGACCCTATACCCCGATGCAATGGTAGGCCAGCCAACGCCAGTATCCCTAGAGTTCTATAATACTGGTAAAGTGACCTTATACAATATGATGGTAAAATTAGAGGGAGATTTCCAAA
>JAAYHU010000174.1 GCA_012735245.1 Tissierellia bacterium
ATTTTACCATGGCCAGCCAGACCACCTATACCTAGGATTTCACCCTTATAAACCTTGAGATTTACCCCTTTTACCTGTTCACCGGGCATGTCTACATAGAGGTCTTTCAATTCTAGGTATGGCTTTTCATCGGTGTTTACTTCTTTTTTGGCAGAAACTGTTGTTTCAATTTCTCGACCAACCATGAGTTTTGCGATTTCAATAATATCTATGTCCTTAGTAGGGACGGACTTTACTAGGCAACCATCCCTTAAAATAGTAATATTATCTGTAACCCTCTTAATCTCATCTAACCTGTGGGTGATGAATAAAATGGCTATACCCAATGAGGCAAGTTTTTGAATAACTTCTAGGAATTGATCTGCTTCTGATTCTGTAAGAACTGCTGTAGGCTCGTCTAGGATCAGAAGCTTTAGATTAGATTTGTCTATTTCCCTTGCAATTTCTATAAACTGCATGTAGCCAACAGGCAGTCCTGCCACGGGAAGAAATTCATCTATGTCCATATTTAACTTCTTCAATGCAGCTTTTGCTTCCGCCCTCATCTTAGGCATATCCAATTTTTCTAATTTTGGACCCAAGACCTTAGATAGGAGGGTAGGCTTGGTATTTTCTTTGTTCAATTTAATGTTTTCAGTAATAGTAAAGCCAGGAATTAGCATAAATTCCTGGTGCACCATACCTATACCCATTTCCATAGCTTCAGTTGGACTCTTTGGATTAAAGGGTTGTCCGTCGAAATACATTTCTCCCTCATATCCACCAGTAGAATGGATAACAGGCATACCAAATAAAATATTCATTAGGGTAGATTTGCCTGCACCATTTTCTCCAACTAGTCCATGAATTTCTCCCTTTTTTATATTAAGTGAAACCTTATTCAATACTTGATTTTCACCGTAAAATTTTGATATGTCCTTTACTTGGAGTAAATCCATAAAAACTACCTCCTTTGCCTAAATATAAGGAGTCGATGAAACGACTCCTTACACTAGGGACTTTGAATTCATTAATGTCAAGTTACTATTAATCTTATTAGAATACTTGTGAACCTAGTACGAATAGCATGAAGTTTGGAGTATCTTCGCTAAGTTCAGAGAATACAACTTCATCGTTAGTATCGTTAGTTACCTTCTTCATGATTCTAATCATTGCATCCTTGTCAAATTTGTCGATTTTTCCTTCAAGGTACTCTATTGCATATTCAACTCCAGCTTCAATCATAGCAACGTTAGCTGGCCTATTCCAAGTTGCAAATCTTCCAGTACCGCCTTTTTCAGCTATCTTTTCTTTAATTTGTTCAGCTAGGTAATCTAAGTCTCCAGCTTTATCTTCTGGGATTTCGATACCTAAGGCTCCTGGATATGCATGGTATGGAGATGGACAGCATTGCTCTGGGAATATTCCTCCATATTCTAAGGTTTGTTTAATTAGAGGTTCCATCATGGCACAGTTTGTACCAAAGAATGCAGTGTCCTTGCCATATTTGTCAATTTGTCTTGGTACGTCTTCTAGGATGAATTGCTGAGTACCTGTAACACCAGCATCAGATGTTGGGTCTGGTGCGTCTACTTCAACGAATTGAATTCCATATTTTTCGCAAGTTTCTTTTAAGATATCCCTTCTAGCAGCTAGCAATTCCATAGACATATGTCTTGGGAAGGAATAGTGAATAAATGTTTTTGCCCCCATTTCCTTAGCAATTTCAACTATGGCTTCACCGCGTTTTAACTGGTCTAGTTCTAAGGCAATATCTGCACGTGAAGCAACTACTTCTGGGTCTTCATGGGGTACACCAAGAATAAACAACATATCTGGCCTAGTTTCTCTAACCTTGTCTATGGCTGCTGCAGCTCCTGTAACAGCCTGAACGAAAACTATGGCCTTCACATCTGGGTCTGCAGCTAGAGATGAAACCTGAGCAATAGTTGTTTCAACTTCTTGTGCAAACCTGTCAGGGTAGGTAACATGTTTAATCATATCACCATATTTTTCAACCATTCTTTCACCAGCTCGGAACTCTTCCTCGCCTTGTGATACAGTACCAGTTACGATACCGATTTTGTATTTTACATCTCCTGAGGATGTAGACTTGGCACCGCAACCAGCTAAACTAAGTACTAGTACAGCTACAAGCATTAAAGCTAATAGTCTTTTCATAAATACTCCCCCTTATTATAATATGTATTTAACTCCCTTTCGGGAGATAAATCCGAAAATACTGAAGATTTAAAAGAAAAAAATCTTACAAAAAAACCCCAACCTGAAAGTAGGGTAAAGTGATACAGGTTATTTTGTTTAACGAATTGGCACTTTAGTTCGGCACATGATTTAAGCATATTATATATAATATAATTTTTTCTGTCAACAGGAACATACTATCTGTATGAAGGGTAAGCTATAGTTATTAAATTTGTATAAGGCTTCAATTTGCCTTAATTAAATTGTATTAATGATAAAATTTTTTATGCCTATTAGTTTTAGTGAACAAAGGCCAGTTGGTGTTATTATGCCAATTATAGATAAATTAAAAAATATATATTTATTTCTGGAAAGTTCTGGTAAGATTAAGATAAGAGTATAAAGAACGGAGGTCAATGTATGGTTAAATTTAAGGATTACAAATACGAAAGACCAGATTTAGACAAGATTACAGATGAATTTAATACCCTGCTGGATAAGTTTAGTGGGGCTAAGACTTATCAAGAGCAAAACAGGATATTGAAGGA
>JAAYHU010000032.1 GCA_012735245.1 Tissierellia bacterium
AAGGAAGGTGAATAGGTATAGGACAAGCCAGAGACTTATAGAAGAAATCAAAGACATAAGGGGTAAGGAGGAAAGGATACTGCCTACTATATTGAAAAATGGACTTCCTATGACCCTAAAGGAAATAAGGGAAATAAAATCCCTCTTAGATAATCTCCACCTTGCTAAAAAGACTGGAAATGGCCAAAGGGATGAAGGACTAATAAATATATCTAATAACCCATCTATGGATAGAAATAAAGAAAATGAAGAAAGGGCAAGGAAGGAATACATAGAAATAGAAAAAGTTGGGGACAAAGACTTAGTAATCCAACTGCCCGTTGATATAGATGAGGAATATAAGGACTTAAATATCATAATACCTGATATAAATAAAGGCATTGATAAAGATAATATGAATTTTTATTTAAATCTTGAAACCAATAAACTTGGAACAGTAAAGGTTGAGATTAAGGTAATTGGAAGGGAAGTTCAAGTCAATATAAAGGAAGGGAATTCTCTTAGGGAAAATTTAAATCTATTGGCAGAGGGCTTAAATAGACTTGGATATACCTTAGATCAGCAGGTGATGAAGTGAAGAGAAGATTAATATCTAGAAAGTATGTAGAAAAAGCATATAAAAAGGAATTTGCCAACGTAGAAATAGATTTAAATACTAGACCTAATAAGGAGAAAGTCCATCGGTTGCCTAAGGAAATGTTTCAAATACTAGGTGTAGTAATCCACTATATAGAAAATATAAACAAGCTAGAGGGGGATAAAGATGAGGATTAATAATAACATACCAGCATTAAATACTCACAGACTATTAAATATCAATACTAACAATCTGCATAAATCACTGGAAAGGCTGTCATCAGGCAAGAGGATAAATAGGGCCTCAGATGATGCTGCAGGCTTAGCCATATCTCAAAAAATGGAAGCACAGATAAGGGGGCTTAGACAGGCCTCAAGAAATTCCCTAGACGGCATATCCCTAATCCAAACTGCAGAAGGAGCGCTAACTGAAGTTCATGAAATGCTTCAAAGAATGAGGGAGCTAAGTGTACAAGGGGCCAATGGAGTATATGATGAAGGGGATTTAAATGCAATTGTTGATGAAATAAAGCAGTTAAATGAACAAATAAAAAAAATTGCAAACGATACAGATTTCAATGGCATTAATTTATTAAATGGAGAAGATAAAAAGTTGTATATACAAATAGGTGCAAATGAAGGTCAATATATTGAAATAGAAATGAAAGAATTAGATGCAAAACCAGAAAGTTTAGGGAAAACAGATGATGATGGAATTCTTGAGAAGTCAATTTCAGAATTAATTAAAGACTTAGAAGATAGTGAAACTCTTGAAAGTTCATTATTTAATGAAGCTATAACAGTATACAATGATGCCATAGAAAAAGTATCCTCTATCCGATCCAAACTAGGTGCCATTCAAAACAGACTAGACCATACCATTAGAAATCTAGATAATACAGCTGAAAACTTAACTGCTTCCAAATCTAGAATAGAAGATTTAGATATGGCTAAGGAAATGAGTGAGTTCACTAAATTAAGTATCTTACAACAGGCAAGTACATCTATGTTGAGCCATGCTAACAACT
>JAAYHU010000175.1 GCA_012735245.1 Tissierellia bacterium
ATTTAAGTGTGCCCAAAATACATGTAATTCTATCCATCTCAATCATAACACAAAAATAAGGGTAAAAATAGTAATGGAGCGGGATTTAAGAAAATCCCACCCCAAATATTGACAAAGAGCCTTTTTTATATAGGTTCTTTGTAGTTTTCTAGTTTTCTTCAATAATCTTCTTATTCATTGCATTGGCTTCATTTCCCAGACTTCTTACACTTCTTGTTACAAAGAAGGCAGTAATCATAGAAGAAGTAAAGTCTGCAAGAGGCCCTGCCATCCATACTCCACTTAGGCCGAAAAACTTAGGTAAAATCAATAGAGCTGGAATAAGAATCAACACTTGCCTTGACAAGCTAAGAAGCATTGCATGTTTAGGCTTGCCTGTGGCTTGGAAATAATTTGAACTGACTACTTGAAAACCAACAATGGGAAACATGGCAAGGTAAATCCTCATGCCTGGTACGCCAATTCTTGAAATTCCTGCAATATCTCCTTCTGAACTTATGAACAATTTGTACAACATTACTGGGAAAAACTGGGTTAGTATAAACCCAATAGTAGTTATGGTAGTTGCAGCAATGGTTGCATATTTTAAGGTTTCCTTTACCCTATCATAATTTTTTGACCCATAGTTAAATCCAATAATTGGCTGAGAACCTTGATTTATTCCAAAAACAGGCATCATTACCATCATAGCAATACTATTTATAACAGCCATACTTGAATTGGCTAATTCTCCACCATATGTCTTTAAGCTGTTATTTAACAGGACTGTTACCATGCTGCCAGCCAACTGCATACTAAAGGGACTTACTCCTATGGCTAGAATATCCTTAATTATCTCTACTTTTAATTTCAAATATTCTTTCTTAACAGTAAGTACCGATTTACCAGTAAAGAAATAGGCCAATACCCAAACTGCTGACAAGGCCTGAGATATGATAGTAGCTATAGCTGCTCCTTGGACGCCCATATTAAAGACAAATATAAATATTGGATCCAAGATGGTGTTTGTAATGGCACCAATTAACATAGTTTTCATGGCAATAGTAGGGCTTCCTTCCCCACGGATGAAGTTGTTCATACCAAAGCCAATGGCTTGAAATGGTGCACCAATAAGTATGATTTTCATATAATCATAGGCGTATTGGAAATTAGATGGGGATGCACCAAAGACATTCAGCAAAGGTTTTAAAAATATTAGGCCCAAGACGGAAATAGTTGAAGATATTAGGGCAAGTAGTACGAAGGCATTGCCAGCAACCTTATCTGCTTCTTCCTTCTTATTTTGACCTAATTTAATTGATACTAGGGTATTGCCTCCAATACCTATTAACATACTAAAGGCCATGAGAATTAAAGACAGGGGCATAGTAATAAATATACCCCCGATGGCTAATTCTCCAACACCTTTACCTATAAAAATTCTATCTACAACATTGTACAATGCATTTACTATCATTCCTGTAATAGCAGGCAATGAGAATTTAAAGAGCAGTTTTCCAACGGGTTCTTCACCTAATAATTTTCTTCTTTCTTGTTCCTTACTCATTCTATCACCTACAAAAAAATAGTTAGCTTCCTTATTTAGGGAAGCTAACTAATATTATACCATAAAAGTATATATAATAAAGGATTGTTAAAAAGTTGTTAATTTGTAAACATTTGAGTCCAG
>JAAYHU010000176.1 GCA_012735245.1 Tissierellia bacterium
GCCTATATCTGCAGATACTCAGCATTGGATTGACAACGGTTGGATATAAGGATAGTGATTTATAGTATCCATATAATGTCGATAAATGGTGATGAGGCTTTTGACAGAAAATGTTTTATAATCAAGACATTTCACACCCTTATTGAACATTCAGTGGAAGAAGTGATGAATTATAAAGAAACTAAAAATAAGAGGAGGAAGGTAATTGAAGCTTATTTCATGGAATATTGATTCATTGAACGCAGCATTAACAGGTGTTTCAGAAAGGGCTTTATTGTCTCGAAATGTATTAAAAACTATTGTAGACCATAATCCTGAGGTTATTGCTTTGCAAGAAACAAAGCTGCCAAGTACTGGTCCTACTAAAAAACACTTAGAAATATTGAAAAATATGTTTCCTGATTATGAAATCGTTTGGAATTCTTCAGTAGAGCCAGCCCGTAAAGGATATGCTGGTACTATGTTTTTGTATAAAAACCATTTATCACCGGCTGTTACTTTTCCCAAAATTGGTGCACCAGGTACCATGGACTATGAGGGCAGGATCATTACCTTAGAGTTTGATAATTTTTACTTAACACAAGTTTATACTCCTAATGCAGGAGAAGGTTTGAATCGTTTGGATGAACGTCAAATATGGGATATAAAATATGCTGACTATCTTGAGGAATTGGACAAGAAGAAGCCTGTTATTGCCACAGGCGATTTCAATGTAGCACACAGGGAAATAGACCTGGCCCATCCTGAAAATAACCGTCAATCAGCTGGTTTCACCGACGAAGAACGTGAAGGCTTTACAAATCTGCTAGCAAGAGGCTTTACAGATACCTTCCGATACCTCCATGGTGATGTTGCAGGGGTCTACACTTGGTGGGCTCAGCGGGTTAAAACAAGTAAAATTAACAATTCTGGCTGGAGAATAGATTATTTCCTAGTAAGCGACCGCATTGCAGACTGGGTTATTAAATCAGAAATGATCGACTCAGGTCCAAGACAAGACCATACCCCCATACTACTTGAGATAGATAGCCAATGTTAGCAGCTTAAATAGAGGTAAAAGGACTTAGGATTTTCTAAGTCCTTTTTTATTGTAGAAGAGAATTCCATCTTGCTCCTTATAATCAAGAGCCTTTCATGGAAAATTTCAAAAAAATTCTCGCCTTTTATCTTTTTAAAGAAGCTTTTCTCATAAAAAAATAGTTGACAGGGTTAGTAGGATTTGTTATATTTAAAGAAGTTATTGATAATGATAATTAATATCAATTAAAAAATACTATCATCTGTCCAACTAAAAACTAGCAAAAAAATCCAGCATCATCATGCAAACATAACAATCTATCATTTCAATAATCAGTTACATAAAAAATATAATTAAAAAGGAGAGGGGTTATGAAAAAGTCTAAGTTATTAGTACTTATTTCTATGGTTACAATTTTTGCTTTAATGATTACAGCATGTTCAAACTCAAACAACAAAGCGAATCAACCTGCAACTAATGAGCAAGGAAATGATGAAGCCACAACAGTTGAAATTACAGATGTTCATGGAACTGTTACTGTTCCAGTAAATCCAAAGAATGTAGTTGCCTTAGACAATAGGACTTTTGAAACCTTAGCTGACTGGGGAATTAAGTTGGCTGCTGTTCCAAAGGGTGTAATGCCTGCAGATTTACCTTATGTAGCTGATGAGTCAGTTCTAGACATTGGAAACCACCGTGAACCAAACCTTGAAATTATAGCAGCTGTAGAACCGGACCTTGTAATTGTTGGCCAAAGATTTGCAACTTTCTATGAAGATATAAAAGCTTTAGTTCCTAATGCAGCTGTAATAGACCTTAATTTCGATGTTTCCGAAAGTGCTGCTACACCAGGAGAAAGCTTAGTTAATGGGCTAAAGAATTCTACTCTTATTTTAGGAAAAATCTTCGATAAGAATGAAGAAGCTGAAAAAATAGTAGATGCATTTGATAAAGCCATAGAGAAAGTAAAGTCCTCATATAATGGAACGGATAGGATTATGGGTGTAATAGTTTCTGGTGGAAATATCGGTTTTTCAGCACCAGGTACTGGAAGGGTTTGGGGACCTATGTATGAAATCTTTGGATGGGTTCCAGCCTTGGACATTGACAACTCAAGTTCTGACCACCAAGGTGACGAGATTTCTGTTGAAGCTATAGCGCAAAGTAATCCTGACTGGATATTCGTATTAGATCGCGATGCAGCAATATCTACAGCAACTGATGCAGTTCCAGCACAGGATGTAATAGACAACTCACCTGCCTTACAAAACACTAAAGCAGTTAAGGAAGGAAATATAGTATATGCACCAAAAGACACCTATATAAATGAATCGATTCAAACTTATTTAGAATTATTTGAGAATATTGCAGAAGCATTATCAAGTAAGTAAAGGAGTATTAATAGTGCAAAAGAATGCTTTTGAAACAGTGCTTAGGGCTGAGAATCCTCAGCCCAAAAGTTATAATAACAATAAAATATGGACGAAACCTTTTATTATAGGGGTTTTAGTCGTTTTAATTCTAGGCATAATTTCACTCTTCACTGGAGTTTATGATATCCGAGGGCAAGAGGATGGAATGAGAATGTTTTTCATCACTCGGGTTCC
>JAAYHU010000177.1 GCA_012735245.1 Tissierellia bacterium
ATGTTAATCTTCAATAGGTGGTTTTGTTGTTATGCCCTTTTTAAAGGTTCTGCCTTGCAAGATAGTTTCAATAATCTTTCAAAATTATTTTTTAAAAACTATTGACTTTTATTAGCTGGTCTTTATTATTTTACTTTTATATATTGCAATTTTCTTGCCAACTTTTATGTATTATTGAGTATTAAATATCCTTGAATTTCCAAGGGTTTATTAATGAATTGACTGAATTTTTTATTTATTGGTCAAAAAATGCAATAATATTTGCACATAAGTGCAAAAATTATTGCATTAGATTTTGTATTTCTTTAGTTTGTGTTGCAAAGTTTGCCTCTTTATTCCCAGTTCATTTGCTGCCTTGGTTATATTATAGCTATTATTCTCTAAGGCATTAATAATAAGGTCTCTTTCAATTTCCTCTAAGACGACAGGTAAACTTTTGTTTCTACTTTTAAAGGCAAAGGGACTCCTTAGGGATTTGCCCTTCATTATGTGAATTGAAGATATAAAGTCATCCTTCGTCAATATGGTTTCATTTTCATCTACTATATTCATTGCTCCTTCAATTACGTTTGCAAGTTCCCTCACGTTGCCAGGCCAAGTGTAATCCATAAAATAACTTAACACATCCCTTGATACCCCTTTTACCTTCTTACCTAATAATTGATTGAATTTATTTATAAAATGATCTACAAGTATAGGTATATCATCTTTTCTATCTACCAAAGGAGGTATATGGATAAATATTACATTTAACCTGTAAAACAAATCTTTTCTGAGGGTTCCTTTTTTTAAACTCTCTAAGGGTGGTTCGTTAGTTGTTGCAATTATTCTCACATCTATAGGTATATCCTTGGTACCCCCTACTCTTCTAATATACCCTTCCTGTAGAACTCTTAGCAGTTTCGCTTGTAATGGCAAAGACATAGAGTTAATCTCATCCAACATCAAAGTTCCACCGTTGGCTTGTTCAAATATTCCTTCCCTTTCAACGGCACCAGTAAAGCCACCTTTCTCCGTTCCAAACAATATTCCTTCCAATAATGCCTCCGGGATTGCAGCACAATTTTGAGCTATAAATGGCTTATTAGCCCTTATACCTCCATAATGAATACTTTGAGCAAACAATTCCTTTCCTGTCCCAGTATCTCCATAAATTAAAACACTTGAAATTGAGTTGCTTGCTTTTTTAGCAATTTTCTTTGCCATCTTAATTGGTTCTGATATTCCAATTATGTCCTGAAAATTATATTTTCTTATCTTGTTTTTGGAATTCTTAGATGGGGATTTTTGGAATTTGAGTTCATTTTGTAATTCAATTAATTGATCAGATAAGTTCTTTAAGTGGGTTATGTTATTAGATATCTCTAGGGCACCTATGATTTCATCGTCATTATATAAAGGAATTGTAGAATTTATGGTGGTAATTCTTTGGCCTTTGAAGTTCAGATAGGTTTGAGTACTATTTAGTATAGACTCTCCTGTATGCAACACCCTAATTAGGGTAGAAGTCTCTTCGTTTAAACTTGGAAAGATATCTAAAATATCTTTTCCCAATACCTGTTCTCTTTTTAAGCCCTCCAATTTTGCCATAACGTCGTTATAAATCACAGTCTTTCTTTCTTTATCTATAACATGAATACCTATATTAGCATGATGCAAAATATTTTGCATCAGGATTTTGTTAAAATCTACATTTTTCATATTATCATCCTTAACTTAATACTTTAATGTTATAGCTGCAATCATCCTATTCCTAGTTCCCTTTTCCCTTCTATAGGAATATAGGGTGTCAAGATTACAGGAGGTACAAAAATTGCTATGATATATGTTGTCATCTTTAATTCCTGCATTTATTAAATTTATCTTATTTGCCTTCCAAAGATCCAAATAGATTTTCCCATCTCTTGCAATTATTATATGAGGATTATCAAACCTATCCTTAAACAGTTCTACCACATCCTCACCTATTTCATAACAGCATACACCTATGGCAGGTCCTATGGCTACAACTATATCATTTAAATTACATTGAAAACCTTTCTTCATATTATTTATAATAACTTCAACTATATTGTTTAAGGTTCCTTTCCAACCTGCATGGGCAAGGCCAATAACCCTTTTTTCTCTATCATAAAAATACACAGGGACACAGTCTGCATGATAGGTGCACAAGGCTATTCCTGGAATATTAGTTATAAGTCCATCTGCTTCTTCATATTGGATTTTTTTATTGTCCTGATTATCTATTATAATTATATCTCTTCCATGAACCTGTTTAGCTCTGTAAATTCTTTCATCAGGAAGATTTAATATTTTACTTAAATCTTTAAATATATTTTTTTGATCCCAGCCAATTCTTGAAGAAAAAAGATGAGTAAAACCTTCATACTGGTTAAAGCCTTCTATTTCATAATATAAGATATCTTCGTAGTGTTTTTCTATAACTCCCATATCTATCTCCTATTGTCAGAATTTTCATCTAATAAATTTTTCAGCTCTTCCATAAAAGAATTTAGGTCTTTAAACTGCCTATATACTGAGGCAAATCTTACATAAGCCACATGGTCAATGTCCTTCAATTTATTCATGACCATTTCACCTATGACCTTAGAAGTCACTTCCTTTTCCATGGAATTGTATAGGGATTTTTCTATTTCATCTACTAAGCTTTCTATCTTCTCCATGGGAACTGGCCTTTTTTCACAAGCCTTTATTATCCCATTTAAGATTTTATTTCTATCAAAGGTTTGCCTATTTCCATCTTTCTTAACCACCATTAGTGGGATTTGCTCAATTTTTTCATAGGTAGTAAATCTTCTACCACAACTTATACATTCCCTTCTCCTACGGATAGCTTGTCCTTCTTCTGTAGGCCTTGAATCTACAACCTTGGATTCATGAAATGAGCAAAAGGGACATTTCATCCTTCCACCTCACCTTATTACTTAACTCCACTATAATTATATTATATTGAAGAAAAAATGTCTAATTATATATCCCCCTTATAATCTACTAAGATAGTATCTGTTCCTATCCTTATAATATCGCTCCAGTTTATAATTATCTCTGAATTTTTCCCAAATAAGCCTAATAATTTCCCTCCCCCAGATATTACTAAGGCTTCAATATATC
>JAAYHU010000178.1 GCA_012735245.1 Tissierellia bacterium
ACCCCCATCGTTTTTTGTTTTGGTGCCACTTAACATATTCGATATTAATGGGGTGAAATCCTTTTTTGTTATCGTAGAAATTAGTAAAATCAACGTTTTTAAATTATGAAATTTACTCAATTAAATATTAACTATATCTGAATCGTCAAAAGTATCCATTTCAAAATTATACCTTTTTAGTGCAGTATCTACTATCTTAAATATCAATCCCTCATATCCTAGATCTGTTGCTTCAGCCATTCTGTAAAGGGAGCTTTTTCCTTTCATTAAACCGGGAAGGGAATTTATTTCCAAAACATAGCCTACACCATCTTTAAGTATTATGTCTACTCTAGCATAATCCCTTAAGCCTAAAACCCTATAAGCTTTTTTAGCTGTATTTATTAGAAGTTCACTTTCTTCTTCTGTTAACTTAGGTGGAATATGGTATACTGTCTTATCTTTATGATATGCTTTAACCTCAAAGCTGTAGAATTTTTTAAAGCCGTCGGGAAGATTGGAAAGGTCTACTTCCTGAATAGGTAATACAGTAATATCTTCTCCATTTCCTATAATGCCTATGGAGAATTCTCTACCCTCAATGTATTCATTTAACATGATGGGAGGATTATAAATCTGCAATTCTTCACTAACCTTTTTTATTAGACTGTCCATATCAAAAACTAAGCTATCCTGATGGATACCCCTGCTAGAGCCTTCATCGCTGGGCTTTACTAAAATAGGAAATTCAATTTCTAAACTATTAAATTGGTTCACATGGTAAATTGGTATAAATTTAGGTGTAGGTATGTTTGTAGCCTTAAAAATAGATGAAGAGTATATCTTGTTAATGGCGAGGGTATGACCTAATATAGAGGAGCCAGTATATGGGATGTTGGCAAATTCTAAAAGGGCTGGCAATTGAGCTAGCTTGCTAGTACCTTGAATCCCATTACATAGGTTGAAAACTAGGTCTACATTTTCTGCTTTTAGCTGATTGATAATATTGTCATCAGCTACTAATGAAATACAATCATATTTTTGAGATAATATCCTTTTAATTTCTTCTACAGTCTTTCTTTTCTGCTCGTCTTCCTTAAGCCTTTCTTCTAGGGGTAACAAACCCACCCTAGGCCTATCTGTCACAATAGCTATTTTCAATAAACATTCCCCCTTATCTAATCGTATATTTAATTAAGTATAAATAATTTTATTTTAATACAATATAAGTTCTGATTATTACATTATCATGAATGTGATACAACCCCATTATATTATAACCAGTTCTTAAATAAAAGTCTAGTATAGAGTATTTATTACAAAACAAAAAAATAGAGAATAGTTCTCTATTTTTTATAATGTAGCCGTCTAATATCTATATATATAGAACCTTTAATTTGATTTTAAGATATCTAAATATTTGCTTTCAATTGCAGGGACATAAAATATTCCATATAAATTTAGTTCATTACCTTTAAAATAATCATCATAATTGGAAGTATTTTTTAAATCTAAATATATCTTGTAAACAGGCTGGATTTCCTTATTTATGGGTACCCAATAATAAATCAGTTCAATGCTCATTATATCTGATAATTCAATATCCCTCTCATATTCAATAGTGCTTAGCCATTCTTTTTCTAATACTTTTTGAATAGCATCTTCTTCACTTATCAAGGGATAATATCCCAATATTTCTAATTCTTTTCTCTTGGCTAATTCTTCTATTATGGTATTTTCGTATTCCTTTGAATTTCCAGCATCCATAAGCTGCTTATAGGTTAAATCTATTCCATATAACCCATTATTATTGGTATCTAGATAATCAGTATGGATATAAACCTGTACATAGTTAGTACTATAATTAATTATAGTATCTTCTACTGTATCTTCTTGATTAAATATCTTATAAGTATACATCTTGTCCCCATATATACTTCTTTCGAAGCTGCTTTCAAATATAGGCTGGTCCATCCTCAATATGCTTTCAAATAGATTATAATAATATGCTAGATACTTTTCATGGAGTA
>JAAYHU010000179.1 GCA_012735245.1 Tissierellia bacterium
ATGGTTTGATTGTATTCCTCCACAAGTAATTAGATAATCACATCCCTTATCTAAGGCCTCCTTAACTGCAAACTCCAATTTCCTTATTTTGTTTCCAGATAACTCTAAGCCAGTTTGGTCATCCCTTTTAATATAGATGTCATGGTTTAGCTCCTTGCTTAATTGCTCTAACTTCTCAATCTTTGTTGGCAAATTGGCCAATGAAATTGACTTTATAAAATCCATGACCTCACCTCTTATATATTAAATAATAAATTCTCTACTTTTTAGACATTTAAAAACAATAGCTAGAACTCCTTAGCTAGATCATCAAGGGCCTGTCCCGTTACCCTGTAGACTGTCCACTCATCCATTGGAATAGCTCCTATACTTTTGTAAAAATTGATGGAGGGTTCATTCCAGTCTAAGCACCACCATTCGAACCTACCACAATTTCTTTCCTTAGCTAGCTTAGCCAAAAATGCCAAGAGGGTTTTCCCGAAACCTTTCCCCCTCATTTCAGGTCTTATGTACAAATCTTCTAAATATATACCCGGCCTGCCTAAAAAGGTGGAAAAGTTGTGGAAGAATAAGGCAAAGCCTACAGGCTCCCCATCGTATTCTCCTATGATTACTTCTGCAGCCTTTCTCACAAATAAGGAATCCCTTAGTACTTCTTCTGTGGCTACCACTTCATCTAGCAACTGCTCATAATCTGCCAATTCTTTAATAAAATCAAGTATAAGTTTTACATCTTTTTCTTCTGCAAACCTAATAGTAAACTTATCCTTTTTAGTTTTGATTATTTTCGCCATTTTGCTTCTTCCCCTTATTCTATTATTTAATATTTATCTGTAATTACTTTATATAATTTATTTTTCCTTTTACAAATGGATAGCTACTATTTATATAATAAAAAATTCTCAACTGAAAAGTTGAGAATTTTATTATTGAAACATTAAGTCTACAAATTCTTCCTTAGTTATATTTCCAAAGTATTTCTCTAAGGGTTCATTTTCAACGGCCTTCCTTACTTCATCCTTATCGTACCTTACCCCATTTAATTTACCTTCAAGTAATTCAACGTCCTCTGTTCCAAAGAAATCCCCATAAATCTTCATATCCTTAATTAGGCCATTTACTACATTAAACCTAATATCTATGCTGCCAAAATCGAATCTCTTGTAATTCTTATATTGAGCCTTTGGAGATTCGCCATAATTCCATTCCCAAGTGGAATACTTTTCTTCAAATAATTTTTGGATATTGTCTAAGTCTTCTTGGGATAGTTTATGTTCTACTGGTTCTAGGCCCTCCATTTCGAATATGCTCTTAAGTAACAAGTCTCTAAACTCATAGATATCAACATCTACCTTTAAGTATGGTTTTATGTTAGTTACCCTACTCCTAACTGATTTTACACCTTTTGATTCAATCTTATCCTGTTTTACTTGTAATGCCTTAGATAATACGTCTAGCTCCACATCAAACATAATAGTTCCATGATTTAAGACCCTTTTCTTCCATACAGACTGGGCTATACCGGAGAATTTCTTCCCATCTAAGGTAATATCATTTCTTCCAGTTAATTCACATTTAACTCCAAGCTTTTCCAAAGCTTTAACTATGGGAATATTATATTTTTTGAAATCAATTTTTTCAGGTCCTGTTACCTTAGAAATAATACTAAAGTTTAAGTTTCCTAAATCATGATAAACTGCACCGCCACCTGTTATTCTCCTAACTACCTGAATGCCCTTTTCTTTAACGAAGTCTTGATTGATTTCCTCTAAGGTATTTTGGTTTTTACCTATAATTATGGCAGGTCCATTAATCCATAGAATTACATAATCTTCCTTTAGGTCCAAATGCTTAAAGCAATACTCTTCAAAAGCTAGATTATATCTTGGGTCATTAGAGTTGTTTACTAAATACTTCATAGCTTAGTTCCTCCTTTGTTAATTATTATTTTCCAATGGCTATATTTAAATCCATTAGAATATGTTGTAGGTCAATTAATTGATTTTTTATTTCATCATATTTTTTAGATAATAGCTTATCATCTAACAAGGCATTAGATTTGTCTATTAATGCTTCAAATTGATTATATGCGGATTTTAATTCTTTTTCAATATCTTCTTTTAATATGGCAGGTAATATCTCCATTTTACTAGTTAGTTCTACTTCGCTTTTCTCTATATTAAAGCTATCCCCTAAACTTGGTATTATGGCTTCAATGCCGAACAATCTATTTATCTGTTCCGATAATGCTGTGGCGGGTTCTTCTTCCCCATGAACTAAAAATATCTTTTTAGGTTTTTTCCTAAACCTTCCTATCCACTTAAGTAACATAGGTTGATCTGCATGGCCTGAAAATCCCTTTAAATCATAGATTTCTGCCTTCACATTTATTTCTTCTCCTAAGATCTTAACCTGTTTCTTCCCATCTAATAGAATTCGACCTAGGGTACCTTCAGCCTGGTAGCCTACGAATACTAAACTATTTTTCTCATCCCATAGATTATGTTTTAAATGGTGCCTAATCCTACCTGCTGTGGCCATTCCACTAGATGATATTATAACCTTAGGGAATTTGTATTTGTTCAATGCCATAGATTCTTCTTGGCTTTTAACATATCTTAAGTTTTCAAACTCAAAGGGATTATCTCCCCTTAATATAAGTTCCCTGGCCTCATCATCGAAGCTGCTAGAATTTCTTTTAAAGGCTTCTGTAGCATCTACAGCCATTGGGCTGTCAACATATATTGGTACTTTCATATGCTCTTCTATCCTGGGATTATATTCATAATATTTATTTAACTGATATATAAGCTCTTGGGTCCTGCCTACAGCAAAGGATGGTATGATTACTGTACCTCCACGAAGTACGGTTTTATTTATAATATCTATTAACTTTTCCGTACTTTCCTCATAGCTTTCATGTACAGTATCTCCATAGGTAGATTCTATAATCAAATAATCTGCTTCATCTATATACTCTGGATTTCTAATTATGGGCCTATCAGGCATGCCTAAATCGCCAGAGAAGACAATCTTGATTTCTTCATTATCTTCCTTTATCCACATTTCTAAGATGCTGGAACCTAAAATATGACCTGCATCCCTAAACCGAATTTGAATGCTATCATTAATTTTAATTCTTTGACCATAAAAATAGGGTTCAAAATATCTCAAGCAATATTCTGCATCTTCAATAGTATACAGGGGTTCTATAGGGTCCTTTCCTGCCCTTTGCCTTTTTCTGTTCTCCCATTCCACATCTGCTTCCTGTATTTTAGCACTATCTATTAACATTATCTTACACAGATCATAGGTAGGATTTGTCGTAATAATACGACCCCTAAAACCCTCCTTCACTAATTTAGGTATTCTACCGCTATGGTCAATATGGGCATGGGTTAAAAATAAAAAATCAATTTCCCTTGGATCATAGGGGAAATTTTCATAATTTAGTCTTTCAATTTCTTTATTTCCTTGAAACATTCCACAGTCTACAAGTATATTATATTTCTTTGTCTTCAACAGATAATTTGACCCGGTTACTATTTTGGCTGCACCAAAAAACTTAATATCCATAATCCTACCTCCTATTACATTATAGTAATGATTTGTTTAAACCTATCATCCTCCTTTAACAATTTATTATAGGGAGTTTGAAGATCACTTATTTTTATTTTTCCAGTATTCCATCTCCCTTGATTACTTTTATTAATTATTACCCATATATATATTTTATTACACAAATAGAAAAGAGATAAGTTGCCTTATCTCTTTTAATGGGTATTATTATTTGTTAATCTTAAAGAAAATTACAGTTTCTTCTTATGTTCTAATTTAGTTATTTTCTTACCCTTTCCTTCAGAATTAGGGTCAAGATACTTATTATTCTTCATATCCTCATTATCTATTACACCTATTTCTCCTGCCAACTCATAGCTCATGGCCTTGAAAAAGTTTTTATCAATAGTCTCTTTCTTCTCCTTCAAAATCATCACCTCACAAGTATTTTTTCTAAATCTAATACTTGCATACCAGGTAATTAAAGGAATAATATTTCCAAGTATCCTATTAATCTAAGTCAATTTCCCAATTCCCTAAAAGCAAGGTTGTTGGTGATTCAAAGTATATTGAAAATCCCTTTCCTGCTTCTTTTTTATCTACGAATAATTCCGTATAACCTGTTTCTTCATTTAAACCTATTCCATAGCCGGAAATTCCCCTTATTCTTATATCATCTAGTATTTCATCTTCTGTGGAATTAGCCTTTAAGCTGATTATTATCTCATCTTCTTCTCTTCTCACATCTATTATATTTATTTCAAATTTTCCTAAATTCAATATCTTGTCTATCTTTTCTACTTCCCCGTCCCCTGGTGTCTGAATTCTTATTATATCTGTTTTTAAATCTGGATAATTTATCTTAACGTAGGGTAATACAAGTTTTAATCCTTCCTTATCTGCTGTATGGAAATAGAAATCCGACATTAGATTGCCAAAGGATGAGG
Source organism: Tissierellia bacterium (assembly GCA_012735245.1). Lineage (GTDB taxonomy): Bacteria > Bacillota > Clostridia > Tissierellales > Tissierellaceae > JAAYFT01. The sequence continues at coordinate 4,506 of JAAYHU010000179.1, forward strand.
GTATTGTGGGATAAGTTTTATTTCCATCCCTATCTATTAAATACATGGTTTTTTCAATGTTTAAAGTAGGATTCCAAACAGTTGTCAATAGGTTTTCTGCAAAGGGATAGTCTACAATTATTTTTTCCTCAGACCTGTTTAATAGGCTTATCATAAGCTTATCCCCCATAGGCTTTTTAATTGCAACAATACTAATTCCTTTATCCTGTCCATATGGACCCAGTTGTAAAAAGTCTTCCACTTCCTTAGTCTTTTCTAATTTAAAAGAAAGCTCTAAATCTCCCGTTATCAGACTATATTCTGTATGCTCTCCCTCTACTTTAAAAAGATACTCTCCCTTCCAAAATTCTCCTCCTCCAGCTATCCCCCATCCTTTTGGTGAAAGGATATTATTTTTTTCATCCTTTAACAATACTTCTTGATTATCCTTGTAGTTACTTTCAATGGTAAGTGTTAATTCATCATCTATTTTAGATGCAGCAGTAATCTTAACATAAGTCCCATCTTTTTCATAATAAACTTCCTGGTGAAGGGCCAGTACTATTCCTTCATCCTTTTCTACTAGTACATTATATCCAGGTACATACTGCAACAATTGTTTTATGGCTGCTTCAACCCTTTCTATCCCTATTATATTTATTGAACCGATAATTATGGCTAAGGAAGCTGCGGCAGCTATTAAGGTCTTTTTCAATCTGGCCTTTCTTAAATATTTATATTCTCTTCCTCTTTCAAAACCTAATTCAAGCCTTTCATCTAAGTCATGGGGAAGAGGAATACTATTTAACATATCTCTAAGCTTGTCGGTCATATACACCCTCCTCAATTTTTAATTTTTCCAATGCTCTATAATACTTAGTCTTAACTGTGCTTGTAGGCATCTTAAGTTCTTCTGAAATAGTCTCAAAGGTATATTCGAAATATATTTTTAGGACTATAATGTTTTTTTCATCTAGAGATAAGGATTTTAAATTATCCATAAACATATTTACACTTTCTTTTTCATTGTCTTCCAATGTTTTTATACTGGATAAATCTTCCAACAATATCAGTTTGTTTTTTCTAAGAAAATCCTTTGATTTATTAACTGCTATTTTTAATATCCAGGATTTAATTTTACTTTTATCCCTTATTTTATCCTTCGAGATATATGCCTGATAAGCTGTTTCTTGGACAATATCCAAGGCATCTGCCTCATTGTTTACATAAGTGTATGCAATTCTGTAGATGTCAGCTTTGTATTGATTAATTAGGATTTCAAATTCTTTGGTAGATATTTTGATTTTGAAGCACCTCCTAAAACAAGATTCTATATATAAGACGAAAAAAAAGATAAAAAAGTTTCGAATTAAATAAGATTTATTTAATAATTTATTATATCAGTAATTTAGTAAAAAGAGGGAATGGCAGATATACCATTCCCTTAAGTAGACTTATAAATTTTACATTTTATTTAGACAAGTCTATAATATCAGTAGCAACCTTATCGATAAACCTTCTATCATGTTCTACCAAGATCATAGTGGGGGAATATTCTAAAATCATATTTTCTATTTGGATTCTTGAAATTACATCAATATAGTTTAGGGGCTCATCCCAGATAAATAGATGGGCCTCTTCACATATGGATTTGGCTAAAAAGATCTTTTTCTTCTGTCCCATGCTAAAATTTTCAATTGGGATTTCAAATTGCTCTCTTGAAAAACCAAGCTTCCTCAATATGGTCAGAAATTTTGTCTTATCCAATCCCATAGTATCAATAAATTCATTTATATTTCCCTCAACATAATTGAATTTCTGTGGAACATATGAAATAGTAATTCCCTTTGCTATTTCCAACTTACCTTCCCAAGGCACATTTTCGCCTAGTATGGCCCTTAATATACTAGATTTGCCGCTCCCATTGGGCCCTTTAAATACTATACAGTCCCCTTTTTCCACTGTAAATTGTATAGGATTGAAAATATGCTTATTATCATAAGATATGGTAAAATCTTCTGCATTAATATAGGGTTTTGCATGGTGTTCCAATACATTCATCTGTAGTTTTTCTATAGGTTCTATATTTTTTAATAATTTTTTCTTTTCCTCTATGGCCTTCTCATATCTTTTTTCAATGACCTTAGACCTTTTCATCATCTTAGCTGCCTTATGGCCTATATATCCCCTATCTACAGGTCCAAAGCCAATTTTAGTTGCTTCTACTTTATGAGACCAGACTGCCTTTTGTCTTGCAGACTCCTTTAACCTTCTTATTTCCTTTCTCAGCTTTTGATTTTTCTCCAATTCATACTTATCCTCTAAGGTCTTATTTTCTTCCCATGTATCATAATTCCCCTTTTGAAGAACTATCTTGCTTTTTTCTATTGAAAGGACATGGTCTACTATGCTATTGATAAACTCTCTATCGTGGGAAACCAGTATAAATCCTTTTTTACCTTCTAAATACTTAGCTACCACTTCCCTGCCATGGGCATCTAAATGATTAGTAGGCTCATCAATCAGTAAAAACCTATCTTCCTCAGCAAAGAGCAAAGCTAGCAATATCTTCGTCTGCTCTCCGCCACTTAAGGTTGAAAATGGGCGGTACAAAGTTTCTTCCTCTACTTCAATTAGATTCATTTCCCTTTGCAATTTCCATAATTGAAAGTTGGGCTGTAATATCTCTAATAAATCTAAGGTCATCATATTATAATCTCTTATTTCAAAGGGAAAATATGCCATAGGAACAGGCTTTATAATAGAACCCTTATAAGGGTATTCATCCATCAAAAGTTTTAAGAAGGTCGTCTTCCCATAACCATTTCTCCCTATAAATCCCAATTTCCAATTCGTGTCTAATTGTAAATCTAAATCTTTAAAAATAGGCTTTAAGCTTCCAGGGTATTCAAAAGTTAAATTCTTTATATCAATTAATGCCATCATCAGTCCTCCCTTCACATTACAATATTTGGCGGGAAGCCATATACAAAACAAAAAAAAGTTGAGAGCGGAAAACTCTCAACTATAAAAAATAATGATTATACAAACTATTAATTAAATTAAGACAATGTAAGAGGTAGTATAAGAGCTTTCTCGCTAAAAATGGGCACAACAAACCAAGGTCCCTTGAGGGAAATTGGAGGAATGATATGTTGTGCTTATTAAAAACTAATTATTTAGCAAGAAATATAAACATCTGAACACCTCTTACTTAATATTAATTAGATTATAGCATATTTTATTATTCTTTTCTACATATAATGAAATCTCAAAACATTTATAGTTTATAAATATTATATATCAAAATATGACCACTAATTTCTTTCTTCTTCATCTAATAGATGGCTATAATATTTATTGTAGCATTTAATACTATATTCTCCCTTAATTAAATTAATTATAAAGAACAATATGAGTCTAAATAAGAAACTAGCTGAATAATATAATAGTTCAGATGATATGGGCAACAATCTCCTTTTAGCAATAATATCTATTGGTATAAATATGATGGAAATAATTAATGAGTCCAGTAGATAATTTTTATACCTAATTATTTTCTCCTCTGCTGAGCTGCCTGTTGATAATATTTTCCCAGTGACTGTTTTGGGTAAGTTAAATTCCTTTGCTTTCATATGATAAAGGTCAAGAACTATAAGCATAATAAAAATTAGGCCTATTTCCAAATAAGTATTTTTAAATCCCTTATCCCTTATGAACTTAAATATAATCACAAATAATGTATAAAAGTATCCGAAAAATGCTCCTGAGGCCAGGGATTCAGTTATATGTTTTTTCTGCCTTTCATCAAGTAAAAACCTTTTACTCCTTTTGTATTCTTTACTCCATCCTGATTTATCAACATACTCACTAGTTACAATATAAAAACAGATTGCTCCAAAAAGCATTACTCCCAATATACTAATTTCAGTAATGACAAATTTAATGCTGCCCTTTTTCACCAGTTTACAAATTATAACAATTATTTCATAAACAATACCAGCAAATAAGGAAACTGCCATTGCTTGGCTTAGTATTTTCATTTCCCTTTCATCTAATTTTCTATTCCCATTCATCTTCTTCATCCTCCTGCCAGAATAAATCGTCTAGAGTCTTTCCCGTAGCCTTACATATGGCAATACATAGTTTTAGAGATGGGTTATATTTTCCTGCCTCTATTAATCCAATGGTCTGCCTAGTAACTCCTACTAAATTAGCTAGATCTTCTTGGGTGAGGCCTTTTTCAATCCTTGCCATCTTCAGTTTTTTATTCTTCAAATTGGCACCTCCTTAAGGATATTGTAATATATTTCATGCAATATGTCAAATATATATTGCATTATGTTAAAATTACCTTGCATTTACATAACAAAAAGACTCTTAAAGATTGCCTTTAAGAGTCTTTAGAAACTTGTTTTATTGACCTGACATTACCTCAGTCCAGATTCTATCATATTCTTTTATTATATCCATTGGGTCTTTAAATACTTCTAATTTAACGCTATTTAAAAATTCATCAGAAGGATATGCAACATCAGAGTTCTTAATTTCATCTGGTAACATGTCTACAGCCTCAGGTATTGGAGTAGAGTATCCAATATAATCAGCATTTCTTGCTGCTATATCTGGTCTACAAAGGAAGTTAATGAACAATTCTGCTCCTTCCTTATTTTTTGCATTGGCTGGTATAACCATGCTGTCAAACCATAGGTTGGTACCTTCCTTTGGTATAGCATAGTCTAAGTCGGGGTTTTCTCTCATCATGGCCACAGCATCCCCTGACCATACTACTGCCAAGGCAGCTTCTCCGCCAACCATAGTATCTTTTACTTCATCCCCTTGATATGCCCATACTAAGGGCTTTTGTTTTAGTAATTCTTCCTTTGCTGCTTCTAATTCATCTATATTTCTACTATTCAAGGAGTAACCTAATTTTAACAGGGCTACTGCAATAGTATCTCTTTGGCTATTTAGCATAATGATTTGGTCTTTATATTTTTCATTCCACAAAATATCCCAACTATCTACTACATCATCAACCATTGTCTTGTTGTAAATGATCCCTACAGTACCCCACATATATGGTACTGAATATTCATTGTTTGGATCATAGTCCAAGTTCAAGAAATCTTCATCTATATATTTTATATTAGGTATATTATTTAAATCTAATTTTGCCAACATACCTTCTCTAATCATTCTCTCAATCATATAGTCTGATGGAAATATAACGTCAAAACTTTCTCCGCCTTGTTTTAATTTAACATATAAGTCTTCATTTGTTGCGTACGTGCTATAGTTTACCTTTATTCCATATTCTTTTTCGAAGTCTTCAATTACAGATTCATCAATATAGTCTCCCCAATTATATACATTGATGCTAGGCTTTTTTTCACCACAGCCTCCTAAGACTATAGCCACCATTGTGAGAATTAAGGCTAAAACAACAAGTCTATTTTTCATCGGATCTCCCCTCTCTCCATTTCATTTTTTTCAGTTCTCTTATTTATTATTAACAATAAAATCATTAAACCTACAAACATTAAGGTGGATAATGCATTTATTACAGGGTTTATCCCCCTTCTTGTCATGGAAAATATTTCTATGCTTAAATTTGATACTCCTTTTCCAGTGTTAAAGAAGGAAATTACAAAATCATCAACTGATAAAGTAAAGGCAATTAAGGCTCCTGTTATAATGCCTGGCATTATTTCAGGTATTACAACCTTTCTCAAAGCATAAAATGGAGTTGCCCCTAAATCCATGGCTGCTTCTGCTAAATGCTTATTCATCTGCTTTAGTTTTGGCAGCACCGATAATATAACGTAGGGTATGCAAAAGGTTATATGGGACAGCAGCATGGTTGTAAATCCAAAATCTAGCCTTAAAAATCTAAATAAAACCATAAGGGAGACTGCTGTAACTATATCTGGATTTAATACGGGCAAATAGTTTAAATTCAATACTATTTTTTTACTTGTTCCTGGCATATTTGAAATACCTATAGCAGCAAAAGTCCCTATAATAGTAGATATAATTGCAGAAAGTATTGCTATAAGTATGGTATAGTAAAGGGCTCTCAATATATTTGCATCTTTAAATAATTGAATATACCATTTAAAAGTAAATCCAGCCCATACACCCCTAGACTTGGAATCATTGAAGGAGAAGACTATTAAAACAATAATAGGTGCATATAAAAATAAAAATATTAGAAATGTATACACCCTTTTCAAAGCTTTTTTTACCATAATCCGCCACCTCCTCCTTCCTTATCCTTGTCAAATTTAGAAGTAAAAGCCATAGTTATTAGTATAAAAATCATAAGGATAATGGACATTGATGACCCAAAATGCCAGTCTCCAGTCCATCTAAACTGTTGTTCAATTAAATTGCCTATTAAGTTGTATTTGTTTCCTCCCAACAATGAGGAGATTATAAAGGTACTTACAGCTGGTATAAATACCATTGCAATCCCTGTTATTATTCCAGGAATGCTTAAAGGGAAAATGACCTTTGTAAAGACCCTTAGCTTGTTAGCACCCAAATCTTCAGCTGCCTCTATTAAGTTTTTATCTATTTTCACCAAGACTGAATAGATGGGTAACACCATAAAGGGTAGAAAATTGTATACCATGCCCAGTAAAACTGCCTTATCATTATAGATTAAGTCCAGGGGTTGAAGACCCATTTTAGTGATTAGGTTATTTATAAAGCCGTTTCTTCCCAATAGGGTAAGCCAAGCATAGGTCCTTAGCAAAAAATTCATCCACATTGGTATTACAAACATTAATATCATCGTATTTCTTTTACTTAATTTTTCCTTTGATATAATATAGGCCATTGGATACCCCAGTATTAAACAGAGTATAGTTGAGATTAATGCTATATTTACAGATCTTCCCAAGACCTTTAAATATGTGGGGGTGAAAAATCTTCTAAAATTGTCTAAGCTAAACTTAAAAGTCGTTAAGCTTTGACTATCTCCTGTTGTAAAGGCAAAGTAAAGTATCAACAATAAGGGAATCACTATGAATATGCCTAACCAGATGATATAGGGGTAGGCAGCTTTTTTCATCTTCACTCTTCTCTCACCTTCTTCATAATATGAATGTTCTCTGGTAATACTGTCATTCCTATTTCTGTCCCTACAGGCTTCATTATGGTAGAATGGATCATCCAGTCAAAGTCCTTAGATTTTACTATCATTTCATAATGGACTCCCTTAAAGGTAACCGACTCTACTATACCCTTTAAATCACCCTCATCTGGTTGTACTATTTCTAAGTCTTCAGGCCTAATTACAACATCTACATCTTCTTCCTTAGCAAAACCTTTATCTATACATTTAAATTTTTTACCTGAAAATTCTACTACATAATCTTCATGCATGATACCGTCTATTATATTGCTTTCCCCTATGAATTTAGCCACAAAAGCATTTTTTGGTTCATTGTATATATCCACAGGAGTTCCAATTTGTTGAATTATGCCTTTGTCCATTACCACAATGGTATCGGACATAGTTAGAGCTTCCTCTTGGTCATGGGTTACGTATATAAAAGTAATGCCCACCCTTTTTTGCATTTTCTTCAATTCCATTTGCATATCTTTCCTAAGTTTTAAGTCCAATGCTCCCAAGGGTTCATCTAACAAAAGTACCTTAGGCTCATTTACCAAAGCCCTAGCTATGGCTATTCTCTGTTGTTGTCCACCGCTTAAAGAATCTATGCTCCTTCTTTCAAAGCCTTGTAGGTTTACAAGCCTTAACATCTCCTTTACCCTTCTATCTATTTCATCCTTAGGCAATTTTTTTATCTTTAACCCAAAGGCTATGTTATCGTATACGTTTAGATGGGGAAAAAGGGCATATTTTTGAAAGACTGTGTTTACCTGTCTTTCATAGGGTGGAACATTAGTAATATCTTTACCTTCAAACAATACCTTTCCCTGTGTTGGTTCTTCAAAACCTCCTATTATTCTAAGGGTAGTAGTTTTACCACATCCACTAGGTCCCAATATTGTCAGAAATTCATTTTCCCTAATGTACAAATTTATGTTGTCTAAAACTGTAACCCCGTTATATTCTTTTGTAACATTTACTAATTCTATAGTATGCATTTAACTACCCCCTATCTTAAAAACTTGGTGGTGTACTTACCCAAAGAACTGTTGCTTTGGTCTTACCTTCGTTTGCTATATAATGATTGGAGTTGGCTTTAAAGTAAAAGCTTTCTCCCTTTCTAACCTTGTGTTTTTCCCTTCCTAAATAGATATAAATGCTTCCTGTCAACACATATCCAAATTCTTCACCTTCATGGGGTGAATCCTCTTTAGATTTGCCACCTGGCTCTAATTCTATTAAAATGGGCTCCATCTTATTTTTTTGGGCATTAGGAACAATCCACTTTAAAGTATATTTTAATTCTTCATTTACTGTTTCAAAGGCATCATCCTTTGAAAAAACTATCTTCTCTTCAACTGTTTCATTAAAAAATTCCTGTAAATTAGTGCCTAAACCTTCTAAAATATCTACCAGGGTAGCAATAGAAGGAGATGTCAAATCCCTTTCCAATTGAGAAATAAAGCCTTTGGTTAACTCAGTTCTTTCAGCTAACTCTTCTTGGGTAAGGGAATTTTGAATTCTAAGTCTTCTAATCTTTTCTCCAATTTTCATAAGCCACCTCCTTAAAAAAAATTGAGCATATATTAAGAAATTAGTTTATATTTACTAAACTTTAATTCTGACTATCATATTATAGTAATATATATATGAAAAGTCAATAGTTTTTTTGAAAATATATTAATCTTCCAAGCTATTGAATTTTAGCGTATTTTAGCAATTTTATTTAAAATATAAGTTTAATATATTAAAAAAATAATTATTGTTAACTGTTAATGATATTTTTTATATAAATTTTCAAAAAATAAAAAAAGCTTCAATTGAAGCTTTTTTAAACTCTTTACCACCTACCACCTGCTCCTCCTCCACCAGAACGACCTCCCCCTCCTGAGGACCTGCCACCCCTATAGGAGCCTCCGAAGCCTCTTGAACCTCTGCCTATACCCCGGAGCAGACTGTAGGTAATCATCCCTCTAAAAAATTTAAAATCAAAGAATAAAAATAGCAGGACCCCTATTATTATAAATATTCTTGGCATGGTAATACCTATTCCATCAGAGTATTCGTCATAATATGGGGGGTCAACTTCTAAGTAATTATCTAAGGTAATATTATATTCCTCTTCTAAACCTAATAATATCTGATTAAAGCCTGCTAGTATACCCTTAGAATATTCTCCTTCAGAAAAATAGGGGAGAATAAAATTGTCTATTATCCTCTTTACCCTTGTATCAGGAAATTGTCCTTCTAGGCCATAACCAACTTCAATCCATAACTGCCTTTCCTCTGGCACTATAAGTATTAACATTCCATTATCATATTCCCTGCTGCCTATTTGCCATTTTTCAAATAGGGCTGTGGCATAATAATTAATATCCATATTTTCTAAGGAGCTTATTGTGGCTATTACTACTTGAGCCCCTGTTTTCTTATATAGGTCCTTATTTATATTTATTATATAATCCTCTGTATCTCTATCTATAATCTCTGCCTCATCGTAGACATAGAAATCATAACTTGGCTCAGGCAGGACATCGCCACCAAAAGTTAATGAAGGTAGAAGGACTATGAAGAGAATAAGTATTAGGGATATTTTTCTTTTATTCATTTAAACACCCCTTAGAAATTAACTTTTGGTGCTTCCATATCCTGTTCATTTATTTCAAAGTATTCTCTCAACTCAAAACCAAAAATTTTTGCTACAATATTTGTGGGAAACCTTCTTATTTTGGTATTATATTCCCTAACCATATCATTGTATCTCATTCTCTCAGTAGCAATCCTATTTTCAGTACCTGCCAGGTCTGTTTGAAAGTCTGCAAAATTTTGGCTGGCCTTCAAATCTGGATAATTTTCCACTATTACATTTAGGCTTCTCAAGGCATTATTTAATCCTGCCTCAGCTTCTTGGAAATCTTGGGGAGTTCTTGCACCTAAATACATGGACCTAGCCTCAGCTATACTATTTATTACTTCCTGCTCATGGGCAGCATAACCCTTAACCGTTTCCAATAAATTGGGTATTAAATCTGCTCTACGTTTTAATTGATTTTCTACTTGAGCCCAGGCATTATCTACACTTTCATCTAAGGCAGCAAGGCTGTTATATGAAGATATTAATGATAATGCCAGGATTACAATGATACCAAGAACAATTAATAAAGATTTACCTTTCATTTTTGCCCCCCTATTCTATTATAGTGACTTTCATATTTTCTAAGGCTCTTTCTATTAAGGAATCTACTTCCAGTAATTCCTCTGATTTTATGATATCTTCTAGTTTAGGCTTAGTAACTGGATGTTTAGGCAAGAATACTGTACAGCAATCTTCATAAGGCAGAATAGATGTTTCATAAGTTTCAATATCCTTGGCTATTTCTACAATATCTAACTTATCAAGCCCTATTAAGGGTCGGAAAACTGGAAGATTCACTGCTGCATTTGTAACACTTAAGCTTTGAATAGTTTGACTTGCTACTTGACCTAAGGACTCTCCAGTAATTAAGCCATGGATTCCTTCTCTTAAAGCAATTTTCTCTGCAATTCTCATCATAAACCTTCTTGATAGTATTGTCATTTCGTTTTCCTTACATTTAGCGTTTATTTCCTTTTGAATTTCCAGTATGTTTACACTAAACATCTTTATCTTGCCAGTATATCTGGAAAGGATAGAAGCCAGTTCCTTCACCTTTTCCTCTGATCTTTCACTGGTAAAGGGATAAGAATGGTAGTGGACAGCAGATATTTCTACACCCCTTTTTGCCATCATAAATCCTGCTACTGGACTGTCTATACCACCTGACAAAAGTAAAAGGGCTTTTCCATTTGTACCAACAGGAAGACCCCCATAGCCTTTTATCCTCTCCGTATAGATATATGCTTTTTGCTTAATATCTATATATAAAATGGTATCTGGCTTGTGAACATCTACCGTCAAATCAGAGAAATTTTTTAAAATTACTCCTCCAATCTTTCTAGATAAGCCTGGGGATTTAATTGGAAAAGTCTTATCTGCCCTTTTGCTTTCAACTTTAAATGTCTTTATAGCCTGATTTTTAGTTTTTTCCTTCATGATTTCTATGGCGGCTTTTTCTATATCTTCTATGTTTTTTTCTGTCCTAATACATGGGCTTATGTTGACCAATCCAAATACCTTTTTTAACCTATTAATCATTTGAGGAAAATCATCTTCATTAGCTTCTATATATAATTTCCCTTGTTCCTTGTATATCTTCTCATAGCCTAAGTCTTTGATTGCTCTTTTAATGTTGCTTATCAATTGATCTTCAAAGTATCGTCTATTTAATCCCTTAAGGGCCAATTCTCCATAGCTAATTGATAATATCTTATCCACTGAATCACCTCATAATTATTTGTCTGATTTCTGTTACAGATTCTTTTAAAACCTCTACTGTATAATCCAAATCTTTCTTAGTATTTTCATATGAAAAACAAAATCTAATTGCTCCCTCTATTTCCTCATCTTTTAAACCCATACTTTCTAGTACATGGCTCTTTTCTGTCCCCTTAGATGAACAGGCTGAAGTAGTGGAAACATAAATATCCTTGTCTTCTAAATAATGTAATAAGACTTCTCCTCTCACATTTCTAAAGGAAATATTTAAAATATATGGAGAGGAATTTTCATCTAAGCTAGTATTTATTCTAATATCATCAATCTCTTCCCTTATCCTATTTCCAAAGTATTCCTTAAGTTCAAATACGTATTGCCTTTCTTCCTTATATTTCTCACTCATAATCTTTACTGCTTCTCCAAAACCAATGATTCCAGTTACATTCTCCGTTCCTGACCTTAATCCTCTTTCCTGATTTCCTCCAAACACTATAGGTGAGATTACATGCTTTTTATCTATAAATAGGCCTCCTATTCCCTTTGGTCCATGGATCTTATGGCCACTGAAGGAATAAGAATCTATGCCTGAGGCCTTTAACGAAATATCGATTTTCCCAAAGCCCTGAACTCCATCAACATGAAACAAAGTATTAGGATTCTTCTCTTTAATAATATTTTTAATTTCTTCTATGGGCTGTATTGAACCAGTTTCATTATTTACATGCATAATTGAAACCAAAATAGTATCATCTCTAAGGGAATTTCTTAACTCTTCTAATGATATATACCCATATTCATCTACATTTAAGTAGCTAATATGGAAACCATGTTTTTCATAATATTTCATAATATTTAATACTGAAGGGTGCTCAATTTTTGTTGTTATTATATGTTTACCCCTCTTTTCCATTTTATTTACAAAACTCTGTATGGCAATATTGTTACTTTCTGTACCCCCAGAGGTAAAATATATTTCGTTATTATCTACCTTTAGAAAATCTGCTATATATTTTCTAGCTTCCCTTATTCTTTTTTCAGCCTTCATACCAAGTCTATGGAGAGATGATGGATTCCCGAAGTTATCCATCATACTCTCATACATTATTTTTACAACTTCTTCCCTTGGTTTTGTCGTTGAACAGTTATCTAAGTAAATCAAGTGCTAACACCTCTTATTTCTAATATCCTAATTCCTCATCTACCAAGTATATGTGAATTTGACAGGAATTGGGATTCCTATGTATTATGGTTTCAACCCTACAAATTCTTTGTGGTGTATTGCAGTCATTGCATTTGCCAGTAATTGCACATGGAGTGCTTAAGTTTAATCTTTTGGCGTTTAGAGGAGCTGCAATATTCTTTATTCTTTCCCTTGCTTCTTCGTAGTCTTTACAAACCTTATTCTTCCCAACTATTATATAAACATTCTTATGTCCAAAAACCATTCCTGCAACCCTATTAGCTGTTCCATCCATATTTACAAGTTTACCATCCATGGTTATGGCATTTGTACTTGTAATATAAGAATCTGTATTTATTGCTTTTTGGAGTGGAGATTCAACGTCTTTTCTCCAATGCCAAATGACTTCATTGCCTCTGTTTTTTAAATCCTCATAGATACCCATTTGTTGTAATGTCATAGACCCACCTAGGGCCACTGATTCATCAATACTTATTTCTTTCAGTAGTTCTTCCTTAGCCATTTCACTATTTTCAAAAATTTTTACTAAAAAGCCGTGTTTTTCTAAGACTCCCTTAAGGTCATTAAATTTATTTTCCATCATACTTCCCCCTTTATATTATTCTCTATTCCATTATATATGATTTTTTTCCTAGATTAAAGATAAATCTAAGATTCTGCCAAGAAAAGGATGTAGATTTTTGTCAAAAAAAATAACTTTTTTCAAAAAAACTATTGCATATTTTGTCGAAGTTTGCTATACTATAGAAGTGGTTATCCCCCTGGTAACCTCAAATAAGATCTCTATTCCCAATACCCCTTTTGAACGGTTTTTTTCATCCGTATGGATGAGGACTCCAATTTTATATTGGAGTCTTTTCTCTTTTTTGTACTTGTTACCTTAAATATGTTATATTAATAATGTCACATTAATAGTAAAATCGTTTGGAGGTCTATCTATGGAAAAAAACAAAGTTGCTCTAATCTTTACGGGTGGTACCATATCAATGAAAGTAGATCCTAGAATCCATGCTGCCATTCCTGCCTTGAATTCAGAGGAGATAATTAGCATGGTTACTAACATTGAAAGATTTGCACAAATTGAAGTCATTAACTATTCAAACCTACCTAGCCCCCATATAACCCCTAGTATGATGATGGAAATAGCTGAATTAGTCAAGAAAAACATTGCAAGAGAGGATATAGCAGGAGTAATAGTGACCCACGGTACTGATACCCTAGAAGAAACAGCCTATCTATTGGACTTAGTAATAAATACTGAAAAGCCCATTGTTGTAGTAGGTGCCATGAGAAATAGCTCTGAATTAGGCTATGATGGTTCCAGTAATCTTTCTGCAGCCATATGTACTGCCATATCTCCCAAATCAAAAAATAAAGGGGTATTGGTTGTAATGAACAATGAGGTCAATGCTGCTAAGGAAGTTACTAAAACTAACACCTTGTCCTTAGACACTTTCAAGTCTCCAGAATTTGGCCCCTTAGGCATTGTAGATAATGATGAGGTTATATATTATAGGGATATAGTATCTCGCCAATTTATAGATACTAAGAAAATCGAGGAAAAGGTTGGACTCATAAAATCTGTTCCTGGTATGGAGTCGGATATTATAGATTTCTTTATCAATTCAGATTACAAGGGAATAGTAATTGAGGCCTTAGGTAGAGGAAATCTGCCTCCAGCAATGATTCCTGGAGTTAAAAAGGCCATAGGCAAAAATATACCTGTAGTAATGGTATCTAGGTGTCCAACTGGTAGGGTCTTAGATACATATGGTTATGAAGGTGGAGGAAAACATTTAAGGGAACTAGGTGTAATCTTTGGAGGAAACTTACCAGGACAGAAAATAAGAATAAAGCTAATGTTAGCCCTAGGCCTTACAAATAATATGGATGAAATCAAAAAAATAATAGAATTTAATACTTTATAGTGGAAAGACAAAATATCTAGTATTTCTCTCTATGGGTACTATGATATTTTGTCTTTATTTATGGAGGTCTTTTTAGGGTCCTTCTATAATTTCCTCTGCTTCTCCAAGCTAAAAAATCCTCAATATTATAAATACTTTCTTCCAATGCCCTTAATCTTTCTTCCAATTCTTCTATTTTTCCTAAGGATTGTAGTATTTCATTACTGACTTTTTTTTTACAGGCACTTCTATAGCCTTGTTTACAGGACCAAATCCTAAAAATCTTATTTCCGGATATATGCTTCCAAAGGAATAGTCTAAGTGGATATTTTCCTCTTTCTTGATAGTTCTAAACTTATATCTGATAAAGTCCATATTTTTTGTTTCATTCCACATATAGATGGGGCCCCAGCTTTGGCCATTATCCTTACTGTATCTACTAAATACTTTATCCAACTCTAGCCATACTAGCCATAACTCATCTTTGAAATAAATTATAGTAGGATGTGAAGGCCCCCCTTCATTGGAAATATATTCTTCTACAGTTTTATTATAATTTTCATCTTGTCCCTCAAATCTAAAATACCTTACTACTAAGTTTCCATCTACATATTCACAAAAGCTGATATGAATACAATTATTTGCTATTAGCATATCTAAAAATAACTTCTCAGCCTCTCCACCTATTAACTTAGTTGGATTAGTCCATTTTGATTCTTCAATGTCAAAACTTTTAATGGATATGCTATAACCATCATTATAATAAGCTAAGAGCAATTTCCCATCCCTAATAAGGGCTTTAATTGGATTGATAACCTTTTTTACACTTATCTCATCTACTAAAAAGTCTTTCCAAACCCTTCCATCATAAAAATGATGGTATATTAAATATTTATCGTCTTTTCCTTTTATTGTATATAGGATATGTAAAGATTTATCCATGGCTTCTAAACTTAGGTTAAATACTTCAGAAATACCAGTACTAGTAAGGCATATTTCTTCCTTTTTATTCCCATCTACAACAATTAAGATAAGATAGCCCTCTATATTTTGATATAGTACGTAAATGGTATCTGGTGATACTAAGGCCAAGTCATATTCCTCCAAAACTTCCGTAGTCAGTAGTTCCCTATTATCCTTCCCATATTCAGATATTCTTTCTAAAAAAAGATTCCTTTTTGATTTCCTTACTAAAATTAGGTCTTTAGAATTTATTCTACCTAAAATCCATTTATCAGGAAAAAAAGTCATTTAAACACCCTTCCTTTATTAAAAATATAGATTACTTCTTAAATAATAAATATTAAATTTAACAGCCTTATATTACATTTTTTATTAGTAACAAAATAGTAGACAACAGAATATATTATCAATGAGAAGTAAAACCAATATTTCATTGAAGGGAGGAAATTCAATGACTTCAAATATATTACCAGAGGATATTCAAGATTTTGGAGATAGATGTTGTGTAGGTACTTCAGGCTGTGAATGGGACGGTACTTTAAGAAGAGTAGTTGCTGAACCTGTATTTGTACAAAAGGTTTATGATGCCACAGTTGTCAACCTCCAAGCTTTAAGTACTGTAAACAATGTTAGATTTACTCCAAATCTGCCTCGAGGTTCAAGAATAGTAAGGGTTGAAGATATCAGGTGTAGAAAATTCTTTAATCCTAGAAACGTAAAAGACCCTCGCAACTTAGAAATTGAACCTGAAACTATCCTTTCTGGCGGAGAATTTGTAAAAGATGAAAAGGGGAATTATGTAGAAGTAGTAGGACCAGATGGACTTAGAAATCAAAAACTAATCTTTGCTGATACCACTGAATGTGATGACAGAAGAAGAGGTACACCAGTATTTGGAACACAAAGAATAGCATTAAGAGGAAATGTGTTTATAGAACTTGATGTAATAGTAGTAGATTCCAGAGGAAGAAGAACTAGGGTTACTTTATCTGCTAGTGTTCCTATTGCACCAACAAGTGCACCCTTAGTACTAACTAACTTCTTTGAGCTATGTATACCCTCTGTTTTCGATTCAGCATTCTTGCCAAGATTTGCAGAGTTCTGCAATTTACTATGCGAGACTAGGTTAGCTACAAACAGTATTTCCAGAGATATTGACATCAACCCAGAAACTGGTGAAGTCAGAGTAGATTTAATTATAGCACTATGTGTATCATGTGAGAAGAAAGTAGTAGTTCCTGTTCAATTATGTGTTCTTTCCACAGGCTTTACTGAAATATCTCCAGAAATTTCGCCAATTTGTACAACATTCCCAACCCTATTCCCAAGGCAAATCGACGAAAATAGTGTAGGTGGAATTGATGATCCTGGAAAGCCAAAAAGGCCAAGAAGAGATGACTTTAGGGGCTTAGGCTTAGAAGAATTATATGAAGAAGAAGTAGAAGAAGATTATAACGAATAATGATAAGAAAAGGTGCCTTAGCACCTTTTTAAATTTTGTCGATATTTCCTAGAAACTCCATTTTGTTTAACACCCTGGATGCCATCCTGGTAATAATAATTGCCACTATCAGCCTAACAGTTAACAAAAACCATAGATTTGCACCAACAGCTACAAATAAAAGTGTATCTTCTATAACGGCGTGACAAGCTACCAGAAAAATCATTAAGATATATAAATCCTTCTTCCCTAGATTGTATTCCTCTGCACTTTCGATTATAATGCCTGCTCCATAGGCTAAACCAAATATTAAGCCAATGACCAAAGGGAAAACTGCTTCATTTGATATGTTGAGAAATTTGGCAATAGGTGACAATTTTTCCGCCACCTTTTCTAAAATATTTGAATCCTTTAAAATCTCCATGACTACCATTAATGGGATAACAATCTTAGCCATGGTGATTATAGAGTTTAACGAGCCAGTAAAACTTTCTTTAATAAATAAGGTAAAATCCATTCTTTTCCTCTCTTTTCCTCCTATAAGACAATATTTAAAATAAAGCCAGATAATATAGCTAAGAACAATCTCAATAAAATTACCATAAGAAGGCTTACTCCTGTTTTCTTGGCCACAGCAGATTCAACAAATAGATTGTGGGAAAAGGACAACATAACTGCAAGTATTGTTATTTGTTTAATGCTTAAAGATAGGCTGGCAATGGCTCCAATTGCTGCAATGAGATTAATACAGTTACCAAGAACCAATACTATGGAGGCCTCACCTGGTAATCCTAAAAGTCCCATTACTGGGCCAAACCACTTGGAAATAATACCTAAAATTCCACTAACCTCCAAAAAAGTTACAAAGAAATATACAGGAACTATTATCTTAGTTAATTTCCATAAAGTAATAAGTCCCTTTTTAAAACCTCTTTTGCAGCTGTCCAATATCATCTTATCAACTCCATATTTTTTTACTTTCATCTAAGCTTAAATTTCATCTAAGACATAATAAATATAGTCTATTAATAGATTTATCATTTCCTTAGAACTTACCTTCACATCTAATGAATATTCGATGTAGTCAAAAAACTCTCCAATTCCACTAAAAGGCAATTCTATAGATGCCAATAGGTTTCGCATTCTAATCTTTCTTTCCAAATTATTCATACCAGTTAAAGCTCTATTAATATACTCTATCAAGGAGTTAGAGGCTTGTTCTAGAAAGCTGGTACTTACTACATTATCATCATCTAGAAATAGGATTTCTTCACTATTAAATTCAGTATCATTATAATAAGTAAGAATCTTTTTAGTTTTTTCTAATTCCATGCTTAATTCATCAAAATAAAAATCTTTCCTTCCTAAGGCCTCATTATTCAATGCATAGAAAACTTCCAAACCCTCAAACATTTTCAGTTCAATACTTTCAATTTTTTCCTTATTTTTTTCTATAAAATCATCTATGCTAGATTTATCACTGATTAATTCCTTCCAATCATAGTATATATCTTCAATTTCATCAGAATTAAGGTCTTCCCCTATTAGATTAATTACAATAAGCATATTAACTGCCACTCCCAGCTCTACCAGTAAATTATATAGGAATAGCAATTCTTCACATAAATTTATGGAAGCTTCCACTAATTCTTTCAATTCATCATAGTCCTTATTAGCTAAATCTATATTTCTAAGACTTTGAATTTCTCTAAAATAAAAGTCAAGCTTAGTACCATAACCATCAAACATTGAACTATCAAATATCTTCTTATAATCCTTAATCTTCTTTTCCACTTCAAAACTGGTACTATTGCTAAAATTCCTAATTATAGACTTTTTTAACACATTATAGTAGTTGTCTTTCACTAGCCTCATTGGCAGAGCAGAAATTACCTGGGAAATAATATAAATGTATTTGTTATAGTCATCTTTTACACTGTCTAATTTTTTGTTAATAAAATCTATTAGTTCAAGTACTGCAGATTTACTATATTTACTATCACTGTAATCCCTTTCTGCATGTATCTTTAAAATGTAATGATCCATAATCATTGTTACATAATTTAGCTCCCTATAATATCCTTCTACAATTGAAGATAGTTTGTTGATGTTTTTTCTATTAATATACAGTTTCGAGATTTTTTCCTCTTTTACTTGAACTAAGCCTAATTCTATAATTTCTGTAATCAAGTCTATAATCTCATTTAAACAAATATTAATGGCTTTAAATTCATCACTATTCCTAATATTGTCTAATTCCTTGGACTTATCAAGCCTTTCCTTAACGAGGAGTATAGAATTAAATATTATTAAAAAACTTGATTCCTTTATATATGTCAGTTGTTTTCTATTTGAAAGAAGTATGTCCTCCTTCAATTCATCATTGGTTTTCTCCTTAAAATTTAAATCCTTCATATCTTCTCTCCTATACTTTTATTTTGATTTATATCTAATTTGGCCGTATAATGTAAATATAACAAGCTTATTATATCATAGGAACAAGTTTAGGTGAAGAAGATGGATATTATAAAAACAAATATTAAGCATAGCTTAAATATAGAAAAGTATTTTCCAAAGGAAAATACCTGTTTTTTAGATATTGAAACTACAGGCTTAAATAGGTACAAAGATATTATCTACTTGATAGGAATTCTGTACTTCAACCCTAGGGAAAATTCTTGGGTCCTCGACCAATACTTTGCCAATAATCTTAATGAAGAAAAAGAAGTATTAAAAGAACTATCATCTAATATAACTAATTTTGATAAAATCATCACCTATAATGGAGACTATTTCGACCTTCCATTCATTAAGCAAAGGTTAAAGCATTATAAACTAAATTACCAATTCCCTACTATAAGCTCCTTTGATTTGTATCAGTATATTAAAAAATATAGGTTTTTGTTTGATTTGCCTAACTTGAAACTAAAGACTATAGAAAGGGAATTAGGATTTATTAGAGAAGATAAGTATTCTGGCCTCGATTGTATAGATTTCTATTATGACTATATAAAATCTAAAAATCCTATGTTAAAGGAAAATATCCTGAGGCACAACCATGATGATTTAGCCCATATGTTAGACATAATCTCCATAATTGACTTAATAGATGATAAAAAAAGTATTTATATTGACTTTGGCAAAGGGAGCAAGAAGTTTAGTATTGAAAAAATCCAATTTTTTCAGGACTTATTGAAAATAGAGGGAACTATAAATCCTCCGTTGGAAAATAATATAAAATATTATGATAAAAACTTTAATTTACTTACTGAGGATAAAGGGATTTTTTCCCTGTCCTTGGAATATGAACTTGGATTAATTACTAGGGTAGAAAAATGCAGATATATTGATTTAAGAAATTTTGACAGTTTGAAAAATCTTAAAAACAATAAGAGCTACAATTTACCGCCCAACATATTTGTTTTAAGTATTGAAAACAAACACTGTATTGGCAATATTAAAAACCTATTACATGAAATCTTAATGTTATTGACAAAGAGCCCAAATTAAAAAAGCAGATCATTATGATCTGCTTTTTTATGGTGGGCCTTCAGGGACTCGAACCCCGGACCTACCGGTTATGAGCCGGGCGCTCTAACCAACTGAGCTAAAGGCCCTCGTGGTGGACCTGGGTGGACTCGAACCACCGACCTCACGCTTATCAGGCGTGCGCTCTAACCGCCTGAGCTACAAGTCCAAATAAATTATGGCAGGGGTGGCAGGATTTGAACCCACGACATACGGTTTTGGAGACCGTCGTTCTACCAACTGAACTACACCCCTATTAAGAAATGGTGGGCCTTCAGGGACTCGAACCCCGGACC
>JAAYHU010000033.1 GCA_012735245.1 Tissierellia bacterium
CGATTGCCTAGTTAAAATCCCTATGGCAGGTAAAATTTCATCCCTTAATGCCTCCAATGCAGCTGCCATATTAATGTATGAGGTAGTAAGACAGAGCCATGGCTAGAAAAAAGAATAAGGCAAAAGAGTATTTATTTGTTGATGGATACAATGTTATAAACACTTGGGACAGGTTTAAGGAATTAAAAAATGGAAACCTTGAAGAAGCTAGGAATGAGCTTATGGAAATTCTATCGGAGTATAAGCACTATTCGGGAATTGAAATTATACTAGTATTTGATGCACATCTTGTAAAAGGCAATAGTGGCACTAAAGAGAATTATAAGGGCCTAGAAGTAGTATATACAAAGGAAAACGAAACAGCAGACCAATATATAGAGAAAAAGTTAGATGAAATAGGAAGAACAAAAAGAGTAAGGGTAGCAACTTCCGACTGGATGGAGCAACAAATTGTACTTGGTAGAGGTGGTATTCGAATATCGTCTAGGGAACTTGAAATAGAGATCTTTAATGAAAAAAGGCTTATCGATAGAAAAAGGGATAGGGAAAACAAAATAAACGATATGTTAATGAGCCGTTTAGATGAAGAAACTATAGAGAAGCTGTACAAATGGATTAGGGATGAGGAATAGTATTGACTTAAAATAGTTTGTTAAATATAATTATGTTAATGGCATTCATATTTATGCTGGGGGGACCATTGATGCAACTTAGTATCCATAATGAAAAAAGCGAATTAGATATCTATAGCAATATGGATGATGAGGACATCGTGGAAGCTGCTCAAAACAACAATGATGTAGCCTTAGAGTATTTAATTTATAAATATAAAAGTTATGTTAAACTAAAGGCAAGGTCATATTATTTAATAGGGGCAGATAAGGAAGATATAATTCAAGAGGGGATGATAGGCCTCTATAAGGCCATAAGGGACTATGATAGGAGCAGGAAAACTACCTTTAGGGTCTTTGCTGAAATCTGTATTACAAGGCAGATAATTACAGCTATAAAGACAGCTACTAGGCAAAAACATATACCTTTTAATTCTTATATATCTCTAAACAAGCCTGTATATAATGAAGAGTCAGATAGGACCTTGCTAGATATCATTTCAGGTATTAAGGTATGTGACCCAGAAGAATTGATGATTGGCAAGGAAGAGTTAGACTTGATTGAATCTAAAATGGGTGAAAGCCTTTCTGAATTAGAAATGGAAGTTTTTATGTCATATGTAGATGGCATGAGCTATCAAGAGATTGCAGAGGATTTGGACAGGCATGTAAAATGTGTAGATAACGCATTACAAAGAGTTAAGAAGAAACTGGAAAAAATTTTAAGGGGTAATCAGCTAACTAAAGCTTGACAAATATATATTCAAGTAGTAAAATATCTAGCAGTGAATAAATGCCCATGTAGCTCAGGAGGTAGAGCACTTGCATGGTAAGCAAGAGGTCACCGGTTCGAGTCCGGTCGTGGGCTCCACAATTTTTTATAAAACAATGAGACACCAGGGTGAGTTTTCTTAAGGGGAGAGAAAAACTCCTGCTAAAGACTATTATATGATAAATCTATTATAAGGGAGGAAGTATAATGGGTAAAGCGAAATTTGAGAGAACCAAACCACACGTAAACATAGGAACAATTGGTCACGTAGACCATGGTAAGACAACATTAACAGCAGCAATAACGATGGTGTTAAGCAAAAGATATGGATCTGGAGAGGCTGTTTCCTACGATAACATAGACAAGGCGCCAGAAGAAAGAGAAAGAGGAATAACTATCTCCACATCCCACGTTGAGTATGAAACACCAAATCGTCACTATGCACACGTAGACTGTCCAGGACACGCTGACTATGTAAAGAACATGATAACAGGAG
>JAAYHU010000180.1 GCA_012735245.1 Tissierellia bacterium
AGTAAAAGCAGTAACACCCGGTCAGGTAGCTGTATTGTATAAAGATGAAATTTGCCTAGGTGGCTCTGTAATTAAATCTACAGAACCCCTAGACAAAAAATACCAGTTTTTACACAATAATTAAACTAGTTCAAAATATCCAAGCAAGAAATATACCATTTTTTGATTATTTCTTTTTTTTAAATATTTACGATACTATATTGAAATTGACATTGAATTGTAGTAAACTTTAAGTGATGTTTTAATATTATCTTATATTATGCTAAAGGGGGATTAGTATGAAAACAAAGAAGCAAGCAACCCTAGGTCATGCATTTATTCCAATTATTGTCTTAATGGTTGTATTAGCAGTTGCCATTATAGGGTTTGAAGCCGACCCACATATTCCATTATTAGTGGGCATCATTGTTGCAACCTTAGTGGCCATGTTCTCACTGGGCTATACTTGGGAAGAAGTTGAAAAAGGGGCCATTGAGACAATCCAACTTTCCATGCAGGCAATACTTATATTAATGATAATAGGTTCATTAATTGGTACTTGGATACTTAGCGGTACAGTGCCTGCCATGATTTATTATGGATTACAGCTTCTTTCACCTAGTATCTTCTTAGTGGCTACATTATTAATCTGTTCTATAGTATCCTTAGCTACTGGAAGTTCATGGACAACTGCTGGTACCGTTGGTATTGCACTTATCGGTGTTGGACAAGGATTAGGGATCCCTACTCCTATTGTAGCTGGTTGTATAGTATCTGGAGCTTATTTTGGGGATAAAATGTCACCTCTATCAGACACTACTAACCTTGCTCCTGCAATGGCTGGCTCTACATTATTTGAACATATTAGATATATGTTCTATACAACAGTTCCAAGTTACTTAATCGCAATGATATTATATGGTATTATAGGCGCTAGATATGCTGGAAGAGCACTTGATACAGCAAATATTGATATGATTCTAAATGCAATTTCAAGTAATTTCAACATTTCACCACTACTTATATTACCACCTATAATCGTTATTATTTTAGTACTTTTAAAAATCCCAGCTTTACCTGGACTTGTTTCAGGTACAGTTATAGGTGGTCTATTTGCTGCATTATTCCAAGGGGCAGGTCTAGGAGACATAATAGATGCAGCCCATTATGGAGTTGTTGTTGAAACTGGAGTAGAACTTGTAGATGAACTACTAAGTGGCGGAGGCCTAGATGGCATGATGTGGACAGTCTCATTGATCTTACTAGCCATGGTCTTTGGTGGTATCATGGAAAGAACTGGTATGTTGCAAGCAATTGGTAATGCTATATTGAAATTTGCTAATAGCACTGGCTCACTTATCACTGCCACCATATTAACAAGTGTTGCTGTTAATATATTGGCAGCAGACCAATACCTAGCAATTGTAATCCCAGGAAGAATGTATAAGAGTGTTTATGATGAGAGAGGCTTAGAACCTAGACTTCTATCTAGGACCTTAGAAGATGCTGGTACATTAACTTCTCCACTTATTCCATGGAATACATGTGGAGCCTTTATGCAATCAGCCTTATCAGTGTCACCTTTACAATTCGCACCTTTCGCATTCCTAAATATTTTGAATCCAATTGTTGCCATTATCTACGGATATACAGGATTTAGTATTAAACAGGATAAAAGTAAAATAGCTAAAAGTTAATTAGATAAAAGGACATTAAGCTATAAGCTTAATGTCCTTTAAGTTTTTTTAATTAATTTGCTTTAAAATTATATATGGGTTTAATGATATGGATAATATCCACCGTATCCTTTATATTTTCAATTATCTCTTCCATTGGCTTATATGCAAAAGGCGCTTCATCTAGGGTAGATTTGTTAATTGAAGTAGAATAAATCCCTTCCATGGTCTTTTTAAATTCTTCTAAGCTTAATTCCTCTTTTGCCATATTTCTGCTCATTATCCTGCCTGCTCCATGAGGTGCAGAAAAGTTCCAATCAGGATTTCCCTTTCCAATGGCAATTATAGACCCATCCCTCATGTTAATAGGTATTAATACCTTTTCGCCTTCATAGGCTGATATGGCACCTTTTCTAATTATATTATCCCTGAAATCAATATAGTTGTGAATTGTTTCGAAATAGCTAAACTCTTTTAACGATTTTCCTAATAAAGATGAAAGTATGATTTCAGCCATGATTTCCCTGTTGAGGCTAGCATATTCTTGACATATTTTCATATCATGAAGGTACCTTTCTCTGTATTCTCCTGTTAAATAACATAAGTCCTTAGGATATTTGGGTTTTAATCCTTCATATTGTTTTTTTAATTTATCTAAGGCTTTTTTTATTTCTTTTCTTTTTCCCTTTTCTTTATAGGTCTTGATTATTTCATCTCGTTTAATAAAGTATTCTTCCTTGCCACTACAAAGCTCAACAGCCAATCTCTGATAGATTTCCGCCACCTGTTTTCCAAGGTTCCTGCTACCTGAATGGATAGTTAAATATTTCCTATTATTTTCATCTATACCTACTTCTATAAAGTGGTTTCCTCCACCTAGGGTACCTATACTCCTTTGTATTCTTTTTGTTTCCTTTAAATCCCTGTAACAGTATAACTCTTCCAAGGGGTCAAATTTATGTCTTCTTTCCTTATGGACCTTATTCCCAGAGGGGATTTTATTGTAAATGATTTTATCCAAGGTTGGCAAATCTATATCTATATCACCCAGCTCAACTGTCAATATGCCACATCCTATGTCTACACCAACAATATTTGGTATGACCTTGTCTCCCATATCTGCTGTAAAACCTATTACACAACCTACTCCTTGATGGACATCAGGCATTATTCGAACCTTTGACCCCTCAATAAAGCTTTGATTGAGCAAGGTTATAATCTGGTCTCTAGCTCCATCTTCAAGCTTGTCTGTAAAAACCTTGGCGCTGCCATAGGCTCCCTTTAATTCCATAGATACACCCTTTCTATATATAATCATTTAACCTATACACCAAACATGTTAATTATAATATACCCTAGTAAATAATGCAAAAAGCCTTAGGGAGACATTAAAAGGCAATTTGCCAACTATTTCTATTAAAAACCCTTGAAGAACAGTTAATAGTCCTGTTCTTCAAGGGGAAATAAATCCTTGTTTAGTTAAACATATCTATTTACTTATATTAATTTCCTGCCTTTACTGCCTTAGCTGCATGTTCTCCTGCTATACGGCCACTGGTCAGAGCAAATTGCACTGCACTACCTGACATATATACTTGGTTGTATAAAACTTTGTTGGCACATTCTCCACCAGCATATAGGTTGTTTATTATTGAACCATCTTCTCTCAAAACTTGGTAGTTTTCATTTGTCTTAACACCACCAATGGTACCCATAGTCTTAGGATAGTATCTTATTGCAAAATATGGGCCTTTTTCTACAGGAACCAATAAGGATTCTGGTTTGCCAAAGGTATCTTTGCCAGTTTTTACCCCTTCATTGAAGGTATTAATAGTATTTACAAGGTTTTCCTCTGGTACTCCCATGGCCTTAGCCAGTTCTTCTATTGTTTCTCCGTAGGCAATTTCTTCATGAGGTAATTCTCCCTTTAAGGTTTCAGCAAGCTGAGCATTAGCTTCACTGGAATCTATGATAACCCACATCTTTTCTTGTTTCGCAGCCTCATTAGTTAAAATTGCATAGTGAACTGCTTCATTCATGAAACGTTGACCTTTTTCATTAATGTAAATCTTTGTTGGATCCCACTCTAAACCACTTAATCCTTCAACCTTGGTACCTATGGCTAAGCCAATTATCCAGGGATCCTCATATAAGGCAGCTCCTATTTTTTCTGCCATTAAAATTCCATCTCCAGTACTGCTAACAGCTGCTGCACTTAGTTCTGAGGTGCCTGCCATTTCAGGTACAAATCTTTCTAAAAGGTCTTCATTTCTAGCAAAGCCTCCAGTCGCTAAGATTACCTTTTTAGCATTGATTCTAACTAAGCCATCTTTACCTTCTGCTAATACTCCAACTACATCTCCATTTTCATTTGTAATCAGTTCAGTTGCCCTAGTTTCCTTTAATATTTCTACCCCTTTACTCGTTAAGAATTTTTCTAAATTGTTAGTTACATCAGAACCACCTTTTTCAGGGAAATGAAGTCTTCTTACTGGGTCGAAACCAAATCCCTCAATTCTTGTATATTTGTGGCCAATATAGTCAACCATCCAGTGGGTAGTCACTACTGCCTCATCCATGAATTTGTCTACCCTATCATAATCAGGATATTTACTGTCTGGATTACTTGTGGCTTGTCTTTCTCTCCACAACTGCATCCAGGATTCCTTAGTATCTTCTATGCCCAATTCTTTTTGGAACCTAGTTCCAGTAGCACCTATACCTCCTCCAGATAGAGCTGTAGATCCTCCAACAAAGGCCATCTTCTCAACAACTATAACTTCTGCTCCATGTTCATAGGCAGATGCAGCAGCTGCTAAGCCTGTTCCTCCTGCTCCTACTACAACCACCTCAGTAGTTAATTCTAAAATCCCCCCATCTTCTTCGCCTGTATCTGGTTCTGAATCAACAACATCAGTGGTATCTGTTGGATCAGTAGTATCTGTAGTATCAGTTTTGCTGCAGGCTGCCAGACTAAAGACTAAAAACATACAGACCAATATACTAAGTAATCTCTTCCACCTAAAATACATTTTTCTCCCCCCCTTGTTTGATATCTAACTAACTTATCTTAATTGTATAATCTGAAGTCTAGACCATGTCAAGTCTGAATTTCCTTAATTTTTGAACAAAAAAATTAAAAACATGGAGTAAGCTCCATGTTTTATAAGATGGCTTTTTTCCAAGCAAATCTACTAATTATTATTGCCAATGGTATATAAATATAAGTTCCGTAAGATGTCATAGTAATTAAATAATGGATTAGAGCAAATCCAGCAATTAGAAGCAATATTAAGAATTCCTTTCTTCCACCAGTAGTATTTTCAGTTACTTCAAAGGCCTTAGAAAAAGGAAGAAATTCACCCATCATCCTAAAAACAACAATCGTATATAAAAACATATTAGTCCCTGCCACTAGTATTTGGTCTATTATCTGCATTTTATATAGGAGCAAAAAAACCATGGCCACAAATATATACACTGGAAGAAATAGATTTACTATGGCAGCTTTTAATATACCCTTGTTTATAACAGATTTATCTCTAATAGGCATGGTCACAAAAACCCAAGCCCCTTTAAAATTACCAGAACACTCTAAGGACCAAATAACAGTTGGTATCATCATAAAGGACGTATAAATCCATAGGTAAAACTTTGTATTTATTAGGTTTGAAAGGTCTCTAAAATTCATACTTATGACCACAAGGAATGGAAATATTATGGACATGCCTATACTGGGATATACCTTTAATTTGAAAGTCCTTTCGTTCCTTAACATATTTGTAGCAAACTTAAAGAAAGCTCTTTCATCCTTGTTCTTGCATACTATTTTAGATAAAAATATAGTAAACCTGTTTTTATCCCTTGTCTTACCATCTGCACTATCAAACTTCTGTAAATATCTTTCAAAGGTAGGAACTAATTTTACATAGATAATAATTGATAGAATAGGAACTATTAATGCCAGTATTGAATAAAAAATTATATAGTTATTATAGTTTTTGTTAATTATTAATTCAAAGGGGGCAGAAAACCATATTGGAGGTACAAGATATTTCCATAGGCTTGCCTTATATTCCATGTTGTCTATATCTACGAAGTTAAATATCCTAACGATTATTTGATAGCCTAGAGACATAACAATAGTAAGGCCTATTTGAACATAATTGATTAAATCCTTTAATTTTTCGCCACTGAAAAACCTAAGGACTAAAAGATAAATTAAGGCCGTTAGTATTATTACAAATAAAGTTACCAATACGATTTCACATAGGTATATTAGAAAAAAATCTAGTCCATGTCTAAATAGAGATGCAATTAAGGATGGGCCTGCTATTGCAAAAGTTATCATACTTATATATATAAAAATATGTAGTATCCTAGCCATATTAAAAGTCCTACTATCAACAGGCCTAGATAATAGTATTTCCTTCTCTTTGGTATCTAATAATACAGAACTAAAATCTGCTATCAAAGATGTCATCAATAAAAACATAATAATACTAAATACTAGACTCATTTGAAACAGGTAGTTATCCCCGATTAAAACATATAAGATTAAGAATATACCCATTAGAAAATAGATACCTAAGGACCTTATAAAATTATTTTTATCTTCTTCCTCTTTCTTCTTTTTAGTATTTTGATTGGATAAAACTGTAGATGTCCTTCTTCCATCTAATATTAATTTTACATTCAGAATCTTTCTCATTACAGGATAGTCTACACCTAGCATTTCAAATAAGCCTTTAAAAAGATCTAAAAATTTCAATATCTTAAAATCCTTCATCTAAACGGCCCCCTCCATTATGGTGGAAACAATATCCTTTGCAATTCTCTCATGTTCTTCAAATCCCGTAAGCTGATTGAAGATCTCCTCTAAGGACCCTTCCATGGACTGGCCTTTTATCTCTTCAAAGCTGCCATCTGCTACTATTTCTCCCTTGTTAATAAGAATTATTCTCTTACTAATCTTCTCTACCACATCCATAATATGGGATGAATAAAATATGGTCTTTCCCCTCTTTATTAATTCTGCCATTACCTCTTTAAATACCATAACACTGTTGGCATCCATACCACTTAAAGGCTCATCTAAAAATAGAATATCCGGATTATTGATTAAAGCAGATATTAGGAGGGTTTTTTGCTTCATTCCCTTTGAATATGAACTAATTCTTGCATCATAAACATTTCTAATTCCAAATAAATCCATTAATTTTTCAGCCTTTTTATTGGCTACTTCGTATTCCATGCCATAGAGCTCACCAATAAAGCTTAGATACTCCCTTGCTGTTAAGTTTTCATACATATCTGCCGTTTCTGGCACATATCCAATTTTCTTCTTATATTCAACTCCACCATCCCTAATATCTTGGCCAAATATCTTTATCTCCCCAGAATAATCTCCAACTAAGCCTAAGATAATCTTTACTGTAGTACTCTTTCCTGCTCCATTAGGTCCAATATATCCTATGATTTCCCCTTTAAATATATCAAGATTAATACCTTTTAAAACCTCCTTATTTCCATAACTTTTCTTCAAATCTCTTATACTTATAATTGGTTCCATATCTATCCCCCTAACATTTAATAACCAAATTATACCATAAAATTATTTATTTTTTATCTTTAATAAAAAAAGTGGTAATATATTGTATAGATATTATTAAAGAAAGTTGGTGATTAGTATTAATATTCTAGTTGTTGATGATGAAAAGCTAATCGTTAAGGGTTTGAAGCGCAGTTTAGAACAACAGGGATATAAGGTTTTCACAGCTTACACAGGTAATGAGGCCTTAAATATTGTGAAGAATGAAAATATTGATTTTATAATCCTAGACCTGATGCTGCCAGATATAGATGGGATGATTGTTTGTAAAAGAATTAGACAAAATTATGATATGCCTATCTTAATGTTATCTGCAAAAGATGG
>JAAYHU010000181.1 GCA_012735245.1 Tissierellia bacterium
ACCAAGATTCATAAATCGTCACTCCTTTTTTAGGCAATTATATCTGATTTGTCAGTTGCTTGCCACCAACTATCACGCAACTATTGGTTGCAGAGCTAAATAATAAATGTATACTATACAAATAATGTGTCTCTACTATTCTGTTAACAATTATTAGAAACAAGATGCTATGCGGACAAAACCAAGAATATAATGTTGAAATTCAGAATCATCTGGGTCATTTTCATCAATGGGCTGGTAAACTACCATTATAAATCCCACCATAGTACCATCATTGTAAATTCCATAGGTCATAGGTTTATTAATCCCGCTGTTTGTTATAGCATATGCCTCAGCTAAACTATAGATATTTGAAGCAATAAATTCACTTTGCTCTTCAGTTAATTCTAAAGCAATACATTCATTAAAATTTTTCTCATTAATTTCTCTTAGCTCAACCATAATATCCTCCCAGCCTAAATTTATTATGTATCAATTAAAACAACCTTTTCAGAAAACTCCAATATATTAAAATCCTTTTAATCCATTGTCTCCTCCTTAGTATTAATTTATTAGTTCACATTCTTTTACTTATATTCATTATATATAGAAATAAACAGAGAAACCCTAATCAAAAATAAAGATTTCCTCAATTGGCGCTTTTACAGCCCGTGAAATATCAATGGCCAATTTTAGTGATGGATTATACTTACCTGCTTCTAGTCTAACGATAGTTTCTCTGCGGACTCCAACTAGTTGGCCCAGTTCTTCCTGAGTTAATCCTGCAAGTTGGCGGTATTTTTTTAGATTACAAGTAAACTTTTGGATAGTACTCACCTCCATTAATGTGTATCATAATACCAAAAAAGAAAAGCATAAGATATTATAGTAATTGCCCATCCAAAAGCACCAGCTAAAACGATTAGTTCCTTTGTGACAAAGGAAAATCCAGAGAAAAAGCCAATGGCAAACAAGGTGATTAAAGGAATGAAAACAACTTTTTGTTTTGCTTTATTGCTATTCTCAATATAACGCTCATCAGGCATTTGGTCAGCCATTTTGCCTACAAAATAATAAGCAAAAAAGCTAAAATAACTGAACCAAAATAGGGATAATGGATCAGAAGTTGTAAAATATTTAAAACCTCGAAATCCTAAGAAGCCAAGAAACCATAAATATTTGATGAAATTTTGAGAGCCACTCTTTCTTTTCATAATAACCTCCTATGTGATATATTTGTATCTTTGTTACAAATATATCACCTTTGTAATAAATTGTCAATAAGTTAATTTAATAAAATAGCAGACTTTTTTCAAGTCTGCTAACATTTACAACAATCCTTAGTTTTTATTTATTTACTAGCCCTATCTTACATTTCATATAAATGTAGAATTAAATCTAGGAAAGGAGAAATAATGTAAAAGAATTAGAAAACCAGTATGAATAATCCTAAATTAGTTTTTATAAAGAGTGTGAATTAGCCAATATATTTTGCTAAAAATAAACAGGGATTCTCTTCGTTCTAAAATAAAGGGAATACTTCCAAGGAATAAAAACCATTTTTTAGATAAAATGATCTTGTTCTCTCATATGGCTCATATTGTACTGTTGCGTCAAAGGTTTTTACTGTTATGAATTAATATCCTTTTTCTTTAGAATAAGTCTCAGCAGCAGTTAATAAAGCATGACTTATACCTTGCCCATGATACTCTTCCAATACACCTAAATTGTACATCTCAACTGTAAATTCATTATTTATCATCTTGTTTTTAATCATATCCTTTA
>JAAYHU010000034.1 GCA_012735245.1 Tissierellia bacterium
AGCCTCTATATTCTCAATATGATAGTTATTTTTCATGGCAAAAATGTCGATGGATTCTATGCCCCTATTATCAGAAGCAGTGGTAATGACGGGAATAGCTTTTAAAACACTTCCCACCCATTGGGCTAGTCTATTGGCCCCGCCTATATGACCTGATAAAAGGCTTATAGCAAATTTAGCCCCATCGTCTACTACAACTACAGCTGGATCTTTGGTTTTATCTATAATGTAGGGTTTCATAAGTCTAACCGCTATGCCTGTAGCCGATACAAAAATTAGGCCTTCATATTCCTTTAGCAGATAAGGTATTATGGATTTTATTCCCCCATGGATTTCAGCATTGATATAGTGAGTAATACTGTATTCATTGGTTTTACAGCTTAATTTTACTAATCTATCCCCTACTTCCCTTCCTCTTTTAGTAAAGGATATACAGGCAATCTTCATCTTCTTGCCTCCCTATACTCATGGGAATAGGATGGATCGTATAATTTGGACCTTTCATATTCTCCTTTTATGAAGTCTCCCACTAGTATGATGGCTGTTTTAATAATTCCTTCCTCTTCCACCTTTTCCTTTATATCCCTTAAAGTCCCTCTTATTATTTTCTCATCCTCCCAAGTTGCCTTGTAGACTACCGCCACCGGCACGTCTTCCCTACCGAAGCCTTTTTTAAGCTTTTCCACCACCCTATCCATATACTTTACCGATAGGAAGAGAGCCATGGAAGCCTGGTGTTTGGCGAGTAGTTCTAAATCCTCTTCTTCCGGTACTTTGGTTCTTCCCTCTATCCTAGTTAGGATAACGGTTTGGCTTACATCAGGTAGGGTAAACTCCCTCTTTATGGCTGAAGAGGCAGCGGTAAAGGAACTAACGCCAGGGATGACCTCATAGTTTATACCCCTTTTTTCTAGTAAATCCATCTGTTCCTGAATGGCGCCGTAGATGGTTGGGTCTCCCGTGTGTAGCCTTACTACCCTTAATCCCTCTTTTACTGCCTCTTCCATCTTATCCACTATTTCTTCCAAGGTCATGGAAGCGCTATTGTATATTTGACAGGAGTCCTTGCAAAATTTTAGGTGTTCTTCCGACACCAAACTTCCTGCATATATGACCATATCGGCTTCTTCCAATAGCTTCCTACCCTTAACTGTGATTAAATCTATATGACCAGGTCCTGCTCCTACAAAACTAACCATTTAGCTTCCTCCTTTCCAGCTAAGAAATCTAGTAGCTTTATCCCTTTACTCCCCTTACTATGAAAATGGGGTTGTTTCCCTTCATCAGGCCTATGCAATCCATATAGGCTGATTGTATCAGCTGAACTTCATGATCAACATATCCATAATCCTTCAACAAGTGGAGAAAAAGGTTTAAGTTTTTCAGGGTTACAAAATTGGCGCATAATATACCTTGGGCTTCCAAATGGCCCTCCAGATATTCAAATATGGCTTCTAATTTACCGTCACTTCCTCCTAGGAAGCACTTGTTGAATTTAAGGTCTGGTAGGTCTTGGGGTGCTTTACCATGTATCAATTCCATATCCACATTAAATTTAGCCTTATTTTTCCTAATAAGGTCTACGGCCTCTTCTTTCTTCTCTATTGCCCAGACCCTGGCTCCTTGTAAGCAGGCCTCTATGGATATGCTGCCTGTGCCAGCCCCAATGTCTAACAGCCTGTCCCCTTTTTGGATGGACAAATAACCCATGGTCAATATCCTCATATTGAATTTGGTCATTGGGATCTTGCCCCTTATGAAGTCTTCATCCCTAATCCATCTCATTTTCTATCACCACCACAGCTAGAGGAGAATAATCCTCTATTTTTTCTCCT
>JAAYHU010000035.1 GCA_012735245.1 Tissierellia bacterium
AAGGACCATAAATCCAAATAAGAAAACTAAAAAAGGTGAATATGTTTGTCCAAACTGTTTGGCTAAATTTGATAGACCTGTTAAGTTCTGTGGAAAATGCGGGGAGAAAATGTCCTAAGGGGTTAAGATCTATTGCATAAAAAATAAACGATGGTTGCCATCGTTTATTTTTTCTCTTATTATTTGAAGACTTTATCATCTCCTAAAAATTCTTCCAAGGTAATATTTTTTTCATATATTACCTTGGCCGCATCTTTACCTACATATCTAATATGCCAAGGCTCATAGTTATAGCCTGTTATATGAGTAGTATCCTTATCATAACGAATTATGAAGCCAAACCTATGGGCATTGTCTTTAAGCCATATTCCTTCCTCAGTTTGTCCAAAATCTTCTTCTAAGGTAAAGCCAACCCTTTGGCAAGAAACATCCATGGCAAGGCCAGTTTGATGTTCACTTTGTCCAGGATATGCCACTAGCAAATTAGCTGCTTCAAACCCTACTCTGTTGACCTTATTTTCAAATAAGATTTTTTGAGTATTGTAAGACCTATATCCTGAAACAGCATAGAGGATAAGGCCTTCTTTTTCAGCTTCCGCAAACAATTCCTCTAGGGCTAAGGCTGCTTCTTCTCTAAGATATCTTTTCTCTAATTTCTCCTTAAAAGAAAACCTTACATTTGGGATTACCAAGTCCTCTGGCTTATAATCTGGAGGAAGGTTCCTCCTCTTATTAACCAGGACTAAAATATCATCAGTATTTTTAACTATAAGCTTGCCTTCTTCATCTTCATAGGTAGTACCAGATAGGTAGTCTATCTTTTCCTCTTCAGGCTCATCTTCTCCTATTGGAGGCTTAATTTCATCAGGGGACTCTTCCAATGGAGGAGTTTCTTCGTCTATTATTTCATCTTCTAAAAAAGAGGTATCTGCTTTTTCTGCGAAAAAGTCCATATTTCCAAAACTAATGAATACTACTCCAGCTACAACTACAAGTAAGGCTATAAACTTCTTTTTCATAATTCTCCCTCCAAGCAATAAAAAACAACTTGTCCACTATACCTTCTTGTCCATTATACAATATTTAGACAATAAAGTACATAACTACACAAAAATCACCAGTTTATTCCATATTGGAAAGATATAGGCTAGTTGTATTTAGGGGGTCTAAATAATATAATATAGATATAAAACTAAGGAAAGGGAGCATATTATGGGCTTAGGTTATTTAAAAAAATACTTACTTAGATACAGAAGGCAATATATTGCTGCTCTAATATTTATAACCCTGGAAACCTTTGGTGATTTAATTCAACCTACCATAATGTCCAAGGTCATAGATAATGGTGTAAAAAGAGGGGATATGGACTATGTTTTAAAACTGGGGGGATTAATGTTTCTCATTACTGCCTTAGGTGCTGGCTTTGCCATAACTAGAAACATAATATCCTCTAAGGTTAGCCAAAGCTTCGGGGCAGACCTTAGGGAAGATCTGTATATAAAAATACAAAGCCTGTCCCTTGAAAACATAGATGAATTTCAAGATGCTTCTTTAATTACAAGGTTGACTAATGATGTTAATCAAGTGCAAAACTTTGCCCATGGAAGCATGAGGATATTCGTCAAGGCGCCAATATTGGGGATAGGGGCAGTGATTATGTCCTTTATTCTAAATCCTACAATGGCCTTAATCCCCTTAGGCCTAGTCCCCATAGTTATAGTTATAATATCTATGAATTTAAAGATTTCATATCCCATATTTACAAGGATTCAAAGAGCCCTAGATAAGGTCAATGCAGTAATGAGAGAATACCTGGCTGGTATCAGGGTAGTAAAGGCCTTCAATAGGTTTGATTATGAAAAAGACCGGTTTAGAAAGGTCAATGAGGGACTGAAAAACATAACCCTTAAGGGGATGAGGGTTATAGCTGTCTTTAATCCTACTGTATCCCTAACGGTAAGCATAGGCATAGTCTTAGTCCTATGGGTAGGTGGTGTTAGGGTAAATACGGGGAATATGGAAGTAGGAAAAATTATGGCCTTTGTAAACTATATGACCCAAGTTCTCCACTCTCTGGTTTTAATGACTAGAATATTAAATATGTTTATTAGGGCCAAGGCTTCCTCTGAAAGGATAAGGGAAGTATTTGAGACTGAAAGTTCCATGAAGGTAAAAGAAAGCCCAACTGCTTTTCCCAATGGACAGGGAAGGCTAGAATTTGAAAATGTATATTTTAAATATCACAACAATAGCAGATGGGTACTTGAGGATATTAGTTTTACTGTAAACCCTGGAGAAACCTTAGCCATAATAGGGTCAACTGGCTCAGGAAAGACTAGCCTAGTAAATCTCATACCGAGGTTTTATGATGTAGTAGAAGGCAGTATAAGAATAGACAATATTGATATACGGCATATGAACCTAGATGATTTAAGAGAAAGGATTTCCATAGTTCCTCAAAAAGTTCTACTATTTACTGGTACCATAAAGGATAATATAAAATGGGGAGATAAAAATGCCACTGATAAAGAGGTGGAGGAAGTGGCAAAAATAGCAGAGGCCCATGACTTCATAATGTCTTTTAATGAAGGTTACAACACCTACCTAGGTCAGGGAGGAGTAAACCTATCAGGAGGGCAAAAACAAAGAATTTCCATAGCCAGGGCCTTAATTAAGAAACCCAGTATCTTGATCTTAGACGATAGTACTTCAGCTGTAGATTTGATAACTGAAAGAAAAATAAGAAATAAACTAAAGGATTATTTGAAAAATACTACTACTATTTTAATTGCCCAGAGGATTACATCTGTAATGGATGCAGATAAGATATTGGTCTTAGATAGGGGAAAAATTGTTGGCCAAGGAAATCATGAAGAGCTCATGGAAAACTGCCAGGTATATAGGGATATTTGTATTTCCCAATTAGGAAAGGAAGGTGTTAGCTTTGGATCCTAGACGAAGGAGAAGGCCTGCAGGTTTGGCAGGTGGAGGTATCTATGCAAGGTTAGTTGTTGAGAAGCCAAAGGATTTGAAGTATACATTAAAGAGATTGTGGACTTTCTTTAAGGCAGAGAGGGTGCTGCTTCTAATTACTTTTTTCTTAATTATGGTCTCTGGACTATTGGGCGTAACGGTTCCTTTCTTAATTGGCAAAGCTGTAGATGCCATTTTTCCAGGAATAGGTTCAGTCCAGTTTGAAAAGCTAAGACTAATAGTATTACTGCTTTTATCTGTATATATTTTAGATAATGGCCTGGCTCTTTTGCAGGAATATATAATGGCAGGAGTTGCTCAGAGGATAGTTTATAATTTGAGGGAAGAATTATTCCAAAAACTCCAGTCCTTACCTATTATGTTTTTCGATATGCATACCCATGGGGAAATAATGAGCAGGGCTACTAATGATATAGACAATGTAAGTATTACTATTTCTCAAACTACGGTTCAGCTTATGGCATCTACTGTTAATATAGCTGGCTCCTTAGTTATGATGCTCTATTTAAGCCCCATTATGACTGGTGTCAGTTTAATTACAGTGCCTATGGTGTATTTCCTAACAAAATTTATTGCCAGCAGAACCAGGGTGTTTTTTAGCCAACAGCAGAAAACCTTGGGCAGCCTAAATGGGCATATAGAGGAAACAATAGGAGGTATTTTTGTAGTTAAGGC
Organism: Tissierellia bacterium; assembly: GCA_012735245.1. GTDB lineage: Bacteria > Bacillota > Clostridia > Tissierellales > Tissierellaceae > JAAYFT01. The sequence goes on from JAAYHU010000035.1 coordinate 3,670, forward strand.
CTTCAATAACGAGGAAAAGGTCATAAAAGAATTTAAGGAGCAAAATGACATTTTAAGAGATGTGGGGGTTAAAGCTCAAATATGGTCGGGTTTTATTATGCCCTTAATGAATGTAATAAACAATTTTGGTTTTGGAGTAATAGCCATAATAGGAGGTATTTTGGCTGTTAAGGAGGTAATTTCCATTGGAGTAATAGCCAGCTTTATTTCCTATTCAAGGCAGTTTACTAGACCATTAAACGAATTGGCTAACACCTTCAATACTTTACAGTCCGGCATAGCTGGTGCAGAAAGGGTATTTGAAATTTTAGATGAGGAAGAGGAAAGAAAGGACAGCCCCCATGCAATAGAGGCTAAGGATATAAAAGGCGAAGTAGAATTTAAAAATGTCTTTTTTGAATATGAGGAAAATGAACCAGTTTTGAAAAATGTATCCTTTAAAGTAAAGCCAGGTACCAATGTTGCCTTAGTAGGTCCAACAGGTGCGGGGAAAACTACAATAGTAAACCTATTAACAGGCTTTTATGAAATAGATAGGGGCGAAATTTTAATAGATGGGATAAATATAAAGGATTATAAAAAAGACAGCCTAAGAAGGATATTTGGCATGGTTTTACAGGATACCTATTTATTCTCTGGAACTATTAAGGAAAATATAAGATATGGTAAGTTAGATGCCACAGATGAAGAAATAGAAAGGGCAGCTATCTTAGCTAGGGCAGATGATTTTATCAGCAAACTGCCCATGGGTTATGATACTTATTTAAATGAGGGTGGGACTAACCTTAGTCAAGGGCAAAGACAATTACTGGCCATTTCAAGGGCAATTTTAGCTGATCCCTCCATCCTTATCTTAGATGAGGCAACCTCCTCAGTAGATACAAGGACTGAACTAAAAATTCAAGAGGCCATGGTAAAGTTAATGGAAAATAGGACAACTTTTATCATAGCCCATAGGTTATCCACTATAAAGGATGTAGATATTATCATGGTAATAGATAAAGGACAAATAGTAGAAGCTGGCAGCCATGAAGAATTGCTAAAGAAAAGAGGCCATTATTACAAATTATACCATAGTCAATTTGTCGCTTAAATATATAAAAATCACTCTTTAGGGATATAAATATAATATCTCTGGAGAGTGATTTATTTTTGGAGGATGTAATATGAAAATAATAGGCCATATAATATTTATTATCTTATTTTTACTAATTAGCTTTTTTGGTATTGGGCCAGTTTTAATGGCTGATGGAACAAGTGAAGAGAGAATATTAACTTTAATAATTGTACTATTGATTTATGGAATATGGTTTCTCTTATATAGGTACTTTATTAGAAAAATGAAAAAATATTAATATTTTGGCGAGAAAAAACAATTAATTTTCTGGGTAGAAGTAAAAAAACAATTATTAAATCTTAAGGAGGAATACCATGTTTGCTAAAAAAGTAGATGCAAGAGAGTACGACCCAAGGGATAAACATAGAGTTATTTTTGAAACCTTTGATTCACTAAAACCTGGTGAAAAAATGGAATTAACTAACGACCATGACCCAAAACCATTACATTACCAACTGTTGGCAGAAAGAGAAGGACAGTTTGAGTGGGAGTATTTAGAAGAAGGTCCAGAAGTTTGGAGAGTATCTATAGGTAAAAAATAATAAAATCGAGGCTATGTGCCTCGATTTTTATATATGCATTCTTTTGATTAACTCATCTTTAATATCCCTGCCGTGAAAAATAAACAAGGCTGACAGAAAAATTAAACTTAGGGCAACACAGATTACGGTAGGATAAATAAATTTTACCCAACCTAACAACATGAATATAAGAGGTATTATGCCAAATAGGCCATCGATTAGGGCATAGGTAATATAATCTTTAATACTTAATTTCATAATCTTGGCTATTACATAGATCATTATCATGGCCCCCATGGAAGCTATGGGGATTACATAATCCAAGGACCAGCCTTTCCAGCCAATTTTCCAATCCCAAAAAACTGCCAAAATAGATATAATGGCTACCTGTTGTACAATTTTTCTTGGCATATGATATCTGCCACGGATTAAGAAAAATAGGCTAATCCACATGCTAATTAGGCCCAGGGCAACTAAAAGGGGCCATCTAAGCTCTGAGGGAAATATTATATCTATGGAAAAGCTTAAGACTATGATAATAACAGAGATAAAGGCCATTATCTTAACTGCTAGGTGGCTTTCAAATAAGGGAGGTATCTTAGGGAATATATCCTCTTCAAGGCCATTTTCACAAGTGGACAAAAAATTACCGCATAGAATACATTTATCCCTCTTATCCCTTATATAAACCTTACAATGACTACAATATTTCATAATTATCCTACTTTCTATAAATTTGAAGTAATTTGTATATCAACTTCTCTTTCTGAAAGGAATTGAAAAAAGGTTTTTTGTATATCTGTTTCCTCGAAGGGTGAAGTAAAGCTAATGACCAAATTATCTTCATAAGAACATAGGGTTATCAAAGGTCTTCTTGCACTGACACAAACGCTGAATTGTTTAATATAATCTCTAAAGTCTTCAAATAGAACTATCTTTCCCACGTTAGATATAGATGAAGTAATTTTTCTATCGTTAAGTTTATCAGCTATTCTGAGGACAAAATCCTTTAAGCTCAAGGGAGTGATCCTAGCCAACATATTTTTTTCTAAGGATACAAAATCCTTTAATTGCTTATCTAAGTGTTCTTTCGTTAATTTTCTTTTAAACTCTTCCCCTACACTTTTAATTATTTCATTTAAGTCTGAACTATTATTTTTAAAATCATAGCTAATATTCATTGTACTAAAGAAATTTCGGGCAGTTTTTGACTCATAGAATTGCCTTAAATTTATAGGTACTGATAGTACAACTAACTTTTTTCTTTTATTAACAGGCATCTCCTTGTAAATTGAATAGAGTAGCAAGGAACTTAGAAATACGGTTAAGCTAGTATTATATTCATGGGCCAGGCCCAAGACAGCTTTAACAGACATAGACCCCTCTATTAGCTTAGTCCTGTTTTCTTCATTTCTACTGCCCTTAATTTGATAGGCCTTGATTCTTTTCTTCTTTTCTCCAGTTTCCTTTACAACATCTTCACTATAATTTTTTCCAAAGCTGTCATCCATTTTTTGACTTATGGAGGCCCTAGGGTTTAAAGGGGGTATTTTACCCTCAAACCTTTCTTTATACTTTATGGTCATATAATGATAAATCAGGTTTTCCATAAACCAAATAACCCCTGCCCCGTCTGTAAGGGCATGAAAGACTTCTAGATTTATCCTTTTTTTGTAATAGGAAAGACGAAAAAGTAGGTTTCTCCTATCCTTAAAGTATAAGGGGGCACAAAGAGGGGTAGATTCTAATTCAACGGCAGCTTTTAAATCGCTTGCTTCAAAATAGTACCAAAACAATCCCCTTCTTAGGACCGACTTAAATAAAGGGAAGCTGTCTAAGGTTATATCTAGGGATTCCTGCAATACCTTGGGATCAACATCTTCATATAGCTCACAGGCAAGCCTAAATACCTTAGTGTCCTTATTGTTGGCTACAGCTGGAAAGTATTTAGAAGCATTATCTAATTTTGTCCAATTAGTTTTTTTCTGTTTCATATTATCACCTATGTGGGTTTAAGTTGAAGAATAAATTTTAAGTAAGACTCGACTTTAAAGAAAAACTTCATTTCCCTTATCTATTTGTATACTGGTTCTTTCAAAAAAGAATTTACTATTTCGTATAATTCCTCTGTATGGCCAGAGTTCAAAGGATTAGAAAGAAAGCCATGAAGGGCATTTTTAATCCTATATATTTTTACATCATTGCCAAATTCCCTTAGTTTAATTCCATAGGCCTCTCCTTCATCCCTAAGGGGGTCAAATTCTGCTGTAATGATTAGGGTTTTAGGTTGATTAGATAAGTCTTCTGAAAGTAGGGGTGCCACATAGGGATTTAGCCTATCTTCTTTATTTTTAACATATAAGTCCATGTAATCTTGTATCCGCTTAGAAGTCATTATAAAATCCTTTCCATTTTCAACTACAGAAGGAAAGGGAGAGCTTTCACTATGGTCATAATAGGTAGAAGGATATATTAAGATTTGCTTCTTTGGCAAGAATTCTCCCCTGTCCCTTGCCATAAGTGAAACTACAGCAGCCAGATTTCCCCCAGCACTATCTCCAATTAAGGTAATATCATCTTTTTTAAAGTTTAGCTTTTCACTATTTAAGAAAATTTCCCTAGTAGCCCAATAACAATCCTCTAAGCCATTGGGGAATGGGTATTCCGGAGCCAGGCGGTAATCTACTGAAACGACAGTGTGATTAGTCATATTGGCCATATTGGCACAGACGTTAGTATAGGAATCTATATTGCCTGTTACCCATCCGCCGCCATGGAAGAAAATCAATAGCTTTGGTTGGGGATTTTCCCTTGGTATAAAAACCCGGACTGGAATCTCCCTATTATCCTTCATAATCCTATGGTCTAGGACCTTATATATAGGTTCTATTGGAGGATTTATTAAATTCAGTATTTTACGGTAGGTCTTATAGTGTTTCTTTAAGCTGATATGGGGTATGGATAAAATTTTTAAGGCCAATTTTTTTATATTTTTCATAATATTCTCCTTGGTAAATTCATATCCTTTAGTTATTAATTATAATACCCTCAACAGGCCAATATACTTCTATTAATATAATCCTTTATTTTAAAAGCTTATCTTAATTAAATAGAATAAGAGCAAGTGTAATGGGTAGGCAATATAAAATGATAATTGTAATGGCTTATTCTTAGGCCCAAGCTTCCCATTATAAAAGTACAAAATAGGAAGGGCTAGGAGGGAAAACTGCTGAACAAGAGAAGTAAAGGCAAGATTTACAATTAACATAATTATGCCTAATCTAAGGAATTTATTCTTGCTAGGATATTCCCTATAATAATAAAAGGCTAAGATGTATATTATGCCCATAAAGGCATAGTCCACAAATAAAAAGGTTGATAAAATAATAGCTAGGAATAAAACCATATTCCTGCTAATCTTATATTTGCCATCCTTATTCTCCAAAAAGTACATTGCCATTAGGCCAATAAACAGGGTAAAGAATATATTTTGATGGCCAAAGTATAACCTACCATAGAAGGCATAATCAAAAAATATTTCAGATATTAGTCCAAATATAAACAGTCTTTTAGCGTAGCTCTTAAAATCCCTAGTATTAAAAAAACCTTCCACCAATAGAAAACAATAAATAGGAAAGGCTAATCTTCCTATTACCCTATATATCATAATGTCCTCGTGAAATATGGCACCATAATGGTCTACAATCATAGTAGTTAAGGCTATTAATTTTAAAATGAAAGTATTCATAAACAACCTTCCTTTTCTAGGTATTGTAAGATATAACCATTATATAAGAAAAAATAAGGAAGGTAAATAAAAAAAGAAGGTACTCCATTTAGTACCCCCTATATGGCTTCATCTATGGCCTCAGTTAGAATTCCTTCTACTTCAATGGCTATAGCTTCTAAGTCATCATATCCAGCCATGGACATTAGTATTTTAGGTCTTGCAGTCCCTATCCTAGTAATTCCATCCTTTTCGTAAACTACAACTTTACATGGCAGGAAATATCCCATTTCAATATGCTTGGTCAATACTTCATTGGCTTTTTGGGGATTACAAACCTCTAATACTACAAAGTCATAGGGAAAATCTATCCCATGTTCAGCCATTTTTTCCTTAAAGTTTACTTGCCACAGTAGACCAAACTTTCTTTCCTTTAAAGAATTTGTTATACTAGTAATAGCATCTTCAAGGGATTTATTAGTAGTTCTTTCATATCTTATCTCCATAATACCCACTCCCATTTATATATTTAATACCTATATACCCATAAGGCGTATAAGGAAACAAAAATGGTGTAAATGGGACTAAATATTGTACCGTCTGGGTATGAATATATAGAATATGTAAAAGGAGGTATTTCCATGAAGGTCATTGTATTTTTAGCAAATGGCTTTGAGGAAGTAGAAGCCCTGACTACAGTAGATTATCTTAGAAGAAAGGGTATAGTAGTAGATACTGTATCCATAACTGATGAAAAGAAGGTAGTAGGAGCCCATGAAGTACCAGTCCTTGCAGATAAATCGATAGATGAAATAAAAGACTTAGATTCCTATGAGGGAGTTATCATACCAGGAGGTCTGCCAGGAGCCACCAATTTAAGGGATAACAATAGGGTAATAGAAATAGTTAAGACCCTTTATAACAATGGCAAATTGGCTGCTGCCATATGTGCAGGTCCAATAGTTCTGGCAAGGGCAGGGATTATAAATGGTAAAAGGGTTACCTCCTATCCAGGCTTTGAAGCAGAACTAAAGGATGGCATATATGAGGAAAAAAATGTAGTAGCTGATGGAAACATAATAACAGCAAGGGGGCCAGCCTTAGCGGTGGATTTTGCCATAGAAATAATCAAATACTTATTAGGAGTAGAAAAGGCAGAAGAATTGAAAAAAGACATACTATATAAAAATTAAGTTGGTAACTTTAGTTACCGACTTTTTTTTCATAAATGGTATAATAAATCCAGTGATAAATGGAATTCCTGTTTAGAGGTGAGAAAATGAATAAATATTTTGATGTTAAGGATAAGGTATATGATATAACGGAAAAATATCCAGAGACCATAGAAGTATTTGTAGCCAATGGATTTGAACCCTTGGCCAACGAGAAGATGAGAAAGTTAATGGGTAAGACCATTTCATTGGAAATGGCTTGTAAATCAAAAAAAGTAAATTTAGAACTCTTTACTGAAAAACTAATAGAAGCAATAGAGCAAAATAGAAAATCAGTGGATTCTACTTTGATTGTAAATAAGGAAGACATAAATGCAGATGTTAGAATTGAAGGGGTCCTACCCTGTCCCGTTAGAGTGCCCCTATTGGAAGGTTTCAACACTTGGATAGAAGAAAACAAGGAGAAGCTTCAATTAAATATTGAATACGATTTAAAATCTGCCCATATGGGAGTAGATTGGTTGAGGGAAAAAATAGAACCGGGTAATGAGGACTCCTTGGCAGACATATATTTGTCAGCAGGCTTTGATTTATTCTTCGATAAGGACTTAATGGGCAAGTTTAGGGAAAATGGAGTATTTGAAGACATTACAGGCTTAGAAAAGTTAAACGAAGACTTCGATAATGAAAAAATAGATTTAAAGGATCCAGAAAAACAATATTCCATCATAGGGGGAGTACCTGCAGTATTCATGGTAAATACAGAGGAGTTGAAGGGCAGAGACTTTCCAAGGACTTGGGGGGACCTCCTAAAACCTGAATTTGAAGGCTCAGTATCCATACCTACTATGGATAATGATTTATTCAATGCTATACTCTTAAATATTTATAAAATTTACGGAGAGGAAGGCATTAGGAAATTAGGCAGGGCCCAGTTTAGAAGTATGCATCCTGCAGAAATGGTAAGGTCCCATATAAGGAAAAACAATTCTGATGTGCCTACGGTAACAATCATGCCCTACTTCTTTACCAACATGGTAAGGCCAGACAGCCCTTTAAAGGCCCAATGGCCAGAGGATGGCGCTATAATCAGCCCAATATTTTTGTTAGCTAAGAAAAAGACTAAGGAAAAGACAAAACCAATAGTAGATTATATATTTTCTAAAGAAGTTGGAGACTTGCTTTCAAATAATGGGAAATTCCCCACTACAATTCCTGGAGTAGATAATAGGTTATCTCCAGAACAAAAATTCATATGGCTAGGTTGGGACTATATTAAGTCAAACAATATTGGGGAATTAATAGAAAATTGTATGAAGCTCTTTCATGAAGTAAAACAGGAGGAATAAGATGAACTTAATAGTATTTTCAGGACCGCCCTCATCGGGGAAGACCTCGGTTATATTAAAGACAATAGAAGCCTTAAAGCAGAGGGATATTTCTGTAGGGGTAGTTAAATTTGACTGCCTTTATACAGATGACGATGTTTTATACGAAAAGGCAGGCATACCTGTGAAAAAAGGGCTTTCAGGTGCCCTATGCCCAGACCATTTCTTTGCCTCCAATATTGAAGAAGTGGTTCAGTGGGGAAATAGCTTAAAATTAGATATGCTTATAACAGAATCCGCTGGCCTTTGCAATAGGTGTTCTCCCTATATAAAAAATATTAAGGGGGTTTGTGTCATAGATAATCTATCGGGAATAAATACTCCCAAGAAAATTGGACCCATGTTAAAATCTGCAGATATAGTAGTAATCACAAAAGGGGACATAGTATCCCAAGCAGAGAGGGAAGTCTTTGCTTCAAAGGTAAGTTCAGTTAACCCTAAGGCCATTACTATGCATATAAATGGTTTAACTGGACAGGGGGCTTATGAACTAAGCACCTTGCTATATGATGAAGACCAAAATATAGAGACTGTAGAGGGAATGGAATTAAGGTTTCCTATGCCTTCTGCCCTTTGCTCCTATTGCTTAGGGGAGACTAGAATAGGCAAGGAATATCAAATGGGTAATGTAAGAAAGATAGATTTGGGTGATTAAGATGATGGACTTAACTATTAGAGAACTTGAAGAAAAATATCCCTTTGTAGTTGGATACTTTGAGGCCCACAAGTTAGACGTGGAAGACCACAAGGATAAAAGCTTTAGGGAATATCTAGACTCTTTAAGTGAAGATTATGTAGAAGAATGGGCCATAAATAAGGAAAAGTTAATTCAAGACTTAGAAATATACATTAAGCAGATGAAGGAGTTTCTAGGAATTAAGGAAGACATGGGAGTAAATTCCTTAACCATATTGCCAGGTCATGACAAGTCAGGAAATAAAGAGAGGTTTGGGGAGTTAACTATAAGCAAATCAGAGATAGTCTCCATAGTAGGCCCAACAGGCTCAGGGAAATCTAGATTGTTGGCAGATATAGAATGGACTGCCATGAAGGATACTCCTACGGGAAGGACAATTCTTATAAATGGAGAATTGCCAGACAAAAAGTGGAGATTTTCATCCAATAATAAATTAGTGGCCCAGCTTTCTCAAAACATGAACTTTGTCATGGACCTTACAGTTAGAGAATTTTTAGAACTCCATGCAGCCAGCAGGTTAGTGGAAGATGTAGAAGGAACCATAGATAGGATAATAGATGAGGCTAATAAGCTTGCAGGTGAGAAGTTTGATTTAAATACGCCAGTGACAGCCTTAAGCGGTGGCCAATCTAGGGCATTGATGATTGCTGATACTGCCATTTTAAGCTCTTCTCCTATAGTACTAATAGATGAAATAGAAAATGCAGGTATAGACAGAAAGAAGGCCTTAGAACTATTGGTATCAAGGGATAAAATAGTTCTTATGGCAACCCATGATCCAATTCTTGCCCTAATGGCCAATAGGAGAATAGTAATTAAAAACGGAGGCATAGACAAGGTAATAGAGACAAGTAAGGAAGAAAAGGAATTACTTGTGGAACTTGAGAAGATGGATAATATTATACAAAGGATGAGAAATGAGTTAAGATGTGGACAACAGCTTAATATACAATTGACAATGGAAAATTAAAATTAATGCACAATTCTATCAGAGGCAGACGTACAATTTGTCTTTTTTATCACTTATTCGAATGCCTCTAACAGTTGTAAATTGAAAGATTTTATAACTCAAGAGCTAGACCCTAGCAATTGTCAACTGTCAATTGTCCACTAAAAAATTGTCAGTTGATCATTGAAAGTAATGGTGAATTGTGAATTGAAAAGAGGGAGGAATTTTACATGCATGATGGTTGTACAGGAACATTTGAAAATGGAAAATTAGTAGTAGATAAAATTAGGATGATGGGCTTTAATACTATGGAAATGCCAATAGTAGTAAAAATAAAATGTATAGAATGTGGCAATGAGTTTGAAATGACCCATTTAGAAACTAAGTGTCCCCACTGCAATATGGTCTATGGGGTAACCCCCTGTTCTGCCACTAATCCAGATAGGATAATGGCAGCTGGAATAGATTATTAAACATTAACACCCTACTATTATAGTAGGGTGTTAGTATTTTAAGCCTTGGCTTTTTCTGTTTTAGCCTTTTCCTTAGAACTATTATCCTTAGATTTACTAGGCATCTTACAATTTCCTTCGAATCTTGCGTTCTCATGGATGACAATTGTTGGAACTTCTAAATCTCCTATTAAAGAACCTGTATTAAGAATCTCTACCCTGGAAGTAGAACTGATATTACCGTTAACAGTGCCGCCTAAGGATATATCTACAACCTTAATATTTCCTATTACTTTTCCGCTTTCACCGATGACTATGTTGCCATCATAAATAATGTCTCCTTCTACTATTCCATCAATTCTAAGGCTTCCCTTTCCTTCTATTTTACCAATAATCTTAATATTTTCTCCAATTAAGGAATCTATACTTTCACTAAAATCTTCCCTTTTCTTAAACACATTTACCCCTCCAAAATCCTAGTTATTGATTACACTAAGCGGGTCTATAGGTTTGTTGTTTTTATGAATTTCAAAATGTAGATGAACTCCCGTTGACCTACCAGAACTACCCATTTTAGCAATTACTTGGCCTTTTTCTACCTTTTCTCCTTTTTTAACTAAAAGCTCCCTATTATGAGCATATAAAGTCTTATATCCATTTCCGTGATCAATTATGATGGTTCTGCCATATCCACCATTTCTACCAGCAAATATTACAGTTCCCTTTGCAGCTGCCTTTATGTTGGTTCCAGAAGAATTAGCAATATCGATTCCCAGATGGAATTGTATTCTTCTAGTAAAAGGATCCCTACGATTACCAAACTTTGAAGTTATTCTCCCTGAGGCCGGCATTATATCTGGAACAGTTTTTAAATACTCAAATTGAGCTTCTACATCTTCAATAAAGACTTCTAGTTCCAACTTTTTATCAGATAGGATTTCCGATATTATCTCCATTTCTTCACTGGGAGTTGAAACATCAAATTCAATACTCCTATCTATAGCCCCGCCTCTAGAGGGGCTATCTATACCAGCTAATTTTTCTAGTCTTCTTTGTAAGACATCTATTTCGTTCAGCTTGTTTTCAACTTCTTCTGTCTTTTTCATAAGCTGCCTGTTTTCAGCTTCCAGGTTAATTAATTTCTGCTCCTTATTCCTATTTTCTTCTTCCAAGTCGTTGATTAAGGCAAGTTTTTCATTTGCTTCTTTTATCAAATTGGCTTGGTAATTTAGGGAAATTTTTATGTACAGAGTTAAAGAAACAGTTATGGCAGAAAAAACTGCTAAGGCTGCCTTAGGAAACCAGCTGGGGATGGAAATGCGCTTGACTTTTTGAGTATGAGGAACTATTAAAATAGAGATTTTAGATTTATTTCTATTCATATAATAGTCTCCTTTTCCCCTATGTATTTTATTTTAAACTATGCAGTATGTCCTATCTTTGAATTATACCATAAAAAAATCCCTAATGGAATAAATTAACAAATTTTTATGAATAATAATTTCTCTTTTTGTAACAAAGGTTACCGAATAATTTTAAGAGGGAAGTTATACTAGGATATGTGATTTAAGAGAAAAGGTGGTTATCACCAATAACATAAATATGGAATATGGGAGGAATGCTAATGACAATGTTTTGTTACCAATGTCAGGAAGCAGCAGGAGGTAGAGGCTGCACCAAGGTAGGAGTGTGCGGAAAAACTGCTGATTTGGCAGCTTTACAAGATTTAATGATCTATTCATTAAAAGGCTTGTCAGCCCTAGGTGTAAAGGCTGATGAAGCTGATATTACAGTACCAGGAATGGACAGACTAATAGTAGATGGACTATTTATGACAATCACCAATGCAAACTTCCATAAGGAAAGGTTCTTTGAAAAGATTAAGGAAGTACTAAAAACAAGAGATGAACTAAAGGCTATGTTAATTGAAAAGGGTATAGAATTGGGTGACTTAGCTGATGCATCAACCTTCACAGTAAATTCAAGGGATGAAATAGAATACAAGGCAAGCAGTGAAAAGGTAGGAGTCCTCGCTACAGAAAACGAAGATATTAGGTCATTAAGGGAATTAATAACTTATGGATTAAAGGGTATGGCAGCCTATGCTGAACATGCTATGAATTTAGGTTATGAAGATAAGGAAATATTTAAATTCATTAGAAAGGCCTTAGCTGCCACCTTAGATGATAGTTTAGGAGCAGATGATTTAATAGCCCTTACTATGGAAACAGGAAAATACGGAGTAGAGGTTATGGCCCTATTAGACAAGGCCAATACATCAACCTATGGAAATCCAGAAATTACTGAAGTAAATATAGGAGTTAGAAACAATCCAGCTATCTTAGTATCTGGTCACGACTTAAAGGACTTTGAGGAATTACTAGAGCAAACTAAGGGGACAGGAGTAGACGTATATACTCACGGAGAAATGCTGCCAGCCAACTATTACCCAGCATTTAAGAAATATGACCACTTTGTAGGAAACTATGGAAATGCCTGGTGGAAGCAAAGAGAAGAATTTGAGAAGTTCAATGGAGTTATATTATTTACTACAAACTGCATAGTGCCACCGGCAGAATCTTATGCAGACAGGGTGTATACTACAGGAGCCACAGGTTATCCAGGATTTAAACATATTCCAGACAGGGTAGATGGCAAACCAAAGGACTTTTCAGAACTTATCGAGCATGCCAAGAGATTGCCTGCACCAACAGAAATTGAAAGAGGTAAAATAGTAGGTGGATTTGCCCATGCTCAGGTATTTGCATTGGCAGATAAGATTGTAGAAGCAGTTAAATCAGGTGCAATTAAGAAGTTCTTCGTAATGGCAGGCTGTGATGGAAGACAATCAAAGAGAAACTACTATACAGACTTTGCCAAGGCCCTACCAAAGGATACAGTCATATTAACAGCTGGATGTGCCAAATACAAGTATAATAAGTTAAACTTGGGAGATATTAATGGAATTCCAAGGGTCTTAGACGCAGGCCAATGTAATGACTCCTACTCCTTGGCAGTTATAGCATTGAAGTTAAAGGAAATATTTGAACTAAATGATATAAATGATTTGCCTATTGCATATAATATAGCCTGGTATGAGCAAAAGGCTGTAATAGTACTATTGGCCTTACTATATCTAGGAGTTAAAAATATTCATCTTGGACCAACTTTGCCAGCATTCCTTTCACCAAATGTAGCCAAGGTCCTAGTAGAAACCTTTGGAATAGGAACTATATCAAATGTAGAAGATGATATAGCTATGTTCATGGGAGAAACTCAAGAAGCTTAAACATGAAAAACCCCTTAATTGAAAATTAAGGGGTTTAATTTATGTTAAATAAGGGGATTGATTTATTTGTTTTTAGCAGCGTTTTCTCCTGCAATTCTACCAAATACAGTTATATCTGCTAAGGCATTTCCACCTAGCCTGTTAGAGCCATGGATACCGCCAGTAACTTCTCCTGCAGCATATAGGCCTGGGATTACGTTACCATTTACATCTAAGACTTGAGCTTTTTCATTTATTTCTACTCCACCCATTGTATGGTGTACTGTTGGAACCCTAGCACCTGCATAGAATGGAGGAGTATCTATCTTCCATTGGAATAAGGTTCTTCCAAACTCATCTGGTCCACCAGTTTCTACAGCTTCATTGAACTTGTTAACAGCTTCTACTAAGTTATCTGGGTCAACTCCTATTTGCTTAGCAAGGTCTTCTAAGGTATCAGCCTTATAAGCCCTACCAGCTGCTACTAATTCATCTATAGTTTCATTGAAGTTATTTTTAACATCTCCAGTAGGATAATTCTTGCTATCAAGGATTACCCACATGAAGGCATCTTCTTGCTCGAATAAGGCCTGAGTCATTACGTCTCTACGAGCACCTTCGTCTACAAAACGCTTACCTTGCTTGTTTACAAATATACGGTTTTCAACAGCTTGCTCAATATTTCCACTTAAGCTTCCCGTTTCAGGATCACCCATTGGCAACAATTGGATTTGCTCCATATCTATTAAGTTTGCACCTACTGCCTTAGCCATTGCTATACCATCACCAGTAGCGCCAGGATGGTTTGTAGTCTTTAGGTTCTTTAGAGAAGGCCAGATTTTGTTATATTCTTCTCTCATTTCTACATTGGCACTGAAACCACCAGTAGCTAAAACTACACCATTTCTAGCTCTAACTATTAGGTTACCTTCGGGTGTTTCTGCTTTTACTCCTACAACTCTATCATTTTCTTTTATTAGTTCAGTTGCTCTTGTATTAAGCAATACTTCTATACCGCTATTATTATCAATATAATTCATATAAGTCTTTATATATCCAGTTCCTAAAGGTTCAACAGGTTTATGAGCTCTTGGCCATAATCCACCTAATACAGTAAATACTTCATCTGTAAATTCCATACCCATGCTTTCAAGCCATTCTAAGGCTGGATAAGCATTTTCAACTAAGATTCTAATTAATTCAGGTTTTCCTAACTTATCTCCACCTTCATAGGTTTGTTGAAAATGTTTATCTACAGAGTCTTCTATGCCTTGCAGCTGCTGTCTCTTAGGGTCAACTGCATTGTAAGCTGCACCAGAAATTATGGTATTTCCGCCAACCTTAGGCATTTTTTCTAGTACAATTACTTCTGCACCATTTTGGTGTGCTGATACTGCTGCTGCCAGTCCTGCACCGCCTGCACCTATTACAACAACATCTGTTTCTTTTTCAATAGTTTCTCCTGTCTTAGTAACGGTCTTTGCAGGAACCTTTTTTAGAGCTGCAATATCTGCTCCAGCCTTTTCTAGGGCTTGGGTTATTGCTTCTATGATTCCATTACTTGACATTGTAGCTCCAGCAACGATATCTACTCCTAAGCTTTGATACTCAATAATTTCAGCTGGTATTTGCTCAAGGGCTACATCGCCTACTCCAGGAGTTTCATTATGCTCTACCACTTTGATATCGGTTATCTTGTCTTCTGTTACGGTAACTTCTACCTTAATCTTACTCAGACCTTGTCCTTCTCCGGTGTATGTACCTGGGTTGAAAAGTCCGTCACCTGTAACATCTTCTGAATCCTTGGATTGACATCCAATTAGAGAAAAGATCATAGCGATAGTTAATAAGAAGATTAACCACTTAGACTTTCTCAATTTAATTCCTCCTTTTAAACAATATTTACATTTACCAATATGAATATGTTCAGTGAACTAGTTCACTGAACATATTCATCATACTAGATAGTTAACAAATTGTCAATAAAAATTTAACAAAAATAAAAGATTTTGTTAAACTCAATAATTATGTTATACTATTATAATAAGGTAATAAATTGTTTTATGAATTTTATTTAGTATTGATATATGATTAAACACACAAAATTTCAATTAAGGAGTAGGATTTATGACCAAGGTTACAAACAGAAAATTACAAGCACAAGCTACATATGAAAACATCTATAATGCTGCAATGAGCCTAGTGGAGAGAAAAGGCTTCAAAAATATTACTGTAAAAGAAATTTGTGAAAAAGCAGGCGTATCTATAGGCTCTTTTTACAATTATTTTAATTCTAAGGATGACATCT
This sequence comes from Tissierellia bacterium, assembly GCA_012735245.1. Taxonomy (GTDB): domain Bacteria; phylum Bacillota; class Clostridia; order Tissierellales; family Tissierellaceae; genus JAAYFT01. Next base: position 19,269 of record JAAYHU010000035.1, read on the forward strand.
TACATGAAACATTTAAAAAGGCTGACAATTTTTTTCTCAATACCGTTGCCAATGGCTTAGATGGAAAGGATGCTAGGGAAAAGATAGTTAATTTTTTCATTTATTATGCAGAATATTGTAAAAGGGATAAATTTGATCAATTAAAACAGATATACAATACTAGCAATCCGATGTTTATAAAAAAAGGAAGACCCATGCAGGAAGTACTGAAAAAAGTAGTAGAGGAAGGAATTGAAAAAGGTGAATTAATTACCGATATGACTCCCGATGAAGTTGTAAGGTTTTTCTTCATAGCATTAAGGGGAGTAATATTCGACTGGTGTTTACATGACGGCAGTTATGATTTAGTCCAGTTTGCCAAGGAATATACTGAAAGATTGTTAAAATGCTTCTAATTAACCAGTGGATTTAAGCCACTGGTTAATTTTCTTTGAAGTTTCAAATGGGTTTAATTGGCCATAAAGGGGTAAGTATATAATAAATTACTCAATATTAATTGTAGAAGAGGTGGGTCATGGATAGGAATAAAAGGATTGAAGATTTAAAGGCTTATGTACAGGGAGTTTTAAATAGGGAAGAAGGGAAAAACCTCTATTTTAACTATAAGGATAGCTTAGACCAGGTAAGTCCCCAGGATGCCTTTGAAGTTTTTTACAGCAAGTTACAAGATGGATACAAGCCTAAGGAGATTTTAGAAATATTAGATAGGGTAATAAATGTTTTTCACAAATCCCTAAGTGAATATAAATGGAAAAAGCCCAAGGAGAATAGTTTTTTAGATATTTTAATGAAGGAAAACAGGGCATTGGAAAGGAAATTGGATAAAATAAGGCCTATATTATTGGATAAGAAGGTAAGGGAGAAAAAGGACCTACTATTAAAGGAATTAAGAGAACTTCAAGAATTTGATGCCCACTACTTAAAAAAGGAAAATATCCTCTTTCCCTATTTAGAAAGGAAAGATAAAAGCTTTGAAGGCTTAACTATAATGTGGTCCCTACATGATGAAGCTAGAAAAGATATTGCCAAGATGATAGAGATTCTGGAAAAAGATAAATTTGATGACAATGAGTTTAATGTTCAAATAGGAAAGCTATTCTTTTCCTTACTGGGAATTGTACACAAGGAAGAATATATACTATTTCCGGCTGCAATGGAAGTAATAGAAGACCATGAGTGGGATGAGATGAATGCACAAAGCTTATAATATGGTTTCCCCTTTATTGAAGCTCCACCTATAAAAGAAAGGGAATTAGATATAAGGGCATTTGATGGCATGACCTTTAAAACCGACACTGGAGAATTAACCTTTGAGCAGGTCCTATTGGTCTTTAATGCCCTGCCAGTTGACTTATCCTTTGTTGACGAGAACGATAAGCTAAGATACTTTACTAGGCCCAAGGACAGGATATTTCCTCGGTCTCCTGCTGCCATAGGCCGTGATGTTAGAAACTGTCACCCTGCTGAAAGTGTCCATGTGGTAGAGGAAATTATAGAAGAATTTAGGTCTGGAAGAAAGGATAAGGCAACTTTCTGGATTAATTTAAAGGGTAGGCTGATTTTAATACAGTATTTTGCCTTGAGGGACTCCTCAGGGGAGTATAAGGGAGTCTTGGAAGTCAGCCAGGATATTACTGACATAAAGGTCCTAGAAGGAGAGCGAAGGCTTTTACAATGGGAATAGGTATGGCTAGAAAAAAGGTTTTCATAAGATAAAGCTACTGGATATCCAGTAGCTTTTTAAGTTAATTTGCTTTTTAGTATGTTCTCCACTTCATTATCTTCTGGGAAACGTTCCAGTTCCTTTTTAGAAAAAATCAACTCTTCTCCTAGTTTCACTTCGAAAACTCCACCAGATGAAGGTATGATGTTTACCATCTTTAAGGAATTTTTGTATTCGTCTAATAAGCTTTCTGCAAGAGCAACTGCTCTCGATAAATAACCTCAAGATGTACAGTACTCAATACTAATTATCTTTTCCATATATCCAATCCCTCCATAGATATATTTATATAATCTATAGTTACCCATTTTATTATAAAATATATCTATAGGAGGAAAATTATAACAATTCTTTTCTTAACTCCTCCATGGACTTAGGAGATAAAAGGCCTAGGGGGACATCGAATACGGTAATGGCACCTGTTTTTCCTTCCTTAGCCAACCTATAGACAGCCCTAGCATAGGCAATTAAAACTGATGCTGCAAATTCAGGATTGCTTTCAAGGCTTAAATTAAACTCCATTCTTTGCTTAGAATTTTTCCCCGTTATACCAGTCCTAATGACAAAGCCCCCATGAGGCATTTTACAATGGTTGGCCTTCAATTCTTCTTCACTGATAAAAAAAACGGTGGTATCATAGCCTTCAAAATAATTGGGCATAGTTTTAATTTCCTTCTCTATCCTACACATATCTGCCCCATCTTCACATACTACATAGCAAACCCTTTTATGCCTTTTATTAACAGGTATTTCGATATTTTCACAATTTCTAACTTTTTCTAAGGCTTCCTTAGATGGAATAGTATATTGTACTCCAGCTTTTACCCCTTCTATTCTTCGAATTGCATCTGAATGTCCCTGGCTTACCCCTTCCCCCCAAAAGGTGTAGTCCCTCCCATTGGGTAAAATAGATTGGCCTAAGAGCCTGTTAAGGGAAAAGAGGCCCGGATCCCACCCAGTAGAAATAAGGCTTAATTTATTGGATTTTAAAGCCACCTTATTCATCATTTGGAAGTATTCAGGAATTCTATTGTGGTTATCGAAACTATCGACGGTGTTAAAATGTGATGCAACCATTGGCCCCTGTTCATCTAAATCCTTTAGGGAACCACCACAGAGGACCATTACGTCTATTATACCCTTATAATCTAAAAGCTTAGATATATGTACCGCCTTAGATTTAGTATTTAATTCACTGGGATTTCTCCTTGTAAATATGGCAATTAGTTCCATATCAGGGTTGTTTTCAATTGCTAGCTCTGCTCCTTTGCCTAGATTTCCATATCCTACAATACCTATTCTGATCTTTTTCACTTGGCTTACCTCCTTATTTTTAAGGAACTTAGGGAAATAATATATATTATATACTATTTTATGTTAAATATAATATATTTAAAAAATCTATTTGTGGGTATGTATATCTAGAGTCACGAAACATAATAAATTGGGGAGAGAGTATTATGGATTACAAGAGGCAAATAGAAGAAATAGTAAACTATATAAAGAAGGGAGAAAAGGAAAGGGAAGAATTTAAAGTAGGAATTGAATTTGAGCACTTTGTAGTAGATAAGGATAGCTTAAAAACCATTTCCTACTATGGAGAAGAAGGAGTAGGAGCAACCCTAAGGGAATTGGAAAAAATGGGTTGGGCTGCAGGCTATGAAGGAGAATATATCCTAGATTTAAATAAGGGAAATAAAACCATAACCCTGGAACCAGGGGCTCAGCTGGAACTAAGCATTAAGGCCCAATCAAATATCAAGGATATAGAGGAAGAATACTTGGAGTTTCTACATGAAATCCTCCCAGTATTAAATAGGAAAAATCAAAGCTTAATAAATACAGCATATCATCCAGTAAGCAAAATAGGAGAATTAAAGCTTTTGCCCAAAAAAAGATATGATTTCATGTTCAATTACTTTAAGACTAAGGGTAAATACGCCCACAATATGATGAAAGGAACTGCAGCCCTACAGGTAAGTATAGACTTTAATTCGAAAGAAGACTATAAGAGAAAGTTTAAAATAGCAAATGCCTTATCGCCAGTATTACATGGAATATATGATAATGGTTTTTATTTTGAAGGGGAAAGGTGGCCTAAGTATAATTTAAGGGTTGAAATATGGAATAATTGTGATAGAGACAGGTGCGGTATAGTAGGCAAGGCCTTAGATGAGGATTTTGGCTATGAAAAATATGCTGAATATCTACTTAATAGGCCTCCAATCTTCGTGTTTAAAGGCGGGGAAGTGGTGTATACTGGAGACAAGCTAGTCCGAGAAATTTTTGATCCTGAAGATTATAGTACTAATGAGCTAGAGCATTTATTTACCATGTTTTTCCCTGATGTGAGGACAAAAAATTATATTGAAATTAGGATGATGGATTCAGTTCCCTATCCCTTTAACTTTTCATCAGTGGCTTTAATAAAAGGCATATTTTACAATGAAGAGAACTTGAAAAAGGTATATAATTATATTAAAGATATTACTATAGAAGATGTAAAGGCATCAAAGGCTAGTATTATAGAACAGGGCTTGGAAGGGACTTTAAAAGGGGAAAGGATATTGGATATTGGAAAGTGGCTATTGGACTTAGGAAAGAAAGGCTTAAAGGAGGAAGAAAAGAAATACCTGCTACCCTTAGAAGATATGTTAAATCAGGGAAAAAATCCCTATGAAATAACGAGGGAAAGAGAGAATTTAGGCAAAAAGGAAGCCTTAAAATGGTGTTTGCTAAATAATATAGTCGAGGTGAAATAATGGAGGCTTTAAGAATAAATCAAGAGTATATAGATTTAGTTAAATCTAATCCAGAAAAATACCTTGAGGATTACAAAATAACCTTAGATAAGGTGGCGAATTCCACTGCCATATATAAGGGAAAGCCGGTGCCATTTCTATACCATCCCATGTTCTTTACTGAGGAAGATGTAAGGAAGTTTAAAGAAATGGTAGATACCCTAATGTCCATAACCAATAAGGTAACAGAAAGGTATTTAAGCTCAAAGGAATTTAGAAAGAAGTTCGAATACTCACCTTTATTAGAAGACCTAATCCTTATCGATAATGGATATGATATAAATGTTCCCATAGCCAGATATGATTTATTCTATGGCGGTGACGATAATTTTAAATTCTGTGAGTTTAATACAGACGGGTCCTCTGCCATGAATGAGGATAATACCATAGGTAGGATTTTGCTAGAAACCCAAGCCTTAAAAGAATTTGCCAAGAGGTACCATTTGTCCATATTTGAATTAATAGACAGCTGGGTAGAGGACATTATAAGTATCTATAATAAGTGGTCAAACAAAGGAGATAAACCCAATATAGCCATAGTAGATTTCACAGAAAGCGGCACCACTTCAGAATTTGAAGTTTTTAAAAATGCCTTCATAAAAAAGGGATATAATGCTATCATTGCTGATCCAAGGGACTTAAAGTATAGGGATGGGAAGCTCTACTTTGAAGATTATAGGATTGACCTGGTATACAGAAGGATAGTCACCTTTGAACTAATAGAAAAGGCCGATGAAATTCCAGATTTCATTGAAGCCTATAGGGATAAGGCCTTCTGCTGTGTAGGTTCCCTTAGGTCCCAAATAATGCATAACAAAATCATATTTAAGATCCTCCATGATGAGGATACATTAGAAATTCTGTCGGAGAAGGAAAGAGAATTTGTAAAAAAACATATACCTGTTACTGGCTTATTTAAGGGAGATAGGGAAGTTTTTGAAAAGGTTCTAAACAATAAGGACAAATATATTATGAAGCCCTACGATTTAAATGCCTCAAGGGGAGTATATGCAGGCAAGGATTTAAGCTTTGAAGAATGGAAAGAGAGATTAGAAAAATCATGGAATAAAGACTATCTTTACCAGGAATATTTTGAACCCTTTACAAGGGACCATATAGTATTTGAGGATAATGAATTAAAAGTAGAGACTCTTAAGTCCATAATTGGCTTATTCATATATAAGGAAAAATTCGCTGGCATCTATACCAGGGTAGGAAGGCTAAGTATAATATCGGGAATTACCAATTATTATACTCTGCCGAATCTACTGGTAAAATAACTGAAGAGAAATTCTTAGGTTATTTTTGTTTTTGCATATTTTTCTACTATGATTATTTATAAATTAATGCTATATTTAAAAAGGAGTATAAAAGAAAGGGGGATAAACATACTATAAAGTCAAAGCTTATACATAAAGCTTTATTACTAGGTTATGAGGTGTAAGTTTGATGAATAATTGGAATAATGAAATGCTTAATGGGAATAAGGCAGAAGGAATTAGATTAAAAAATGCAGTAAGCATAGAGGGAATTATATGTTTAATATTATTAATAGGCTTTTTTGCAATTTTAGGCACTAAAATGGGCTTCATAAACTCCATAAGCACCTTATTAAATACTGCCTATGACTTACTTGTGAATACGGTGTTTTATATTATGGCCATAGCCGTAGTGGCAGGAGCCATAGCAAGTATACTTGCTGAATTCGGAGTTATTGCATTGGCAAACAAGCTATTATCTCCTTTAATGAAACCCATTTATGGGCTTCCAGGAGCCAGCGTTATGTCAATATTTACTACATACTTGTCAGATAATCCAGCTGTTCTTACCTTAGCTGATGATAAAAGATTTCGAAGGTATTTCAAAAAATATCAGCTGCCAGCCCTTACCAATATTGGTACAGCTTATGGTATGGGATTGATAGTTACAGTATATATGATGGGACTGCCAAATCCCAATAATGAAAACTTTGTCTTGGCTGCAATCATAGGTAATATAGGGGCAATAATAGGTAGTATTGTGTCAGTTCGCCTGATGCTTATGAAGACTAAAAGAATATACGGTACCACTATGGAGGCAGAAGAAGATAACAGTAGCACCTATGATATACTAGAATATAGGGAGGTAAGAGAAGGCACCATAGGGGAAAGGCTTATGAATTCCATGCTTGAAGGTGGAGCCTCAGGTGTGAAGGTAGGCTTTGATATAATTCCTGGAGTACTTGTAATCTGTAGCTTTGTAATGATACTTACTAATACTACTTCTGAATCAGGCATATATACAGGTGCTGCCTATGAAGGCATAGGCCTACTTCCCTGGATAGGTGAGAAGATTAGCTTCGTCACAAAGCCACTTTTTGGCTTTACTTCCCCATCGGCTATTTCGGTACCCATAACTGCCCTTGGGGCAGCTGGTGCAGCCATAGGCCTAGTACCTAATATGGTAATTCAAGGTATGGCTAAGGCCCATGATGTGGCAGTATTTACTGCCATGTGTATGTGCTGGAGTGGGTATTTAAGTACCCATGTGGCTATGATGGATGGATTGAAGTTTAGAAATTTAACAGGGGCAGCCATATTCTGTCATACCATAGGAGGGATTTGTGCAGGTATTGCTGCAAACTGGCTCTTTAGGTTAATAGAGTTGATATTTTAATAGATTTAACCTGGCAAAGAATCCTTTACTAAAGGATTCTTTGTTTTTTTGATTTATTCTGTAAATTTCCTTCTTGTTTATTAATAAAACTTTTGAAAAACTATTGACATATAGAACCAAAACCTATATACTTAATTGCACAAGTAACTAACCGACCAACCGAGGAGGTGTAAGTTTGCTAGATTTAAATTCGGATAAATCAATATATGTACAGGTAGCGGAGATAATAGAGAACGAAATTTTGCTGGGCAATTTAAAAGAGGAGGATCAAGCACCTTCAACCAATCAATTTGCAAAAGTCTATCAGATAAATCCAGCAACAGCACGAAAGGGGCTAAATATCTTAGTAGACGAAGGAATCCTATATAAAAAAAGGGGAATTGGTATGTTTGTGGCTGAGGGAGCAAGGAAGAAGATAATTAAAAAGAGGCAAGTAGCCTTTTTCAATGAAATCTTGCCTGAAGTAATAAAGGAAGCAGATAGGTTAGAAATTACCTTAGATGAATTAATAGATTATATAAAGGAATTAAAGGGAGGGGAATAAAGTGCTTGAGATAATAAATTTAAATAAAAGCTATGGTAAAAATAAGGTTCTCACTGATATTAATTTAAAAATTGAAGAGAACAAGATATATGGATTATTAGGAAGAAACGGGGCAGGAAAAACTACTTTACTAAGCCTGATATCAAATCAAATACTAAGGAATTCTGGAGAAATTAGGCTAGATGGTGAAGAAGTCTTTGAAAATCCTAGGGCCCTAGAGGATATTTGCTTAGTCAAAGAGCTGCCACAATCCCTCAAAGAGAAAAAGGCAAAGCTTATATTGGAACAGGCAAGTATAATGTATAAGAATTGGGATGAGGAATATAAAAACTATTTGATTAAGGAATTCAATTTCAATGTAAAGAAATGGAAATAAGCAGTATTCCACTTCAAAAGCTATTTGTGTATCTTACGGAAAACACTATGAAAGGAGAGGCTTAAATGAATTCCATTACCAGGATTTTTAGGTTTTAATTCATGAGATTAAAAAAACGGTTTTCGGGTTTTGGGCTGCTGTACTAGGAGTTGATATACTATTTTATGGATTGACTAAATATTACTATCCTAGAGTGCGGATGGGATTACTTAGCTTTGATGATGATTTAATTTCCATAGCAGGTGCTAATTTGATGCCCATATTTATCTTTTTTATCGTCTATGGTATTTTAATATACCATGAAGATTTTTCCTTAGCCCTTAGTTTTGGAGCTACGAGAAAGGATTATTATAAATCAACTGTAATTTGCAATTTCCTAGTAGTATTGCTCTTTGCATCAGTTCAAAGTATACTTCAAATTGTAGATAAGCATCTTGTAGCATCTTTAGGCCTTAGACCCATGACTGAATTTGGCATCTTTAATACTTCAAGAGATAATATATTATATATACTACTTGTTTTTACATTTCTTTTCTTTACTTTAAATTCAATTACAAATCTGTTGGGGGTCTTTCAATATAGGTTTGGATATAAGTTTTGGATAGGCTTGGGTATATTAATTTTTGGAGGGCAAATATTTTTTGGCAATTTAATATTAAATCTCCTGCTAGGAATTAGAGATATGTATATAAGTCTTTTGTCTATATTTAAAGGTTCTACCATCTTCATTGCAGGGATCCTTATAATTATTGTCTCTTATCTTTTAGGATATTTTCTTTTAAGAAAGGCTAACATTAAAAAATAAGTTTAAATAACCCCAGCCCCCACCTTGACAAGGTAGGGGTTTTTTGATGATAATGGTATTAATTTCAAATACAACTTAGGAGGAAGTAATGTATAAATTATATGCAATTCTCATAGGAGTTTTAATTACCATAATGGTAACATTTAATGGAGTACTGGAAAGCCATATAGGTAATTTTTTGGCTGTACTTGTAATACATATAGTCGGCCTTAGTTCCATATCTTTGATTTTACTGCTGAGGCAGGAAAGGCCAACAATTAAAAAGGGAATTCCCCTTTATCTATATACGGGAGGGGCCATAGGGATTTTGTTGGTCTTAGTAAACAATATATGCTTTTCTAACTTAGGGGCCTCACTTACCCTATCCCTAGGGGTTTTTGGCCAATTGTTGTTATCGTCTATTATAGACCATTTTGGATTAATGGGAATGAAGGCCTATAAGTTCCAGCTGAAAAAGCTTATAGGCTTTTCTATAATCTTAGTTGGGCTTATTATTATGACCATATATTAAGGAGATGGATTATGTTATACATTGTACTAGCTATTATAGGAGGATTTCTTACCATCTTGTCCATGGTAGTAAATGCAGGTTTAGGGAAAGAAATAGGAGTATTTCGGGGAACCTTTATCAACTATGTGGTAGGCCTTAGTTTAATTTTAATTATGGTATTAATGCTGGGAAGCTTCCTGGATATAAAGACCTTAGCCAGTATACCCTTTTATGCCTTTTTAGGAGGTGCCCTAGGAGTTATCATCGTAGCCAGCTCAAATGTTATAATCCCTAAGATACCTGCCATATATACAGTATTATTAAACTTCATTGGGCAGATTGTTGCAGGTATAATCATTGATTATATTAGGTTTGACTTTATTTCAAAGGGTAAAATAATAGGAGGAATATTAGTAATACTAGGTATCTTATATAACAGCATGATAGATAAGAAACAGCTAAGAGATGGAAATAATGCCTAAACTCATATTTATAGGAGATGATTAGTATGAAGGTAATGGTAGTAGGTGCTGGGAAACTGGGCTATAAGCTAGCAGAGTTTATGGTTATGGATGATATGGATGTGACGGTAATTGACCATAATCAGAAAACCTTAGATTTTGTCAATGAGCAATTAGATGTCTTAACTGTATTGGCCAATGGGATAGAGATTAATGTCCTTAAAGGCCTAGGAATAAACCATTATGACCTCTTAGTAGCAACAACTGGCAGTGATGAAACAAACACCTTGATTTGCACCTTAGCAAAGAAACTAGGCTGTAAAACTACTATAGCCCGTATTAGAAATCCCTATTATATGAAACATCTAGATTTTATAAAGCATGAATTGGGAATAGACTATATTGTAAATCCTGATTTGGCAACTGCTCGAGCAATAGAAAAGTATCTATTAAAAAACTATAGTTTCTATTCTGGTGAATTTGTCAGTGGAAAGGTTCAAATGGTAGATTTCAATATAGAGTATATGGAAGAGTTTGTTGGCAAGAAATTAATGGAGCTGGAAAACTTCCAAGGCTTGTTGATTACAGCTATATCTAGAAATGGTAACCTTATAATTCCCAATGGTTCTACGGAGCTATTGGCCAATGATACCATCTATGTTATTGGTAAAACTTCAGACATTAACAGATTAAATAATCTGGTTTCAAAGGATATTATAAATAAAGATGTAAAAAGGGTTATGATATTAGGGGGAAGTAATATTGGGTATTATTTAGCCCAAAGACTAGCAATGGATAATATTTCAGTTACCTTAATAGAGAGGGATAAAAATAGATGTCAAGAATTATCGGAAGCCATAGGTGACATATTGATAATACATGGAGATGGTACGGATATTCACCTACTGGAAGAAGAAGGCATATCATCTATGGATGCCTTTGTTGGTGTTACAGGCTTTGATGAAGATAATCTCCTCATGGCCCTAATGGCTAAGCAATCTGGAGTGGCGAAAGCAATTGCCAAGATTAGTAGAGAAAATTATGTAAAAATAATAGATAGATTAGGAATAGATGCAGCATTAAATCCAGTTTATATCACAGCAAGTGAAATACTTAAGGTCATTAGAGGTGGTAAAATAATATCCGTATCCTTATTGTTAGGAGGGGATGGAGAAGTTACAGAACTCATAGTAGACAAGGATTTACCAATAGTTGGAAAAACATTAGAAGAATTAAAGTTGCCTAAGGGTATTATAATTGGTGTGATAGTACACAATGGTGAAGTCATAATACCCAATGGTAAAACAAGGATACATGCCAACGATAGGATAGTGGTATTCTGCTTATCAGAGAACCTGCCAACTTTAAAGATGTTTTTCAAATCCCAAAGGGGAGGTATTTTAAGTGAATTATGGAATCGTGTTAAGGGTACTAGGTAGTATATTGATGCTGGAAGCCCTCTTTATGGTACCCTCCTTAGTAATATCTATTTATACTGGACAAGGAGATAGATTGGCCTTTTTAATTACCATTATTATTACTGGTATTACAGGTTTTATTTTAATTAGAAGAAAAGCTAGAAATAAGTATATTAGACCAAAGGATGGATTAGCCATAGTGTCTATTGGTTGGGTATTGGTATCTATTTTTGGAGCCTTACCTCTTTATCTATCAGGTAGCACTCCAACTTATATCGATGCCCTATTTGAAATAGTATCAGGCTTTACTACTACAGGCGCTACAATAATACAAAATGTAGAAATCTTGCCATTAGGAATTTTATTTTGGCGTTCCTTTACACACTGGATTGGAGGAATGGGAATATTAGTTTTTACACTTGTACTGCTACCTGCTTTAGGTATTGGAGGATTTCAACTATTTAAAGCTGAAAGTCCAGGCCCTATTGCAGGTAAGATTGCACCTAGGATTAAAGATACTGCAAAAATTTTGTATGGAATATATTTCACAATTACCATAATTCAGGTAATATTTTTGAAACTAGGGGGGATGTCTTTATTTGATTCCCTAGTATATACTTTTGGTTCCGTAGGTACTGGTGGTTTTGCAACAAAGAATGGGTCTGTAGGTGCATATAATAGCAATTATATTCATTTTATTATAGGTCTATTTACTATACTAGCAGGGGTGAATTTTTCTATATATTATTCCCTATTTAAGGGAAGATGGAAGGAAATATTACAGGACGAGGAACTAAGACTTTATTTTCTTATTATTATAACTGCAACAATAGCTATTGCAATCAATCTTTATAAGAGCTCTTATTCTAGTTTAGGATTAGCCTTAAAGGATTCCTTTTTCCAAGTAGGCTCAATTATTACAACAACTGGATATTCCACAGTAGATTTTGACCTTTGGCCAACATTTAGTAAGGCCATACTTTTTCTTCTTATGTTCATAGGAGGTTGTGCTGGCTCAACTGCTGGAGGCATGAAAGTTATTAGAATTTTAATTATATTTAAATTGATAAAAAGAGAAGTTCTTAAGATATTTCATCCCAGAGCAGTAAGTCCAGTTAAATTAAATACTAAAGTATTGCCTAGCGAGACCATAGCAGGAATATATAGTTTTGCAGGTTTATATATTGCCTTATTTGCATTATCTACCATATTAATATCTTTAGAAGGTGTTGATTTAATTAGTGCAATGAGCTCTATTGTAGCAACTTTAGGCAATATTGGTCCAGGCTTAGGTTTCGTTGGACCAACAAGGACTTTTTTTGGATATAGTCAGATAACAAAATTATTTTTATCCTTACTCATGCTTTTAGGAAGGCTTGAGCTATTTACAGTAATAGCCCTCCTGGCTCCAAAAAACTGGAAAAGGGAGATATAATAAATAAGAAAACTCCTTAGGCATTGCCTAGGAGTTTTCCTTATTTCAACATGGCATCTAAGAACCAGATATTCTTACTGTAATCTGCAACATAGCCTTCAAAGATTGCTACAGTTTCAAAGTCTCCTTCCTCGTCAGCTATGTTTCTAATTTCAGTTGCTAGGGCTTTCATTGATTCTAAATCCTTTTTAACGATTTCAAGGGATTCCTTAATTGAAAAGTCCTTTGCCTTTATTTCTTCAATATCGGACTTTTCTAGATACTCAGCTAGGGTAGATAGAGGATATTCATTCTTCATCTTCAACAACTCTGCTACCTCATCTAAGGCTTCAAATAGTTTGTCATAGATTTCTTCAGTAAACTCATGTACCTCCATAAATTGACTACCTACAACATTCCAATGTATATTGTGAAGTTTTATATTTAGGACTGCTAGATTTGATAAATATTTTTGTAAAAGTTCAATATGTTTCATATGCACCCTCCTTAAATTTTTAATTATTTTCTTGTCCATTTCTTTTATCTATATTATATGATAAAATAAAAGAAACAAAAAGGCACAAATTTGTTCGTAGAGGTGAGAAAATGAAGAATAAAATTTTCAATGGATTTGAAATAGTACATGATTTGATTAAATTGAGATGGGTACCTGAAATATTAAAGTCCATAAGTCAAGGAAACAGAAGGTACAGTGAAATATTAAATAGTATACCCTATATGAGCCATACCGAACTAAATAGAAAATTAGCTATCTTAGGGGAAAAGAAGGTAATAGAAAAAAGGGAAGAAGATGGGTCCTATTTATTACTTGAATTTGGAAAAGACTTAGTCCATATTTTTCATCATTTAGAAGACTTAGAAGAAAAGTATTTCCAAATTAGAGATTCTGTATAGGCAATGACCCCATTTTATTACTAAGGTCATATGAAAACATTATAAATCATATGACTTTTGTTTATAGGATTATACGTGGTCTATAAATATAATATTTATAAGGATATAAGAAGCTAATATGAAATTTGATTGGAGATGATGGAATGGGGCTATAGAGGTTTCTAACTTAACTAAGTACTATGGAAAGGTAAAGGCGGTAGATGACATTTCATTTACAGTGGAAAAGGGA
>JAAYHU010000036.1 GCA_012735245.1 Tissierellia bacterium
GTATTAGTCAATTTGCTGAACATCCAGCATTGGATGATGCCCGCCGTGGTTTTGAAGATGGCTTAAAGGAACTGGGCGTAAATGTAGAAATCGACTACCAAAATGCCCAAGGTGATATCCCTACTTCATTAAGTATTGCACAGAAATTTGCAAAGGATAAGGTGGACTTAATATATGCCATAGCAACTCCTGCAGCCCAATCGGCTAAACAGGCCACTGCTAATATTCCAATTGTATTCAGTGCAGTTACTGACCCTGTTGAGGCTGAGTTAGTAGATTCCATGGAAAAACCTGGTGGAAATGTTACAGGAACTTCCGATTTAAGCCCAATGGACAGACAATTACAATTGTTTAAAGACTTAGATGAAACTATAGAAAAGGTTGGAATTATCTTTAACACTAATGAATCAAATTCCCAAATCCAAGTAAAAATGGCTGAGGAAATAGGCTCTACCATAGGGCTAGATATTGTATCCATTGGCATATCCAATATAAATGATATTCCTCAGGCCTTAGATTCCTTGGCAAACAAGGTAGACGGAATTTATACCATTACAGATAATATGGTGGCTTCAGCCATATACCTAGTAGCTGAAAAAGCCTTGGAAAATAAGATGATTACGGTGGCAGGTGAAGATTCCCACGTAAAAGGTGGAATATTGATTACAGATGGTATTAGCTACTATGAGCTGGGCAAACAATCTGCTCAAATGGCTAAGAAAATCTTAGTGGATGGTAAGCAAGCTTCCGAAATACCTTCTGAAACTGCCATAAATACTACAAAAGTATTTAATGAAGATACTTTAAAGGCCTTAGGATTAGATCAGGATCATCCAGTATTTAAAGATGCTGTAAAAATAGACAATTAATATTGCAAAATTAGATAGGTGGGATAAATATGACATTATTGATTACTTCAATGGAACAGGGGTTGATATTTGCAGTACTGGCCATAGGAGTGTATATAACTTATAAATTACTTAATATTGCAGATTTATCAGTAGAAGGTACTTTCCCCTTCGGGGCCTTCGTATTTGCCAAATTTATTTCCATGGGGATAAATCCCATAATCAGTACCTTCTTGGCCTTTTTGTTCGGTACCTTAGCTGGATTGTTGACCTCTACCTTATTTACAAAATTAAAGATTAAGCCATTACTATCTGGAATTTTGACCATGACCATTTTATATTCAGTTAATTTGAGGATAAATGGTAAGTCTAATATACCACTATTTAGGTACGGTTCAGTATATGATTTAGGGCTTACCCTCTTGATCTTAGGTATTATAGTATTGGCTATAAAGATACTAATGGATGTATTTTTGAAAACAGAAATCGGATATCTCCTAATTGCAACAGGAGATAATGAAGCCCTTGTAAAGTCCTTAGGAGAAAATAGCAACAAATACAAGGTCATGGGCCTAATGATTTCCAATGGACTAGTTGCACTAAGCGGGGCTTTAATGGCCCAATACCAGGGCTTTGCTGATATTACCATGGGTAGTTCCATTATAGTTGTAGCCCTAGCTTCTATAATCATAGGCGATACCATTAAAAAGAATTCCAATATTTTAAAAGGTACTACTAGAGCCATTATAGGAGCAATAATCTATAAAATCATCGGTGGAGTTGCCATAGATTTAGGCCTAAATCCAAATGACCTTAAGGCAATAAACGCAATTATAGTTATAGCATTTATTTCTTACAACAATTTCGCCATGGATATCTTCAGCCTATTTAGAAAAAAGGAGGGAAAAGAAAGTGTTGAAAATAGTAAACCTATCAAAGAGTTTTAATAAAAATTCAGATAATGAAATAAATCTATTTAACAATTTTAATCTAAAAATAGAAAAAAATAAATGTACTGCCATAATTGGACCCAACGGTTGCGGTAAATCCACCCTCCTTAATATTATAGGTGGAAGCATACCCCTAGATAGGGGTGAAATTATTCTGAATAACCAAGATATTTCACAATTAAAAGAAGAGCAAAGAGCTATTTATATAGGCAGGGTATATCAGGACCCATCTATGGGGGTTTCCCCTTCCCTTACTATCTTAGAAAACCTGGCTTTGGCAGATAAAAAAGGAGAAAGGTTCTCCTTGAAGAAGTTAATAAGGAAAAATAATATAGATAAATATATAGATCTTTTAAAGGGCTTAGATTTAGGCCTTGAAAATAAGTTAAATACTCAGGTAAAATTCTTGTCAGGCGGTCAAAGGCAGGCCCTATCCTTGGTAATGGCTGCCATGAAACACCCAGATTTACTATTGTTAGATGAGCATACTGCTGCCTTAGACCCAAAAACATCAAAATTAATCATGAAAAAAACTATGGAGTTAATTGAGAAATACTCCATAACTACCATAATGATTTCTCACAATATGAGGGACGCCATAGAATACTCTGACAGGATAATAATGCTAGATAATGGAAGAGTAGTATTTGATAAGCCAAGTGTAGATGTAACGGAAGAAGAATTAATCAACATATATAGGGAAAAACTTGCCCAAATCGTAGCATAAACATAGGCAGATAGAAATCTATCTGCCTTTTATAATACATTTCCTGCAATATAGTTTTCTGCACTAGCCATTGCTTTTCCATAAAGCTCCTCTGGATATCCAAGATATTTTAAAATGGCTATGGCATTTCTTGTAGTACATGGGCCATCCCTTAATATATAATCAAATTTAATATCCTTTTCCTCTATTATCTCTCTAAAATGATAATTCCTATATCTTTCATTGACCAGGTTTGTTAGCTCTAAATCATGGGTTGCAGCTACAACACAGCAATTCCTTTCTATCATGTAATTTAGTGCTTCCTTAGCAGCACTAATCCTTTCAGCTGTATTGGTACCTCTAAATATCTCATCTAAAATACATAAGACTGGCTGATTAGGGTCCAATATATCCAATATCCTCTTAAGAGACTTAGCCTCAGCCATAAAATAACTATCTCCCTCTACAATATTGTCTGTGGTTCCTATGGAAGTTAAAAGCTTAAAATAACTAGAACTAAAGCTTTTAGCCAAAGCCAGATATAGGGTCTGTGAAAAAATTGAATTTATGCCTATGGTCCTTAAAAAGGTGGATTTCCCTGAAGCATTTGAACCCGTCACCAGGGCTCCAGTATTATTTAATTCAAAGGAGTATGGTACTGGCTCATCAATTAAGGGGTGATAAACTTCTTCTGCCTTAATATGGAATTTAGTCTTTTCCTCTACTAAATTGGGTTCTGTATAATATTTTAGCCCATCCCTATAGGATGCTACTGAAATGAAGGCATCTATTTTCCCAATTAAAAGATAAATTTCATAAAAATCTTCCCTATATCTATTTAACAGATCGACAGTTTTATAAAATATCTTTGGCTCCCTTAACAAGAGCATATTATAATAATGCACAAATATTTCCTTTTCAGAGCCCGCTGATTCACTGAAACTAAGCTTTCTAATATTTTTTCTAACCTTTTCTACCCTTTTAAGTAAATCCCTTAGCCTATCCTGGTCTATGTCGATACCTTCCATATCTTCATCTACTATCCTTTGAGCACATCTCAAAAGCTTACCTAAGTATATAAAGGTCTCCATTTCTTCATATATTTTTTTCTTGTTTAAATTATATAGCCATGTATTAAATCCTATAAAGATAATAAGCATTAATATTGCCTTAGGCCTATTTATAATTAACATGACTATTAGCAATAAAGGTAAATATGAAAAAAATTTATATATATAAGAATATGTAGTATCCACCTTGATACCATTTCTGAAATAATTAAATATATCTTTTCCTTCATCCTTCCCTAATAGGTAAAGGGGAAATTGTAGTTTTTGGGAAATGTCCTTGTGATTTAATAGTAGGCTAATGACCCTATTTCTTTTTTCCAGTATGTCCTTATCAAAACTTGGACTTCGAAGAATATAATAAAGATACTGCATACCCGGCAAGGACTTAGTATGGTCTATTTTACTAAATACTGAATCCATATTTAAGTCTTGCCAGGTAATATCATCTATATGAAAACTATTGCCTTCCCTTTCCAATTGAAATCTAAATAGTTTTTCAATATTTTTAAAGTCCCTCTTTTCCTTATGTTCCTTCCCCCATTGTTCTTTAATTTTTGACTTATAGATCTTATGTATACTTTTATTCTTGTATCTGTGGAAAATAAAAAGTAAACCTAAGGATAAAATAGATATAGAGAAATAACCATAGCCTATCTCTATTCCTAAGGCAATGCCACCTAAAAATCCGAGGATAATCATAAATTCAATTGCATAATCTCTCATTTGATTAGGATTGTAACCCAATATATCATCCCCCTTAGTTTTTTTTATTTTACTTTGCCACATTTATTCATGGATATCTGCTTCCCTTTTAAGTTGATTTATGGCCAATGTAAACCTAATAAAATTTATTAACAATAATACTTCAACAATTCCTATTACAATCAGCATAGGCATCCTTCTTTGGGCTAATAGATTTATCTCAAGGAAAGACCATCTGTGTATTGGAATAAAATCAACTATATTGGTTAATAGCATAAGCCCTATAAAGGCCATTATCACAATGATGGGTTTCCTCATAGTCTTTAAAGCATTAATCTTATCTTCTTCATTAGTATAAATATTAAATGCTTTCCCATCATTTTCCTTCTCCAAAATTAATAGCTCTCTATTTATCATGCCACTTGAAGTGGCAATTCTAGCACCTTTGTCTGCATAGGGTCTCCATCTTACATTTCCTATTGATAGCTTCCCAAGATTTGCTGGTTTTTCCATATGCCTTATATTAAGTTCCTCAAGAAATCCTTGGTATTCACTTAACTCATCATAGGATTTATTAGCTACATAGTCTACAGCATAAACATATTTGTTCCTTTTACATTCTTCAAAGTAATAAAATACCTTTCCTGCTTTAATCAACCTACATCCTTCATTGGACATTTTATTCAACCATTTTTCTAAGTCTGATACAGGATTCATAAACAATTTAAATTTCTTTATCATGATTTTCACCCCTTCCCTTTAAGATCTCAACACCAATTTCATAAATCTCTTTTAGTCTTCGTAGCTCCTCCTTGACCCGTTTTAATCCTTCATCGGTGATTATATACTCTATTTTTCTTTCCCCAGGCTTAGTTGGACATGGCTCAATCCATCCTTTTTTGTGCAAATTATTTATTGCCCCATAGAGGGTTCCAGGTCCAAATACAACCCTACCCTTAGTTTTCTCCTCCACAAATTTCATAACTCCATAGCCATGATTAGGTTTTAGCATGGCCAATAATATTAAATATGCAGTTTCTGTCAATGGCTCTTGTTTTTTAATCATTTTATTTCTCCTATTCTATTTTAAGTTTCATAGTAGTTTAATTATATCGTCATACGTAATACGCGTCAAGTAGTAATTAAATAAATAAAAAAGTTATTTCAATAATGAAATAACTTTTCTACTCTTTCACCATCTTCTTCTACGGGTGAAACCATGTCTGATACTCATATAAATTACTAGTAGCATGGTTGTAGGTATATTGTATACGAAAAAGGTAGCGAGACCCAAAGCAAATGTTTGAGTAGTAGTTTCCATAGACTCAATCCTAAAGGCTGAAATTATGGAATATATAAAAAATAGCCCTGGTAAAATCAGTCCTGTTATTTTTCTCTTTCCCTTTGATAAATATGCCTGTAAAAACAGGGCTCCTATTATAGCTCCAGCAACAACAAATGTATTATTCAACATCTGTTTCCCCCTTATCCTAAGCTATTTTTTCATTCTTCATCCATTATATATTATCACAGTAGAATTTTGTTTACAAATGAAATTGTAGACTTTATATCTGCTAAAAAAAAAGACAGATATTCCTATCTGCCTTAGATGGTCCATTCACCATGTACTATGGCTACTAAATACCATTTGCCATCTTCCTGTTCAAATACAAGCTTTAAGCTTCTCCAATCCATCCCCTCATATTTAGGGTCCAGTCCTTTAAAATGAAGTTCTATAAAATGGCTATTTGGATAAATTTCCTTCGTATTATCTATGGCATTGCCATAACTTACAGCCACATCATTACCTATAACCTGTGGATTAGCAAAATCTGCATCATAGATAAATCTTTCATAGTAATCATTAAAATTTAATTCAATGGGTTCTCCAGAGCCATCATAATGGCCCCACATATATACCTGATGGTTATCTCCAAGATTCCTTACTTCCTCTACAGTAAATACCTTGCTCGTCTCAGTATCTATAAAATCATAAGGGCTAAACCTAAGTCCCTTAGTTGGATGGACAAAGGTAGATAATTTTTGGAAGTCCTTATCTTTAATGGCGTTTATAATCTCTACAGTTTTAAACAGTAGACCCTCTGAACTTAGGTCCCTGGAATTTTCTAATTGGGATTCCAAATCCTCAATCTTCTCTTCTAATTGGGCAATTTTCTTATCCTTTTCCTCTAATCTTCCTTGGAGATCATCCCCAGTTCCCTTATTAACTCCACATCCAGATAACAGAATTGCAAATAATATTAAAGAAATTATAAAAATTGATTTTTTATTCATATTACCCTAACCTTTCATTGCCTATTATTTTTCGTAATTATAGTATGTGCAAAAAATTTTTCTATATCCTTTATTGGACAATAAACTATTTTATTTAATGTTTAATCAAACCCCTTTTATGTGCATCTTCAATCATATATTCTACAAACTTCCACAATTCATCAGAAGCCTCTTTAAGGGGTTCAATTCTTTTATATATATCTTCCTTAGCTACGTTGAATTTTTGCCAAGTTCCCCCATTGTTATAGTAGTTATTTAGCATGGGTTGAAGCCTATCCATAGAAGCTGCAAATAGGGCCTCTGGAGTTTTTTGTTCTTCAAATTCTTCCCATAAAGCCCTCAACACTTTCCCCTTGTCTTCTTCAAGGATGCCGAAGATCTTATCAGCTGCCATTAGCTCCCTTTCCTTTTTGCTTTCATTTCCTTTCTTGTCATAACAAAAAGTATCTCCAGCATATATTTCAACTAAATCATGGACTAGGAGCATCTTAATTACTTTGCAAATATCTATTTCTTCATTGGAATACTCTCCTAAGACCATGGCCATGACTGCTATATGCCACGAATGCTGAGCATCATCTTCTCTTTGTTCTTTCCCTATTAAGCTCGTTTGTCTTATAATGGATTTCATCTTATCTAATTCTATTATAAAGTCTATGTCCTTCAATAAACGTTCCTTAAACAAATATATCATCTCCCAACTAAGCTATTACTATATTATTTCTTCCCATTTCCTTAGCCTTATATAATCTTTGGTCAGCTAATTCTACTATAGATTCTACTGATATTTTATCATCATCTAATTCCATAGCATGAGCAATACCACAACTAAAGGAAATGTTTATTTCTTGGTCTCCATACTTGAAGCTGTAATCATTAAGATTTTTCATTGTCCTTTCCAATACCTTTAATGCAGTCTCTTTATCTGCATTATGATATAAAATTACAAATTCTTCTCCTCCATATCGACCTAGGGTGTCATAGGCTCTAATTCTACAAGTTAAGATTTCTGCAAACTCCTTTAAGATAAAATCTCCCACTTGGTGGCCATAAGTATCATTAATTTGTTTAAAGTAATCTATATCTATTATAGCTAAAGAAAAATTATTTTTCTTCCTTTTATATAATTCTATATGTTGATATAATCTTTCAAATACATAGCCTCTATTATAAACATTAGTCAATGGGTCTCTGATAGATGTTTGTTTCAGTTTCTCCTCCAGGTATTTTCTTTTGGAAATATCTTGTTTTATACCTAGATAGTTTGTGATATTACCATCCTTATCCATTATAGGACTAATCCTAGCTTCCTCATAATAGATACTCCCATCCTTCCTTTTGTTTATCAACTCACCATACCAAGTTTTTCCACTGGTAATCGTCTTCCACATATCTTTAAATACTTCAGCTGGAATCCATCCACTTTTTAGTATCCTAGGATTCTTCCCTCTTATCTCTTCTAAAGAATAACCTGTAGCCTTTTCAAAGGCTGGATTTACATATTGAAGATTGCCATCCACATCTGTAATCATAATGGATACTGCAGTCTGCTCAATTCCAGCCAGTATTATTTGAGCCAAATCTTCATTTACTTTATTCTTAGTATTTTCATTATCAATTAAATGTTTTTTATTCATATTATCCCTTCTTCAATCCTATTATCTATTAAACCTAATATGTTTTATATTTATACCCAATATAAATAAAAGCTCTAAATAAATTAGAGCTTTTATTTACTATACTGATTCCAATAGTTCTTTTACATAGGTTGGTAGCATGAAGGCACCTTTGTGAATTACTGAATTATAGTATTTAGTATATATTTGAAGCCTTTCCCATTCTTCCTTTTTATGGTCTTCTATGGGATGGAATTTCTTTGAAGCAAATCCAAATAGCCAATGGCCTGATGAATAGGTTGGCATATGGAACTGATATACTTTGCAAATATCAAATATCTTCTTTAACTTAGCATGGGCCTTCAACATTTCTTTTCTATATTCTTCAAAATAAGGGCTTTCATGTTGATTTATCAATATACCATTTTCATTTAAGGCTTCATAACAATTCTTATAAAATTCCGTTGTAAATAAGCCTTCTCCTGGTCCTACGGGATCAGTTGAATCTACTATGATTAAATCATAAATATTTTTCTTATCCTTAACAAAATTTACCCCATCCTCAAAGAAAAGGGTTACTCTTTCATCATCTAGTTTTGAGGAGGTTAAAGGCAAGTATTTTTGACATAGCCTAACTACCCTTTCGTCTATCTCCACCATATGGATTGATTCTATGCTATCATATCTAGTTAGCTCCCGTACAGTCCCTCCATCTCCTCCTCCAATGACTAGGACCTTTTTAATATGGGGATTTACTGCCATAGGCACATGAACTATCATTTCATGGTAAATGAATTCATCCTTTTCATTTACCATAATGGCCCCATCTAAGGTGAAAAATACTCCAAAATCATAGGATTCAAAAAAATCAATCTGCTGATAGGGGGTGGTTTCTGAATGTAAATGTCTTTTTATCTTAATGGAAAGATTACAAGTATCCGTGTTTTTTTCATTAAACCATAATTCCATTTAGCCACCTCCCATAACTTCTATATTTTTTTGAAAATTACGTCCATAGTATATTTCATGCATTTCCTTATATAATTTATCTAAAATTCTCTTTCTTTCCTCTTCACTTAAATCCTCTGCATTCATTTCAAATAGGTAATTATTTAAATCTAATTCTTTTAGTATCATCTTCGTGTGGAAAATGTTTTCCTGATATACATTAACATCAATACAATTATATAAATTTAAATTCTTCGATGAAATAAAGTCCTGTATTGAGTTGATATTATGGTCTTTAAAATGTTTATTTCCATATATATCCCTAGTGAAACCCCTGATCCTATAATCACATATTATAATATCTGAGTCGAAATTCTCAATTAAATAATCAAGGGCTTTAAGTGGAGATATTTCCCCACAAGTAGATACGTCTATATCTACCCTGAAAGTCATTATACCTTTATCTGGATGAGCTTCGGGATAGGTGTGAACTGTTATATGGCTTTTATCTAAATGACCTACAATATGGTTTGGTGCTGGGATTATGTCCCCTATATTCCCTAAGTTACAGGATGGATCTACGCATACTACCGGAACTGCTTCTTCAGATATAAGTAGAGTAACGCTTGCACCCTGTGGTTCATAATCTTGCTTAGCAATATTTAGCACATTGGCACCTATTATGTTAGTAATCTCTACTAAGATTTCAGTTAGCCTTGTTGAATTATATTGTTCATCAATGTATTCAATATATCTTTTTTTGTCCTCTGGTGTTACTGCATAACAGACATCATAGATGTTAAAGCTAAGGGTTTTTGTCAAATTGTTAAATCCATATAACTTTATTTTTTCCATTTTCCACCCCTCTTCAATAATATAATTTATAATTTGTCCTATTTATTTTACTTGATATTGCTAATAATGTCCAGACTTTTTAGACACCCTGTAGATCTAAAGTATCTTACCTATATAATACATCAAAATTTAATAAAAAAACTACAATCTTTATAGTTAATTATTGTATATAAATGATATTTTAATTTTATTTTGCAAATAATGGAACTGGCCATAAGAATATTTCATCTCCCAGTTTAAAAAACTATACATTAATGATATATTAATTTATTCCTTTGGAGGTTCCTATGAAAAATTTTAGATACAGCCTTCTACCTATGGTTTTAGCTGTTTTTATATCAGCTAAGTCATACGGGGCAAATGAGCTACCATTTAACAGAAGCTTAAACGTGGATAATGGTGAATTAAAGATTATCATAAATAGACGAAATGACAGATATGATATGCCAGAAGTATCAGGCCAGGTATATAATATGCCTTGGAGAAATGATAAGGATTTTCTAAGGGCCAAGGAAAAATATAATACCCATACCTTAATCGCTGGATTCTGTGCAGTTCTTAAAGACCCTTTACCAGGGGAAGAATATAATGTTAATCTGGCCAGTAAAAAGATTAAAGGCTATGTGATTAAACCTTCAAAAATATTTTCTCAAAACTCTTCAATAGGGCCTTACACCAAACTTCGAGGATTTAAAGAAGGTGCATCCTATATAGGAGATAATATAATAATGACAGAATGGGGCGGTGTATGTAAAATAGCCACTAGCTTATACAACTTAGCCGTATTGTCTAATTTAGAAATTATTGAAAGGCATAACCACTCCATGCCTGTTAATTATGTGCCCTATGGCCAAGACGCTACAGTGGCCTACGGCGTAAAGGATTTAAAATTTAAAAACACCACAGATAGTCCCATATTGATATGGTCAGAGATGATTGGCAATAGGTTATATATGGGGTTTTATGGTACAGAAAAACCACCCAAGGTTGTATGGAACCATGAAATCAGTCATACCGTTGAACCTTCTATTAAATATATAAAGAATGAAAACTTAGAGCCTGGTCAGTCCCGCACTATCCTAGAAGGCATAAAGGGTGCAACTGTCAAATCTACAGTTACCATAACTTTTAGGGACGGCCATTATATTATTAAAAATATGGGCACCAGCTATTATAAGCCATTACCTACCATAATTGAAATTAACTAAGCTTTTTACCCATAATTTTAAAAGGAGGGAGACTGTGAGAGAAGATAAAAGAAGTTTAAACACTAAGACTGATAATAAGAGTCAGGTGGGCAGTCACAAAAATCATAAAGACCCCAATTTTGGATATTCTCCAATGGATATATATTATAAGATTGAGAAGAAGATACCCGGTTCTAATGTATCAATCCCTACTTATGATGCAGTCTTGGAAGCAAAAAAATGGGTGGACGATATTAACAAAAAATAGCCTTAGGGCTATTTTTTGTTAATATTTTCCTTGACTATGAACATTAGTTCTGGTATCATTATATTAAACAAGTGTTCTGACCGGAGGTGTTTTTCTTGGATAATAGAATAATATTCCATATAGATGTAAATTCTGCCTATCTTTCTTGGGAGGCAGTCTATAGGCTCCAACATGGAGCAAAAATAGACCTAAGGGAAATTCCATCTATAGTTGGAGGTGATAGTAAAAAAAGACATGGGATTGTACTAGCAAGGTCAATTCCTGCTAAAAAATATAATATTTCAACTGGAGAAACTGTTTATTCAGCCTTGCAAAAATGCCCCCATCTAATAGTAGTACCTCCTAACTTTGAAAGATATTTAAATGCCAGCAATGCTTTGATAGACCTACTAAGAGAATATTCTTCAAAAATACAAAGATACTCCATCGATGAAGCCTTTTTAGACTATACCGATGGGGATAAGCCCTGGAGAGAGGCAGCCTATGAAATAAAAGACCGGGTAAAAAACGAGCTTGGATTCACAGTAAATATAGGGATTGGCCCCAATAAATTACTGGCTAAAATGGCTTCAGATTTTAAAAAACCTGACATGATACATACCCTATTTAAGGACGAAATAAAAGATAAGATGTGGCCCCTGCCAGTAGAAGAGCTTTTTATGGTAGGACCCAAAACTAAGGCCAAGCTAAATAAGAGGGGGATTTTTACCATTGGGGATTTGGCCAATCTTGATAGGAATTACATATATTCATGGTTAAAAAAGCCAGGCCTCCTCATATGGGAATATGCCAATGGCATAGATAATTCTAAGGTAAGAAGCGAACCCCTGCCTGTTAAGTCTGTAGGCAATTCTACTACTACTTCCTTTGACGTAGATAATAGAAGAGAAGCCCACATGATTTTATTAGCCTTATCAGAAAAGGTCAGTATGAGAATTAGGGCCATAAAACGTACTGCCTACGTCGTGTCCGTAGGGGTAAAAAACAGTAATTTTTTCTCCTATTCTAAACAGATGAAATTAGATGTGCCTACAGATTCTACCAATACCATATATGAAACTGCCAAAAAACTATTTGATGAAATGTGGCAGGGGGAGCCCTTAAGGCAATTATCTGTCTCCCTATCAGACTTATTGGATAATAACTTCTACCAATTATCCTTTTTCGAAAGGGACGACAGGAAGGAAAAACTATTTGATAAAGCCATAGACAAGATCAGGGACAAATTCGGCCAAGAATCTGTTTTCCGCTCCTGCTTTCTTCATTCTGGCATCAATCCTCTAATAGGTGGTGTAATACTAGAAGAAGAGTATCCTATGATGTCCAGTAAAATTTAGTGAGGTGGTTTAAGTTGAAGGTACTGATGAAACCTATAGAAATGATTGCTTGGTTCACTAAAGATGGATATCCTATTCCCCTGAGATACAGGCTTGCAGATGA
>JAAYHU010000037.1 GCA_012735245.1 Tissierellia bacterium
AGGAAGCCAGCTTCAGCTGGATAATCAAATCAGATATGAATACAATGCCCTAAAGTCCTTGGAGAGAAGTGGCGTAACTCCTAAGGTATACTATGTGGACGATACTAAAAGCTTCTTTGATTACGGAATATTGATAATGGAGTATTTGGAAGGAAGGCCTTTAGATTATGGGAAAGATTTGGACAAGGCTGCTAAAATATTTGCCAATATCCACTCCTTAGAGCTAACTGAAAAGGATAGGGAGACCTTTGTAACAGAGGAGCATGTGTTTACAGAGAGGATAAAGGAAAGCACTAGGCTCCTTAAGGATTTCTTTAAGTCAGATTTGGTTTCAAAGGAGCTGAAGAATTTTTTCTATGAATTCCTAGATTGGGCTGAAAAGAATAGGCATAAGGAAAAGTATTTTATAGAAGATAAATGGCATGTGATAAACAATACAGAGGTCAATTCCCATAACTTCATAATTGGGGAAAAGAGCTACTTGATAGACTGGGAAAAGCCAGTTATAAGCGACCCCTGTCAGGATCTGACCCAGTTTTTAGCTCCCACCACAACCCTTTGGAAGACGGATTACGTGCTGAGCAAAGAGGAAAGGGAAGGCTTCTTCAAAACCTATGTGGGAAACCTAAAAGGGCAGGACAAAGATATAAGGGAAAGGGTCCACCTATATACCCCTTACCTATACTTAAGGGCCTTGTCCTGGTGTGCCTATGCTTATGTGGAATACCAAAAACCTGATAAGGCCATAAAGAATATGGATACCTTCAATACCATTAAGAGATATCTGCAGATGGACTTTATGAAGGAGCTCCTTAAGGAGTATTTATAAAATTTATGGATATAGTTTTTACTATAGATATCATGAATTTTATTAAAAGGTTAAGGTATGATAAAATTATGTCAAAAGTGCTTAAATAGAATCAAAAAAAGGAGATGGATTAGATGAAAAAAATTGCATTTATGCTTGTACTAATATTGGCATTATCATTAGTAGTAAGCGGCTGTTCAAGTAATTCAGATAATACCCCTACAGATGAAACTGATGAGCAAGAAACAGTAGAAGAATCAACAGAAGAAACAGTTGAATTTGTTGACACAAGTTACATAGTTGATGCTGATTGGTTAAATGAAAATTTAGGGAATGAAAACATACTTATATTAGATGCCAGAGGAGCAGATGCTTATAATAAGGGACATATACCAGGGGCAATAGCTGTTATGTGGCAAAACTTTGCTGATATGTCTGGAACTCAAGCAGATAATCCAAATTGGGGTACTGTTCTAAAGGCAGAAGAACTATCTAAAAAGCTATCAGAATTGGGTATATCTGCTGATAAGGAAATTGTAGTATACACAACTACCGATGGTGGTTGGGGAGAAGATGGAAGAATAGTTTGGATGTTGAGAAGAGCAGGATTTGAAAATGCAAGGATGTTAGATGGAGGATTTGATTATTGGAAAGCTAAAGGATATGAAGTATCTAAAGAAGCTGTAGAGCCAACTAAAGCAGAAGTTACCATAACAGAATTAAGTGATGATACAAATATAGAAACTGAAGAATTGGCAAACAGATTAGGAGAATTAGTGATAATAGATGCAAGATCAAAGAAAGAATATGAAGGAGCTCAAAATTATGGCGAGGCAAGAGGAGGCCATATACCAGGAGCTATAAATA
>JAAYHU010000182.1 GCA_012735245.1 Tissierellia bacterium
CCCTAGAGCCCTGTGCCATGTGTGCAGGAGCCATAGTGAATTCTAGAATAGGAAGACTAGTTATTGGGACTAGGGACTTGAAAAGAGGTTGCTGCGGTACAGTAGAGGACTTGACTAACCATCCTAAGTTTAACCATAGGTTGGAAGTGGAATTTGGGGTCTTAGAGGAAGAATGTAGCAGTATATTATCTGATTTCTTTAAAGAATTACGGAAAAGCAAGAAATAGAAAAACTTTCAAAAATCTTGAAAGTTTTTCTATTTTTTTTGGACACTTTTACCTTCTATTTCGTTTTATTAGTGACTAGGGAAAACAAGATAGGAATAGATAAGGTGGAAAGGAGAATGAAAATGGTTAATATACCCCAAAATCCAATTTTATTTGGTGATAGCCTATGGTTATATGACAAGGAAGAACAAATACCTAAGTATAAAGCAAATAAAAGAAAAGGAAACCTAAAAAAAAACTCTTAAAATTCTTTAATTATTATTCACATCATAGTAAACTAAAATTAATAAAATCTCTCTTGCCCCTTTCCAAGATTAAGTAAAGGAAGTGGATTATGAATATATATGTAGTTTATGAAAAATACCATAATGACTTCTTAGCCTTTGCAAAGAGTATTACAAAAGACTATAATGAAGCCTTTGATTTAGTACAAGACGCCTATGTGGCAGCCTTGGAAAGGGAAGAGATGTTTCAGTTTATGAATGAGTATCAGATTAAGGGCTGGTTTTTTACAACAATAAGGAATAAAAACATAGACAATATTAGAAAAAGAAGTAGGCTGGATTATCAATGGGAAGTAGACATATTTGCAAAAGAAGAAAGTTTTGAAGAAAAAGTAGTTATGGAGGGTTTACTGGAGAAATTGCCCAAACACTTGAGAGACCTGGTAGTACTTAGGTATAAGATGAATTTAAATAGTAGAGAAATAGGGGAGAAGTTAAACCTTCCCCCTTCAACTGTCAGGTCTCAACTTAGTAAGGCTTTAAAAATATTAAAGGATTATTTATAGGAGGTAGTAAAATGGCAAAGATAAAAAATATTGGGGTCTTAGATGTTAGGGAAATTAAAGAGGAAGTGGCAGAGAAGATTACAGCAATTGAAAATATTGGTATATTCATAGAAAGCGACAAATCCCAAATCTTATTAAAGGATGCCAAAAAGGCCAATGTAGGCATGACATTAAAAATCCCCTCAGACAAAAATATAAGCTTGGTAATGCAGAACGGAAACCTAGAAGTAGATAAGGAATATTTGGAAGGAATAGATAACCAAGTAGCCTTTCTAGTCAACGGAGAATTGATTTTTAAAAATGATATAGATGTAAATTTACTAAGGGAAAAACTTTTTTCAATTTTAGTTAATGGAGAATTAATATGCCCTAAGAAGTTATCGGGAACTATACAAACCAAGAGTACCATAAATGGGGTTTTAACTGTATACTCCAGTGATTATACTTTTGTTGATGGGAAAATCAAACTTGATAATAGGTTTTTAAAGAGTATGAGAAAGGGATCTAAACTAGCCATTGAAAAGCTATTAGTCCTAGAGCCAATAGACCCTAAATTACTAGAAGAAAGAATTTCTAATATAGAAATTTTAGGTAAGCTAGTGATCCTAGAGAACTTAGAAGATGAAATCTCCCAATATATAGATAATTATTATTCTGTAAATAAAGAAGTTATCCCAAACATTGACAGAGAAATTCAGTATATTGACAAGGATGTATTGATAGACAACAATTTTATAAACAAATATAATGAAGCAGTTCTTTATGTAGATGGGAAAGTGAAAGTTGACCTAGAAGAAAACACTGATTTTGGAAAATACATTAAACTCCTATTATGCGTTGGTATAACCTGCAACAAGAAGACCTATGATTTAATCAAGGACAATATTGGTGAAAATGTTGATGTGGAAGTTCTGGAAGGAAATATATTGGAAAATACTGGACATATGGTATTAACAGGCACTATTAAAGAAAAAGTTACAATAAGAAACGTAGGTAAGCTGGATATAGACGAAAAACTAGACATGGAAAGCTTTATCAACAATGTATTGGAAATTAGAAACTATGGCCTAATAGTGGCAGCAGAGGATAAGCTACCCATAGTTAAGGAAAAGGTGAAGATAAATAAAGGGGCCATATCATCAGCTGAAGAAAGAAAAGAAAAAAAGATAGAAGAATCTAAGGAAGAGGTATTATATGCCAATATGGGAGAGTTGAAGTTATAAAAAGGAAGAAGTTTACCTTCTTCCTATTTTTATGTTATAATATTTTAGTAAACATATTGGAGAGATGACCGAGTGGCTGAAGGTGGTGGTCTCGAAAACCACTGTGCAGGAAACTGCACCGAGGGTTCAAATCCCTCTCTCTCCGCCATTATGAAAGGTCTAATGACAGAAAACAAAAATGTTTTATTTGATGGTTGAGGCACTTAACTATTGTTGTTAAGTGCCTCATTTTTTGTTAATTCCATTTAATATTAAGGGATATAGATTTTTAAATATGTAGGTAAACTGATGGTAATTCCACTTACATATATTTTTATAGTCTGATATAATATTAATATCTAAGAATCAAGATGATAAAACAAAATGATGGGTGATTACATGAGTTTATTAAAAGAGATGCAGACAACAGTAATTAAATATGCAGAGGTATTATCAAAGGTTTTAAGAGTAGATGTGGAGATAGTAGATGAAAATTTATATAGGATTGCTGGAACAGGCATGTTTAGCAATCGATTAAATGAGTATATGGAAGAAGAGGGCCATGTTTACAAAGAAGTAATGAGAAATGGTCAACTTCAAATTATTAAAGACCCAGGTAATCATCCTATTTGCAGATTTTGTAAATGGCAAAACAATTGTGATGAAACCTTTGAAATGAGTATGCCAATAAAAATGCATGATGAAGTCATAGGAGTCATAGGCTTAGTTTGCTTTACTGAGAATCAAATAGAGCATATATTAAAAAATCTTGATATATTTACTGATTTTCTGGAGCAAATTTCTGATTTAATAGCTTCTAAGGCTAGAGAAGGTTTAGAAGTAAGAAAGATGAAGAATTTAATTGAAGTGTTAAGTAGCATCATAGAAAAGATTGAGCAAGGTGTATTGATAATAGATAAAAAAAATAAAATCATCAATATAAATAGCACTGCAATAAATATGCTAGGCATAGAAGATATACCTGAGTTTATAGACAGCATAAATAAAACTGGCAATGAAATTTTAAACTTAGATGAATATGAACTGATTATAGATAAGAAAAAATATTATGTTTTAGGGGAAGAACATAAAATTATAAGTGGAGTTTCCACTTATGATAAAGTTTATATTTTTACTAACATAAATAGGCTTGAAGCCATATCAACCTCTATTACTACTACTAAAGAAAATATGGGATTAGATAAAATAATTGGAGAAAGCAAAGAAATAATAACCATCAAGAATAAGATAAAGAAAATTAAATCCTCTAATTCTACAGTACTAATTACAGGAGAAAGTGGTACTGGGAAGGAATTATTTGCTAGAGCAATTCATATGGAAAGTGATAGAAGGGATTATGCCTTTGTAGCCATAAATTGTGCTGCAATTCCCGATACTCTATTGGAATCAGAATTATTTGGTTATGTTAAGGGGGCCTTTACAGGAGCTGATCCTAAAGGTAAAATTGGAAAGATTGAATTTGCCAATAAGGGGACCCTTTTCCTAGATGAAATAGGAGACATGCCTTTATACTTACAATCTAAGTTGTTGAGAGTATTGGAAGAAAGAGAGATCACTAGATTAGGTTCCAATGAGCCAATTCCCGTAGATATTAGGGTAATAGCTGCTACAAATAAGGATTTAGAATCCTTAATAAAGGAATATATGTTTAGGGAGGATTTATATTATCGTTTAAATGTAATTCCATTTCATATTCCACCTCTTAGAGAAAGAAAGGAAGACATTAAGGTATTGACATATTATTTTGTAAAGAAGTATTCAAGCTTATTTAATAAGGTAAATGTAATTTTTAGTGATGAAGTATGGGATTGTTTTATGAATTATGATTGGCATGGAAATGTTAGGGAACTAGAGAATGTTATAGAATATGCAATGAATATGGTGGAAAGCAATGGAATAGTTACGCTAAATCATATTCCTAAAAATATATTAAATAGAGAAAATGAAATGTATCTATCATTGTCATTAGAGGAAATGGAAAAGAAGTATATTAAAAAAGCATTATCCATATATGGTAATACAAAAGAAGGTAAGGAAAAGGCAGCAGAAGAATTAGGAATTGGCATAGCCACCCTATATAGGAAGATAAAAAAATATGGATTATAATTAATTATCAAAATGATAATGGGTTATCATTTTGATAATTAATTTAGAATGCCTAAATTCTAGGGTTGATATAGAATAGTACTTTACTATTAGGGGCAATGATTATCATTTTGATAATCATTGCTTTGTTTTTTTAAAAAGTAATTAGATAATATAGAAAATTTTTAATATCGAATCATTGAAAATTAGCTATTCCAAAAATTGTTCATATAAGTTTAATAGCTTGGCATAGGAATTGCAATTATAACAGTGTGTTGATAATAATAGCAAACTGTAGAAGGAGGAAAAAAATGCCAAATAATAAAGACCTAATAAAAGCTAATTTCAACAATTCAAGAAATGATAAACAAAATATAAGTGTAGATTTTATTTCTGAAGAAGTAGTTGAAAAAGTAAATAACTTTCATAAAGGATTTAGTGAATATTCAATAACACCTTTACAAAAATTAGATGTTTTAGCTAAACATCTTGGTCTAAAGAATATTTTCGTAAAAGACGAATCCTATAGATTTGGATTAAATGCATTTAAAGTTTTAGGTGGTGCCTATGCAGTTGGCAAATATTTAGCTGAAAAATTAGGCATGGATATTTCAGAAGTATCATTTGAGTATCTACGTTCTAAAGAAGTGAAAGAAAAATTAGGGGAAATCACCTTTGTAACTGCTACTGATGGTAACCATGGTAGAGGAGTTGCATGGGCAGCAAAGCAATTGGGACAAAAGGCAGTTGTATATATGCCAAAGGGTTCATCATTAATTAGATTAAATAATATCAGAAATGAAGGGGCAGAAGTTTCCATAATTGATGGAAATTATGAAGCAGCAGTTAAGCTTTCAGAAGACATGGCTAAGGAACATGGTTGGGTAGTTATTCAAGATACAGCTTGGGAAGGCTATGAAGAGATACCTACTTGGATTATGCAAGGATATGGAACCATAATTTATGAAGCTATAAAGCAATTAGCTGAATATGGTATCGATAAGCCAACACATGTATTTTTACAAGCTGGAGTAGGGTCCTTTGCTGGAGCAATACTTGGATATCTAGTGGATAAGTTTGGTGAAGATAAACCTATAACAGTCATTGTAGAACCAGATGAAGCAAATTGCATCTATCTATCTTCCTTGAGGGGAGAAAGAGAAATAGTAGAAGGGGATATGCCTACTATCATGGCAGGATTAGCTTGTGGTGCTCCAAATACTATAAGTTTTGATATATTAATGAATTACGCTGATGGATTCTTGTCCTGCCCAGATTATGTATCTGCAAGAGGTATGAGAATATTGGCAGCACCTCTTAAAGGAGATCCTCAAATAATATCAGGAGAATCAGGTGCTGGAGTTGGAATTGGTGCTGTAAGTTTAATAATGGAGAGAGATGAATATAAGGACATAAGAGAAAAGCTAAAATTAGATGAAAATTCAGTAGTTCTAGTAATTAGTACAGAAGGGGATACAGATCCATATAAATTTAAGGATATAGTTTGGGATGGAGACTATTGCTCAAAATAATGGATTAATAAGTAAATGAATATCTCTATTTATATCCTAAGAACTTGAAAATGAAAAGGAGGCAGTTTTTAGATGTTTATTAAAGACACAGAAAGAGTTATCAAATTAACTCAAGAATTAATACAAGCTAAATCATATTCAGGAGAGGAGGGAGCTATAGTTGAGGTATTAAGGAAGACATTTACTGAACTTGGTTTTGATGACTTCCATATAGATGAGTACGGAAGCATCATCGGAAGAATAAAAGGTAATTTGCCAGGGCCAAAAATCTTGTTTGATTCCCACATTGATACAGTACAAGTTCCAGAACCTGAAAAATGGTCAGTAAATCCTTTTGAAGGAAAAGTAGTAGATGGAAAAGTCTACGGCAGAGGAGCAACTGATATGAAAGGTGCATTGGCTGCTTCCATTATAGGTGCTTATGAATTTGCAAAGCAAACTAATAGAAACTTCCCAGGTGAAATTTTAATTGCTGGAGTAGTTCACGAAGAATGCTTTGAAGGAGTTGCTGCACGTAAAGTTAGTGAATATGCAAAACCAGACTATGTTGTAATATGTGAAGCTTCAGAATTAAACTTAAAAATTGGTCAAAGAGGAAGGGCAGAAATTGTATTTGAAACCTTTGGAAAGCCAGCACATTCAGCTAATCCAGATAAAGGATTAAATGCAGTATATAGTTCTGCTAATCTGATAAATAGAGTAAGGAATATTGAAATGACTCATGATGAAGATTTAGGATATGGAATATTAGAATTAGTTGATATCAAATCATCACCATATCCAGGAGCTTCTGTTGTACCAGATTATTGCAAAATTACCTATGACAGAAGATTGCTAGTAGGTGAAACTAAAGAAAGTGTATTAGCACCATTAGAAGAACTAATTGAAGAAATGAAGAAGGAAGATCCCAAATTTAGTGCCAAGGTTTCCTATGCCAAAGGTGAAGAAAAATGTTGGACAGGAAACTTTATACAAGGGGAAAGATTCTTCCCAGGATGGAAATTCGATAAAGACTCAGAATTCATACAAAGTGCTTATAAAGGATTAAAAGAAGCAGGTCTAGACCCAGAAATTACCCACTATTCATTCTGTACAAATGGCAGCCATTATGCAGGAGAAGCTGGAATAAAGACAATAGGTTTTGGTCCATCAAGAGAAAACTTAGCCCATACAATTGATGAATATATTGAAATTGATCAATTAGTGAAGGCTATGAATGGCTATTTTGGTATTATTAAAGGCTTATTAAAATAATTTTCTAAAATAAGTAATCTAAGAGGAGGGCTACTATGAATAATACACAAATTACTGCTTTAGTAATAATCATATTATATATGATTGCTGCTGCTTTAATTGGACTTGCAGTTTCTAATAAGAAAAAGAAAAAAGCTGAAAAGCAAAGTAATGAAGATTTCTTAATGGCTGGAAAATCATTAGGACCTTTAGTTCTTGCTGGAACATTATTTGCTGCAAATACTGGTGGAGCAAGTACTACAGGTGTTGCAACAAATGTTTATAGTCAAGGATTATCTGCTAGTTGGTATGTAATCGCAGCAGGTATTGGCTTTATTTTGGTATCATTTATAGCTCCATATTTTAGAAGGACACAAGCCAATACAGTTCCTGAAATAATTAAGATGAGATATGGGAAACCTGCCCACATAATAACTGCCATTACATCTATTCTGGCTCTATTTATGGCAACAGGAGCTCAAATAATTGCAACTGCTACAATAATTAACGTAGTTACAGGACTTGCATTTGATAAAGCAGCAATCATATCTACAATTATAGTAATTATCTATACTATGGGTGGCGGACTTGCCTCTGTAGCAGCTGCAAATATAATTCACGTGTTGTTTATAACTGTAGGTATGGCAATTTCAATGTTTATAATAGTTAACAATGATGCTGTTGGTGGATTTTCAGCATTATTTGAAAAAGCTAGAGCTATGTCAAGTGCTAATCCAGATCTTAATTTATTGAGTATGACTAAAGTAGGTATTCCTACAATACTTGGATATATAGCAATGTACTTCATGACATTCCCAACAGGCCAAGAAATAGTACAAACTTACTGCTCTGCTAAAGACAGCGTATCTGCTAAATTAGGATCAGTAATAGCAGGACTTTTATCAGCTGCATATGCAATAGTACCAGCAATCATCGGCCTTGTAGGATATACATGTATTGATGGTTTTGCTGCAGGTCCACAAAAGAATGCATTAGCACAAACTACTATTACTTTTGCTCCAGCATGGGTAGCAGGTATTATATTGGCATCTATTGTAGCAGCAACAATGAGTAGTGCAGCAGGCAACATGCTTGGTACAGCAACAATGTTTACTAACGACATATTTAGGCCTTATATAAATAAAGGCGTTAAAGACGATAAAAAAGAAGTATTAGTTTCAAGAGTAGCTATGTTAGTTGTTGGATTAGTAGGATTAGTTGTAGCATTAACTAACTCCAATATCATAAGCGTTATGATGTCAGCCTTTGCATTAAGAAGTGCAGGACCATTTGCAGCATTTATTTGCGGTATCTTCTACAAAGGGGTAACTAAGAGAGCAGGATTTGTATCAATTATTGCAGGAACTATAGTTGCAGCAATTTGGATTTATGGTTTAGGTACTCCTTGGGGATTAAGCGCAATGGTTCCTGGTGGTATAGTAGCATTCATTGTAATCTTCTTAGTATCTGCAATAGATAGGAAGAATGGTGTAGAACCAGCAGAAATGTTGAATTTAGACTAATAAATAATATTGTCCGGTATATTCTAATTAGAAAGGGGCTATCTTATGGCAAAGATTCTTATAAAGAATGGTACTATAATTGATGGTACTGGTAAAGAGAGGTTTAAGGCTGATATAGTAATTGAAGATGATAAAATAGTAAAAATAGGTACTATTACAGGGGAGGATTTTGACAGGGTTATTGATGCAGAAGGGAAAATAGTCAGCCCAGGATTTATAGATACTCATAGTCATTCTAGTCTTCTTCTATTTAAGGATTCATATTTATCACCTAAGATCAGACAAGGTATTACTACAGAATTAGTTGCACAAGATGGTATGGGACCTGCTCCAGTAGATGATGAAAACCTATCTTCATGGACTAAAGCTATGAAAGGTTTGGAAGGGGACTATAAAGTAGATTATACATGGAGAAGCGTTGCTGATTACCTTGAAACTATTGAAAAGCTTGACTTAGGTCCAAATATAGCTTACTTAGCTCCTCATGGAAACATAAGAATGGTTTCCATGGGCCTAGATAATAGAGAACCAAATGACGAAGAATTAAAATTAATGAAAGAAAACTTGGCAAAAGCCATAGATGAAGGGGCCTTTGGTATGTCAACAGGCATGATTTATCCTCCATGCTGCTATGCAAAGATTGATGAATTTATAGAATTAGGAAAAGTATTAAATGAAAAAGGTGCCATCTTTATAACACACCAAAGAAGCGAAGCTGACGACATACTAAATTCAATGGATGAAATATTAACTATTGGTAGGGAAAGCGGCTGTAAGGTACACTTCTCACACTTTAAGGTTTGCGGCAAGAAGAACTGGGACAAGTTCCCTAAAGTAATGGAAAAACTAGAAAAAGCCAAAGAAGAAGGAATGACAGTATCCTTTGACCAATACCCATATGTAGCAGGAAGCACAATGATGAGCGTTATCTTACCACCTTGGGTGCATGATGGCGGTACAGATAAGTTATTAGAAAGGCTTAAAGATAAAGAATTAAGAGAAAAGATGAAAGAAGATATAAGAAATGGCATTCCTGGATGGGATAACTTCGTTGAATTTGCAGGACTAGAAGGTATATTCGTAACATTCGTAGGAAGCAGTAAAAACGAAGATGTAGTAGGCAAGAACCTAGTTGAAATAGGTGAAATGAGAGGAAAAGACCCATTGGATGCTATATTCGATGTGATTTTAGAAGAAGAAAACATAGTAGGATTAGTTGACTTCTACGGAACTGAAGAACATGTTAAATTAATAATGAGCCGTCCAGAACACAATGTATGTACAGATGGTATCATGGGTGGAAAGCCACATCCAAGGCTATATGGGGCATTTCCAAGGATATTAGGAAAATATGTAAGGGAAGAAGGAACCTTCTCATTAGAAACTGCCATCTATAAGATGACAGGAAAACCAGCAGAAGTTCTAGGATTATACGATAGAGGATACTTAAAAGAAGGCTTAGCAGCAGATATTGTAATCTTTGACCCTGAAACAGTAAAAGATACAGCAGATTATACAAATCCAATGCAATATCCAATAGGAATAGAATATGTACTAGTAAATGGTAAGATTCTAGTAGACAATGGTGAACCTACTCCTCAAAAAGCAGGAAAAGTATTAAGATTTAAGTCAAAATAACCTAACATATAGAATAATAGGCCATAAATAGTTATGACTTCAGCTTGTAAACAAAACCCGGTTTTCGTTATTTCGAAAACCGGGTTTTTAATAATGAAAGTAATCAAATAGCATTATAGATAGAATAATTCCATGTTTTAAAGCATTTGTATATGGGAAAAAGTAGATTAAGAGATTGTGTAAGGATTAATTTTACAGGAGGTTAAAATGGAAAGGAAGATTAAAACCAAGATAAGGGGCTTCAGGACAAAAGATGGTGCAGGTGTGAGTTTAGTAAGGGTCTTAGGGCATAATACCATAGAAGAATATGACCCAATTTTATTA
>JAAYHU010000038.1 GCA_012735245.1 Tissierellia bacterium
AATAGGGAGTATAATACAACGATCATATATACTTCCCATTATATGGAGGAAGTGGAATACCTCTGTAACAATATTTTCATCATAGATGAAGGAAAAGAAATCGCCTATGGCAGCAAAAAGAATGTAAAATCCATGATAAGCAGCAACAATAAAGTAAATCTAAAGGTGGAAAATATAAGCAAGGAGCTAATAGATGGGATTAAGGCCATGGATGGGGTAATTGACTGTGAATATTCCCATGATGAAATTAATTTATTAGTTGAAGAATCCAGTTTTAAACTTGAGCCTCTTTTAAAAATTCTAGAAAACAATCATTCCACAATTAAAAGTATAAATGTTGAGGAACCTAATTTGGAAGAAGTATTTTTAGCATTAACTGGAAAGAGATTAAGGGATTAGGGGTGGTGTGATGAAGTTATTAGCTTTCTTGAAAGTCAGTATAAAAGGTATAATTAAAGAGTTTCCAGCTTTTTTACTATCCTACGGAGTCTATCCCTTAGTCCTTGCTTTAATAATGGGTTACACCCAAAAGGATTTATTCACCCCGTCAATAAATAATCCTATTATGTCAGTTGTAATCCAAGATGAAGACAATACAGTTCAATCAAAAAATTTAGTAGATTTTATTAGCAGTGAAGAAATGTCAAAAGTTATTACTGTGAAAAATTCCCAAGATGAAAATTTTGATTATACCATTAGAATTCCACAGGGATATGAAGACAGTCTCTTAGGCAATAGCTCCACTTCAGTAATAGTAGAAGCTAAAGAAAAAGCCTCTACTACCTTAGGGCACATTCTAATGAGTATTATAGACAAATATAATGAGGAAATAAGCCAAGGCTTAGTCATACGAAGAAATATTGAAAATATGCCCATATCTGCTGAAGAAAAAGAAAATCTTATATTGGAAATAAACAACATATTATTAAAGGCCTATGCAACTGAACCAATTAAGTCAAATATTCACACAGTAAGAAAAAGCTTAAACTCCTATGAATATTATTCAATCACCTTTTTAAGCTTTGCCTTTGTCATTTTCCTAATGGCCGTTGTTTCCTCAGATGCTCTAGAAAAGGAAAAGGGAATATATCATAGGGTAATGTCTACCTCCATGACTAGGGTTCAGTACTTTAATTATGGTTTTGCTTCAACCTATTTCACCATGATTATAGCAAGCCTCCTATACGTCTTTGCATATAGGATTGCTGGTCTATCCTTCAATGGTCCCCTAGTATTATTGCTATTGATAGTTTTAGTTCAAAGTCTAATGATAACAGCTGCTGGCTCCTTAATATCTACCATATTCAAGAAAAAATATGGTATTCCTTTACTACAAACTCTATTAATAGCTCAAATGGCCTTTGGAGGCCTCCTAAGTCCCATAACTAAGATTAACTCAAATAGGATAGTGGGATTTTTATCTAAAATCAAGCCTGATATCTTGATAAGCAACACCTACAGGAATTATTTACTAGATGGCACTGTTCATTCCATATCAAGTTATCTACTGATTATGCTAGGAATATCCTTCATCCTATATGTTTTGAGCATCTTGGCAGTTCAAATGAAATGGGGTGTTAGTGAATGAATATAATTCAATTGATATATGTAAATATAAAAAGAATGTTAAAGGACCCTCTTAAGCTTAGCTTTATGCTCATAGTCCCTTTCTTAGTCGTTCTATTTGTAAACTTCTTATCAAAAGGCAACCAAGGCTCTGCCCTCACAAATATAAATGTTGCCTTTAATATAGAAGACAAAGGAGACTTGGGACAGAAGGTTATAGAAGCTCAAACAAAGCCAAATTGGGTTTTTAAAAATAACAAGGAAAGGGCCTTAGAGCTTTTAGAGACAAATGAAGTAGCTATTGTTTACAATATTCCGGAGGATTTTACTGAAAAGATAAATAACTATGAAAAGCCCATTATCCAATCCTATAAGAGGGAAGAAGGAAATGCTATAATCCCTCTAGAAATGGAGATAAACAATATAATCAATGGAATGATAAAGGAAAAATTGCTGATGGATAAGGGGGTTATTTCTAGTAGGGAGGACTTGTATATCTTAAATGCTAAAACCCTGTTTGAGAGAAATGAAAGGGTTACCACTGGAGACTTGCATACTACAACTATGCTCCTAATATATTTCATAATACTAGGTTCTTCAACTATAGGAACGGAATTGATTGAATTTAAAAAGAAAAACGTAATTTCTAGGGCTGTAACTACTCCAAATAGGACAGGGACCATATTGGGTAGCATTGCCTTATCCTTGCTAGTTTTTCAAGTAGGTGCCAATTTAGTGGTTCTTCTATTAGGGAAAAAGTTTATCGGATATAATATAGTAAACCTTCATATAATTGTTGTTAATCTAATCCTAGCTAGTTTATTCGCCATTACCCTATCCTTAGCTATGACCAGGATATTTAACAATGAAGGCACTGCCTCTGTAATTTCAGCCTTAATTTCAATAACAACCCTATTTTTATCTATGTTTGCCCAAGAAGGTATCTATCAAAATGTTCCCCAATTTATTAAAAACCTGGGAAAATTTACAC
>JAAYHU010000039.1 GCA_012735245.1 Tissierellia bacterium
TAGGCAGTTTATCAGGCAAGGGCTGGAATCCATTGCTTAGTATCTCCATACCGGTTATTTTGGCCATGATAATAATCAACTTCTTCGCCAGGGATTTAAACATTATGTTAACCGGTGATGAGTCCGCCCAAAGCCTTGGTGTAGATGTGGAAAAAGTAAAGATATATATTTTAATTCTAGGAACTTTTATGGTTTCTATGGTTGTATCCATAAGTGGAATTATAGGCTTTGTAGGTTTAATCATACCCCATATAACTAGGATCTTTTTTGGGGTAGATAATAGGATCCTTCTTCCAGCCTCAGCCTTAGTAGGTGGAATTTTTATGATATTAGCAGATACCATAGCTCGCACTATTATTTCTCCTATGGAGATTCCAGTAGGTATAATAACAGCATTATTTGGAGGACCTTTTTTCTTATATTTGTTAAGGGCTAGCAAAAAGGTCAATAAATATTGATTTGCCATTGTGAATTGGAGCTGATAAAGTGTTTGCCATAGAAGTAGAAAATTTACAATTTGGTTATAAAGAAAAGATAATTGACGATATTTCTTTTAAAATAGAAGAAGGGAAATTTGTAAGCTTAATTGGTCCCAATGGGTCTGGAAAATCAACCATTATTAAACTATTAAGCCACCTATACCCACCCTGGAAAGGAAAGATTTTAATAGGCAATGAAGATATAAACAGCCTAAGTAAAAAGGAATTGGCTAGAAAAGTCTCCTTAGTACCACAAAATACTCTAATAGATTACGATTTTACCGTTGAAGATATAGTCCTAATGGGTAGATATCCTTACAAAAAAAAATTTGAAAAATATGATGAAAAGGATTATGAAATAGTTCATGAAGCCTTAAAAGCTACCAATACTTTACATCTAAAAGACAAGTATATTACTGAAATATCAGGGGGAGAAAGGCAAAGAGTAATAATTGCTAAGGCCTTAGCTCAAGAAACTCCCATAATATTATTAGATGAACCAACTTCCCACTTAGATATAAATCATCAAATGGAAATATTAAATCTCCTAAGAAGGCTAAATAAGGAGAAGAAAACTACTATAATCATTGCCATACATGATATAAATCTGGCCTCCAGATATTCAGATGAAATCATTATTATCGGTTCTGGAAAAATAATAGATAATGGAATTCCAGAAAAAGTAATTACAAAGGAAAATATGGAAAAGGTATATGGCATAAATGTTGCCATAGAGATAAACAAGCATACTAAGAGCCTTTCTATTACTCCTATTAGCAATTAGCTATAGGAAAAAATAATAAAAGCTTCATTGATTTTTATAATTCAGTGAAGCTTTTTTGTGTTTTATTTTTATTAATTATATGTTATATTATCTTATTGAGGAGTGAAGCAAATGAAATATAAATTAATAGCCATTGACATGGATGGTACTTTGTTAAATAGCAAAAATCAAGTATCTTCCAGGACAAAAGCAGCAATAGACATGGCAAAGTCTAAAGGAGTATATGTAGTATTATCAACAGGGAGGATATTAAAATCCGCCTTAGCTTATTCCAAAATTTTAGATTTGAGAAATCCAATTATTGCTTGCAATGGTGCAATTATTGCAGATGAGTCTGAAAAAATTATCTATAAAAGGCCTATTGAAATGAACCTAGTCGAAAAAATAGCTAATATGGCTAGAGAAAGAAATATTTACTATCATTTTTATGATGAGTCTAAATTTTATTCCCACATTAAAGTTGATGAAGTTCTAAAATTTTACAATGAAGGAAATGGAAATTCTAATATCGACATCCATATTTTTGATAATATAAGTGAATTAAGGGTAAAAAATGTCAATATATATAAGTTCTTATTTGTTGACGAAGATAATAACAAATTAAATAGTTTAAGAAGAGACTTAGAAAGCCTAGGAAATATTTCTACATCTAGCTCCTGGTCAAATAATATAGAGGCAATGAGCCTAAACGTTTCTAAAGGGCAGGCCCTAAAAGAACTATGCAAAAAGCTTAATGTAGCAGCCCATGAAGTAATTGCCGTTGGAGATAGTGAGAATGATTTATCTATGTTGCAATTTGCAGGACTGGGGGTATCCATGGGAAATGGAGATGAAGAAATAAAAAATAGGGCAGACTATATTACTGATACCAATGACAATGATGGTGTAGCCAAGGTAATAGAAAAATTTATATTAGAATAGGAGATGACAATTTATATTATGGCATTGCATATAGTTCTTGTAGAACCAGAGATACCTTCAAATACAGGAAATATTGCCAGGACTTGTGCCCTTACGGGTACAGTACTTCATCTTATACGCCCCTTAGGTTTTTCTGTAGATGATAAACATCTCAAAAGGGCAGGACTAGATTATTGGCCCTTAGTAGAAATCCATTATTATGACAATTTCTTTCAACTCTTAGGCAAATATCCCAAAGGAAATTTTTATTATGCCACCACCAAGGGAAAACAAAAATATACAGATATGAAATATACAGATGAATCCTTCTTCGTCTTTGGAAAAGAGACTAAGGGATTATCCGATGAAATTTTAGAAGGTAATGATGATAGAACCATTAGAATACCAATGAAAAGCAATATAGCTAGGTCATTAAATCTTGCAAACTCAGTTAATATCATACTTTATGAGGCATTGAGACAATTAGGTTTTCCAAATATCGAATAGCAAGTATACTGATGATAAAACAAGTAGAAATTAGGAGGATAAT
Source organism: Tissierellia bacterium (assembly GCA_012735245.1). Lineage (GTDB taxonomy): Bacteria > Bacillota > Clostridia > Tissierellales > Tissierellaceae > JAAYFT01. Next base: position 2,714 of record JAAYHU010000039.1, read on the forward strand.
TATGAATATTGCTTTACCAGTATTAGGTGGATTAGGGTTGTTTTTATACGGAATGAACTTAATGGGCATTGGATTACAAAAGGCTGCAGGTGACAGGTTAAAAAAATTGATTGAAGTATTGACTAACAATAGGCTGATGGGTGTAATTGTAGGTGCTTTAGTAACTATGATAATACAAAGTTCATCTGCTACTACAGTAATGGTTATTGGGTTCGTTAATGCAGGATTAATGACGCTTGCTCAAGCTGCAGGTGTGATTATGGGGGCCAATATAGGTACCACTGTAACAGCTCAATTAATTGCTTTTAATCTTACTGACTTTGCACCTATAGCAGTGGCAGTGGGTGTAGGGATTTGGATTGCCACTTCAAAGAAAAAGGCTAAAAGTATAGCTGAAATATTAATAGGTTTCGGAATTCTTTTTATGGGTATGGATATGATGGGAAGTGGTTTAAAGCCCTTAGCGGATATGCCGGTTTTTACCAATATTATGATTAGCTTAAAAAATCCAATTCTTGGCATGCTCGTAGGACTTGGACTTACTGCCATTATACAAAGCAGTAGTGCTTCTATAGGTTTGCTTCAAGCTCTTGCAGGTCAAGGCCTAGTACAAATGGATGTGGCCTTTCCAATTCTTTTTGGAGAAAATATTGGTACAACTACTACTGCCTTGATTTCATCAATAGGGGCTAATAAGACAGCAAAAAGAGCAGCAGTAATACATTTTTTATTTAACCTTATTGGTACAATAATATTTATGACCATTTTAAGGCATCCTATTGAGTTTTTGGTAACGAAAATATCGCCATTAGATGTAAAAAGACAAATTGCTAATGCTCATACCTTATTCAATTTAATAAATGTAATTATTCAATTACCATTTGCTAATCTATTAGTTAAAATTGCCCGAACCATCATTCCTGGAGATGGTAAACTTGAAGTTCAAGAGGCAAAGTTCTTGGATCCAAGAATTGTTGAAACTCCAAGTATTGCCTTAGGTCAAGTTAAGAAGGAAATTCTTAGAATGGGAAGTCTTGCATTAGATAATCTAAATAAGGTTAGATATGCCTTCGTAGAAGAAAGATACGAAAATATAGATCTGGTCTTAGAGCAGGAGCAAAAAATAAATCGACTACAAAGAGAAATAACGGATTACTTAGTCATGTTATCCAACGCACCTATTTCAGATGAAGAACATAAAAGGGTTAATATATTCTTTAATATAATTAACGATATTGAAAGAGTTGGAGACCATGCTGAAAATATAGCTGAACTGGCCATGGAAAGAAGGGACAACAATTTCCCCTTTACTGATCAAGCCATTGGAGAGTTACATGAAATATTTGATAAAGTTAGTGAAGCTTTTCAACAGGCCTTAGAGGCATTCAAATCTAATAACGAAGCCTTAGCAAAAGGTGTATTGAAATTAGAGGATGAAGTAGATATACTAGAAAGGCAAAATAGGGCCAACCACATAGAAAGACTAAATAAAGGTCAATGTCTTACTGGTTCAGGTATAATATTTTTAGATGCCATATCTAATTTGGAGAGGATGGCGGACCATTCATCAAATATAGCTTTATTTATATTAGACAAAAATAAAACCAGCCCTAAGACCATCTAATCTTCAACTTTTATTGTTGTATAAAAAATATTTTTAAAAAAAGGTTGTTTATTTTAAATTTATATATTATAATATCCATGGATGTCAATAAAATTGTCAATTTATTATCAACTGAATATATCTGGATGATTAATGCGGAAGAGACCATTTTTATGGCGCCGAAGGAGTAAGTCATGGGCCGCCGATCCATGATGAACCTCTCAGGCAAAAGGACCGTATTATGACAGAACTCTGAAAAGCGATATGCACCGAAGGAGCAATCCCTATGGGAGAATCTCTCAGGTAATGACAGAGTAAGTGGGCAATTTGTGACCTATTTATTCTGTTTTTTTATCTAAAATTTTAGGAATAAGCATCAGGATTTTGTTTCATAATGAAACTTAAAGGGAATAATATTGGATGAGAATGCCAAGAGAAAATTCAACAACTATATACCCTTGAATACAGATTATGCTTTGAAAAGGTCTTATAATTGGACAAGGAATATGAAGAATTACATAAAATATTTTCAAAGGAGGAAAATACATGGTATATGATTTAGTAATCATAGGAGCAGGTCCTGCAGGCCTGGCAGCAGGTTTATATGCTTCAAGAGCAAGGCTAAATACTCTTATAGTTGAAAAGGAAAGTGAAGGGGGACAAATTAAAACAACTGACGAAGTTGCAAACTATCCAGGTTCTATTCGTGATGCCAGTGGACCTTCACTAATCGAAAGAATGATAGAGCAGGTAGATGAATTTGGAGCCAAAAGGGTAATAGACGAAATCGTAGAAGTAGATTTAGAAAGCAAAATAAAAGTATTAAAGGGTACTAAAGATGAATACAAGGCAAAAGCTGTAATTATAGCTACAGGTGCAGTTCCAAGACCAATTGGATGTCCTGGAGAAAAAGAACTAACAGGTAGAGGCGTTTCATATTGTGCTACTTGTGATGCTGCTTTCTTTGAAGACATGGAAGTATTCGTAGTAGGTGGTGGAGACTCAGCAGTAGAAGAGGCCATTTACTTAACTAAATTTGCAAGAAAAGTAACTATAATTCATAGAAGAGACGAATTAAGAGCTGCAAAATCAATTCAAGAAAAAGCTTTTAAAAATGAAAAAATTGATTTTATGTGGGATACTGTAGTCACAGAATTTAAGGGTGACGGTATCTTAGAATCAATGGTAGTTAAAAATGTTAAGACAGGAGAAGAAAGAGAAATATTTGCAGATGAAGAGGATGGAACCTTTGGAGTATTCGTATTTGTTGGATATAGTCCAGCTACTAAGCTGTTTGAAGGAATAATTGAAATGGAAAATGGGTATATAAAAACTGATGAGGACATGAGAACAAATATTCCAGGAGTATTTGCTGCAGGAGATAACAGGGTGAAGTCCTTAAGACAAGTAGTTACTGCTACAGCTGACGGTGCCATAGCTGCTGTTCAAGCTGAAAAGTATATAAATGAAAACTTTGAAGACTAATAAATTTTGTTAACTTTATAGATGTCTAAAAAAAAATATAGGAGGTATAATAAATGTTAGAACTTAATAAGGATAATTTTGAAGAAGAAGTACTTAAGGCAGAAGGTTATGTCTTAGTTGACTTCTGGGGCCCATCATGTGAGCCATGTAAAGCCTTAATGCCACATGTAGAAGCCTATGAAGAAAAATATGGTGATAAGATTAAGTTTACTTCATTAGATGTTACAAAAGCTAGAAGACTAGCAATTAGTCAAAAAGTATTAGGATTACCAGTAATAGCTATTTACAAAGATGGAGAAAAAATAGATGCAGTAGTAGCAGATGAAGCAACTCCAGCATCAGTAGAAGAAATGATTAAAAAATACTATTAAATAGCATTTAATTCTGGATATATTCTAGAATAAATCTGGAATATATCCCAGAATTAAATATAGATACTTGTAAAATTAAGAGGAGGTGAACTTATGCGTCTGGAATTAGGCTATGTGCATATTAAAGATGTGCAATTTGGTTCTGAAACCAAAGTTGAAAATGGGGTGCTATATGTTAATAAGGAGGAGCTTATTAGCATAATTAGTGAAGATGAGCACCTTGCCTCAGTAGACGTTGATATTGCAAGACCTGGTGAGAGTGTTAGAATAACTCCTGTTAAGGATGTTATTGAGCCCAGGGTTAAGGTGGAAGGTCCTGGAGGAGTATTCCCAGGAATCTTATCAAAGGTTGATGTTGTAGGTTCAGGTAAGACCAATGTATTAAAAGGTTGTACAGTTATGACAACCGGTAAAATTGTTGGTTTCCAAGAGGGAATTGTTGACATGACAGGACCTGGAGCAGAATATACACCCTTCTCCAAAACAAATAACGTTGTTTTAATATGCGAGCCAGTTGAAGGCTTAAAACAACATGACCACGAAAGAGCAGTAAGACTAGCAGGATTTAAAGCTGCAGCATATTTAGCAGAGGCAGCTAAAACATTAACTCCAGACACAGTGGAAGTATTTGAATCATTACCATTACAAGAAAGCATTAAAAAGTATCCTGATCTTCCAAAGGTAGGATATGTTCTAATGCTTCAAACTCAAGGTTTGCTTCATGATACCTATGTATATGGAGTAGACGCAAAACAAATAGTACCAACTATAATTTATCCAACTGAGGTTATGGATGGTGCTATTGTAAGTGGTAACTGTGTGTCTGCATGTGATAAGAACACTACCTATCACCAAATGAACAACCCAGTTATTCATGACTTGTTTAAAGAGCATGGTAAAACAATTAATTTCGTAGGTGTAATAATCACAAACGAAAACGTTTACCTTGCAGATAAAGAAAGGTCATCTAATTGGACAGCTAAATTAGCTGAGTACCTAGGCCTTGACGGAGTAATCATTTCCCAAGAAGGCTTTGGTAACCCAGATACAGACCTAATTATGAACTGTAAGAAGATTGAAGCTAAGGGAATAAAAACAGTTATCATCACTGATGAATATGCTGGTAGAGATGGTGCAAGTCAATCCTTAGCAGACGCTGACAAGGCAGCAGATGCAGTAGTTACTGGCGGAAATGCAAATGAAATAATTAAACTACCACCTATGGACAAAGTAATAGGTACCTTAAAATATATAGATACAATAGCTGGTGGTTTTGACGGTTCATTGGCAGAAGATGGTTCCATAACTGTTGAAATCCAAGCTATAACTGGTGCAACAAACGAAATGGGTTATAACAAGATGTCAGCAAGAAGCTTCTAATGAGCAATGGAAAATATAAAAAATATCAACTAAAGAAAGGAGTTGGCATAATGTCAATATTCAATGAGAATTCAAAAGTAATCATCATTGGCGATAGAGACGGCATACCAGGGCCAGCCATTGAAGAATGTGTAAAGACAACTCCTGCAGAAATAGTATTTTCAGCAACTGAATGTTTTGTCTGAACTGCTGCAGGAGCAATGGACCTAGAGAATCAAAGAAGGGTCA
>JAAYHU010000183.1 GCA_012735245.1 Tissierellia bacterium
ACTTAATTTAATGATGCCATGGGATGAATTAGTTCAGAAAACATGTAAAGTAGATTAAATTTACAGGGATGTCATATACGACATCCCTATTTAAAACCCTGCATCTATTATTATACGCTTACTTTAAATCAATATAAATTTATTAATTATCGTAATATTAATATTGTTGGAATCTTTTTACTGATTTCGCTATGAGTATATCATATTAATTTTATAGATGCAATATTTTTTTGAAATTTTTTGTAACTTTGTACTACATTGTAGGACTGTTAGCGAATTATTGCATGTTAATCGTGATTATATGTAGTTGTTTATGGTTATTTAAATCGTTATTCTATATTGTAGTACATATAGTGGCGGGTTATATACTCCTATATGATTACATAGAGAAGTATTAAAAAACCAAATAAAAAGACTATAGCAGGGTTGGCAAAGCCATTATAAGCTATAGTCTCTCTTTCAAACTAGATTTACTCCCACAATGAGTCAAATAGTTATAGGCTTATTTCCTCATGTACTATCCCTTCCAGGCTTTTAATTATAAAAGTATTATGTTCCAATACTCCATAAGTATGAGGATTGCCTTCCTTAGGAAGGGTAATAGAGCCAGGGTTTATAATATATATATTGTCTTTTTTATCAGCTCTAGGTATGTGCGTATGTCCATGGATCATAACATCCCCATCAGTTAATGGAGGCATATTGTTTTCATTATAGATATGACCATGGGTTATAAAAATACGTCTATTGTTATAGAGTATATTAGAATAGGTAGACATAATTGGGAAATCTATTACCATCTCATCTACTTCACTGTCACAATTCCCTCTTACTGCTATTATCCTATCTCCTAAACTATTTAATAGGCTTATAACTTCCTTTGGGTTATATTCTAAAGGTAAAGGATTCCTGGCACCATGGTATAGAATATCCCCTAATATTACTATATAATCAGCTTTTTCCTCTTGAAACCTTTCTAAGGCTTTCTTTAAATAGTACACTGAACCATGAATATCTGATATGAAGAATAGTTTCATATTTACCTCCTTTGTATTATTTAGAAAATGTAATCCTTTTAACATATAAACAGTTAAATCTCATTTTATTTTCCTTTTTAAGTCTATAGTATAAATATTATATCACATTACTTCCCATAAGTTAGAAACCAAACCCTATATTTATAAATCTCTAATATTTTTCCATAAGAAAGCACTTGTGAAACAAGTCTCATTAATGTTATAAAAAGGAGACTTGTTCACAAGTGCAATATAGTTTCACTATATAGTGGATTCAGGTTTACTTTTATATTTATACATATTGCTTTTCAATAAGGTATTCTTCAAATTTAGCCAAGTTTTCTTTAAAGTTCTTTCTGCCAAATCCCATTCTGAAGTATTGACCTTCATAGAAGAAAATATCTGAAGGCAATAATAAAACACCCTTTTCTGCAACCAATTTATCACAAAATTCACCAATAGGCATATCTATATTCATCTTGTTAAATGCCACGGGACCAGCCATAGGTTTGTTAAATGTAAATAAATCAGGATACTTATCAAAAAATTCTTCTGCAATTTTTATATTATTTTCAATAATGTTCAAGTTCCCTTTTAGTATTTCATTACTATGTTTCTAGAGAAGTCAAACATATGTGACACAGACCTCTGAAATTTTCTCTGAAAAATGCTGTGGACTTTCTACATTGCTAATAATTATTTTATCAAGGAGGAAAGCGACAGCGATCCTCGATTAAATAATTATTAGTAATAGACTCTTAAGCAGCATCTTTAGAGAAATACTCTTCTACTACTTCATTTGGAGTTTTAAAACCAAGTATTTTTCTTGCTATGTTGTTATACCTATTGTGATATCTTTTAAATGCTTTTTCCATTTCCTCAAAACTTTTGAATCTTCTCTTGCTGTAAAAAAATTCATTATCTATTCTATGACTACGCTCCACTATCCCATTTTGCCATGGTGAGTAGGGTCGGGTTCTTTTATGCTCAATTCCCATTCTTTTTAATTGATTTTGAAATCTTGATTTTTTAGTTGTTTTATCTGAATCATTTACAAATTCTGATCCATTGTCTGTTTGAACTACTTTTATCTTAAAACCCATCTTTTCCTCTAATCTTTTCAAAAACTCAGAAGTAGTATATGTGCTGTTTTCACTCACCAGTTCTGCATATCGCTTTCTTGTGTATTCATCTATTGCTGTTATTTGGTAGTATCTGCTATGATTGCTTGCAAAGCCTATACATTCTTTTGGGACAAACTTTATATCTATTTGTACACATTCTCCTGGATAGGTTGCTGGCTCCTTTTGATAATTAGTTTTAGGATAGCTCCTTTGTTTTTTCGGTGTATTTAGCTTCATTTTTCTTATTTGTCTGCACATTGAATCATATGTCCTTGTATAACCAGATTCTTTTAATTTTCGATACACTTGTGCCAGCCCTTCATGACGGTGATAACGATGTTTCTCACGTATTAGGTCCAACTCCTCTTGCGTATGCTCGTTAGGATGTGAATGTGGTCTTCTGCTCTTGTTTGCTAAAGATTGTATTGTGCCGTCAAATTTTTTTCTCCATCTTTGAACCTGCTGGCGACTTGTATGATATCTTCTAGCAGCTTTTGTGTTATTATTATGTTTAATAGCATATTTAACTACCTTATAGCGAAATCTCATTTCTTCTGTTATAATAGTTTTCATAGGAAAGATTCCTCCGATTCTTGTTTGTTTTGGTCAATAAACATTATATCAGAGGTCTTTCCTATTTTTATATTTATTTGTCACAAATGTATTATCTCATATCATCTTTTAATCCACTTAGGGAATTGTTTTAAGAAAAATTTGAAACAGGACTTAGAGGAGATAGAATTTGTTGAAGAAATAGAGTATATTAAATCCTATTTAGAGATAGAAAAAGCAAGATTCCAGGACAAATTAAATGTAATCTTTGATATACCTGAAGATTTTAACTGTTATATTCCTCCTCGTATAATAATGTTGTAGTTAAAAACTATATTTACTTTTCTATCTCACTCTTCTTGTGAGATAATATTTGTACAGATAGAGGTCGTAGCATTCCTCCTTGAGGCCTAGTCTTCCTAA
>JAAYHU010000184.1 GCA_012735245.1 Tissierellia bacterium
GACTTAAAGTTTATCATCCAGTAGAACCAGAGTTTAAAGAATCAGTAGACCCAGAAGTTTACGATGAACAAATAGGCATGATGGAAATGGTTCTAGATGTTGATTCCATAATTGCCGAAGTTAAAGCCATGAGGGATGAATATACAAAATACTAAATGACAAATAGACATTAATGGTATATATAGGGGAGGTTAATATGAAAAGAAAAGATTATCAGATAATTACTAATAATCCACTAGTCAAAGAGAATTATGATAGGGTAATATTTGTTGATGGTGGCTTCCAAGATGTCTTAATAAAGACAAGGGACTTAGTTCATTCAGGCTATAAGCTAATAAGCCATCCCTTGGGAGCAAGTATTAGGATGTTTTTCTCCCCTTACCGCTCAATATTAATAACAGATAAGGCTGATAAACTTGACATGGAACATGTAGAGATAATTGAAAATAGCATAGTAAGTTATAAAAAACAAATGGATCATAGAAAACCTGATGAAGCTAATAGCAAAGATTATGCATGTATAGATGGTGAACTCCTAAAATCCGCATTGGAGGAACATGAGAGGTTGTCAATTTAATTAATATAAAACGGAGGTGTTTTCCTTGAAACTTGAGTTAAGAAGGATTCACATTAAGGATATACAGTTTGGCAATGAAACTGTAGTAAAAGATGGAATTCTTACAATCAATCAAGAAGAATTAGTTAACAAGCTTAAGGAAGATAAAAGAATTAAGGAAGTCAAAGTCGACCTAGCAAGACCAGGAGAAAAGGTAAGAATTATCCCTGTAAAGGACGTTATTGAGCCTAGGGTGAAAATCGAAGGTGAAGGTAATGGTTTCCCAGGAGTAACAACTAAAATGGCCCAGGTTGGTAGCGGCAAAGTAAATGTATTATATGGTGCTGCAGTAGTTACAGTTGGAGATATAGTAGGCTTCCAAGAAGGAGTTATAGATATGTGGGGCGAAGGGGCTAAATGGACTCCATTTTCAAAGACTTATAATATCGTTGTAGATATTAAGCCAGTGGAAGGGCTAGCACCACATACCCATGAAGAAACTGTTAGATTGGCTGGATTAAAAGCAGCTGAATATATTGGTGAAGCTGGAAGAAATATAGAGCCAGATGAAGTACTAGTATATGAAATGGGCAGCCATGCAGAAGAAAGTAAAAAATATCCAGACTTACCAAGGGTATTATATGTAGAAATGTTAATCTCTCAAGGACTATTGCATGACGGATATATTTATGGAGTTAACAGTCAGCTAATACTACCTACACTACTACATCCAAATGAGGAATTAGATGGAGCGGTAATAAGTGGTAACTGTGTAGCTGCCTGTGACAAGATTACAACTTATCAACATCAAAACAACTCAGTAATACTTGATTTATATGAGCAACACGGAAAGACAATTAACTTCTTAGGTGTAATATTAACTCCAGAACTTACAACCCTAGAAGGTAAATTTAGAACCTGTGATTACACAGCTAAATTATGTAAGACCCTGGGAGCAGATGGAGTCATCATATCAGAAGAGGGATATGGAAATCCAGATTCAGATTTATTGATGATCTGCAAGAGACTAGAAAAAGAAGGGATAAAGACAGTTTTAATCACTGATGAATGTTCAGGTTGGGATGGAATGAGCCAACCGTTGGCAGATACTACAGAAGAAGCAGTAGCAGTAGTTTCAACTGGAAACGTTAGCCATGTAATCAAACTAGAACCTGCAGATAAGGTAATAGGTGACATTAATGCCATAACAACCTTAGCAGGTGGCTGGGAAGGCTGTTTAAAAGAAGATGGTAGTCTACAATGTGAATTAAATGCTGTAATTGGTTCCACATCAGAGATTGGATACCATAACTGTACAGTAAAATTATATTAATTAAGAAAGGAGGACAGCAAATGGCTAAGAAGTTTAGAGTATTATACTATGTTAATCAATTCTTTGGACAAATAGGAGGAGAGGAAAAGGCTGGAGTAGCTCCAACTTTTGAAGCTAAAACTTTAGGTCCAGCTTTAGGATTTAACGGTCTTTTAGGAGACGAAGGTGAAGTAATCGGTACTATAATCTGTGGAGACAACTATTTCAATGAAAACAAGGAAGAAGCCCTAGAATATATTATGAATGTAGTTAAAGAGCAAAAGCCTGATATAGTTGTGGCAGGACCAGCATTTAACGCAGGTAGATATGGTATGGCATGTGCAGGAGTTGCCAATGCAGTAGTAGATGAATTAAATATTCCAGTAGTTACAGGTATGTATGTAGAAAATCCTGGTGTAGAAGAATGTAAATCTAAAGCCTATGTTGTAAGCGTAGCAGATTCAGCTGGTGGTATGAGAGAAGCTCTGCCTAAGATGGCAAATCTAACTAAAAAGCTAGCTAAGGGCGAAGAAATAGGACTACCTGAGGAAGAAGGCTATATACCTCAAGGTAAAAGACTTACAATATTTTCAGATAAAAGGGGTTCACAAAGAGCAGTTGAAATGCTATTATCTAGGTTAAATGGAGAAGCCTTTGAAACTGAATTACCAATGCCAGTATTCGATAAGGTAGAACCAGCGAAAGCAATAGAAGATCTAAGTAAGGCTACTATTGCTTTAGTTACAAGTGGTGGTATAGTTCCACATGGCAATCCAGACAGAATCCAATCTGCAAGTGCGCAAAAATGGGGTAAATACGATGTAAGTAATATTGATGCCCTAACAGGGGAATACTATACTATACACGGTGGATATGACCCAGTTTACGCAAATGAAAAACCAGACAGGGTAGCACCATTAGACCTATTAAAAGAATTTGAGAAAGAAGGTAAAATAGGTAAAGTATACGAATTCTTCTATACAACAACAGGAACAGGAACCTCCGTTGGTAATGCAACAAAATTCGGTGTTGAAATAGGAAAAGAATTAAAAGAAGCAGGAGTAGACGGAGTAATCCTTACTTCAACCTGAGGTACTTGTACACGTTGCGGTGCAACGATGGTTAAAGAAATTGAAAGATATGGTATTCCAATAGTTCATATGTCAACTATTACTACTATATCAGAGTCTGTAGGGGCTAATAGGATAGTTCCTACCATAGCAATACCACATCCAGTAGGCAATCCAAATCTTCCTGAAAATGAAGAATATAGCCTAAGAAAGAAAATGGTAGAACGAGCAATAGATGCACTAGGCACTGAAATTACTGAAGTAACTCAATTCTAATGTATTCCATCACTATGTCTGAAAGGGGCTTAAAGCCCTTTTCAGAAGTAAATGGATTTAATAATAATATAGGAGTGGTATGATGGATAATGCAAAAGTAGGTAGTGGTATTATGGCTAGTGAAAAATTAAATTGGGGCAGGATGTTTACAATTGCTGGTGCATTTATTGCATTTTTAATAGGTTCTGGTTTTGCAACAGGTCAAGAAGTTCTCCAATACTTTAGTGCCTATGGTTTTAAAGGGATTTTAGGAGTAATAGTAGTATTTATATTATTCTTATATGTAGGTATAGACTTTTCAGTAGTAGGTAATAAATATAAATTCAAAAATGGTAATGAAATATACAAATATTATTGTGGAAATATAATAGGCAGCTTTTATGATTACTTTTCCATAGCATTCATCTATATGTCCTTTATTGTAATGATTGGTGGGGCAGGAGCTACCATAAACCAACAATATGGACTTCCCGTAGAAGTAGGCGGAATACTAATGGGAATCTTAGCTGCAGGGACAGTAATCTTTGGCTTAGGTAAAATAGTAGATGTAATAGGTAAAATAGGGCCAGCAATAGTAGTTTTAACTGTTTTCCTTGGCTTATCAGCAATATTTGGAAACCCTGGAGGTTTATCAAGTGGAAATGCAGCTGTCTCCGACCTTAACATACTAAAGGCTTCGTCTAACTGGTTCTATGCAGCTAGTTCATACGTTGGATTCTGTATGTTATGGTTGGCAGGCTTTATGGCATCTATGGGAGCTGCCAGTGAAAGTAAGAAGGAAACAGTAATGGGAACATTTTTAGGTGCCTTAGGCTTTAGCCTTGCCTTGGCTATTATCGCCCTAGGAATTTTAGCTAATATCGAAGAAGTAGCTGGTTCAATGGTGCCATCACTAATTCTAGCAGGCAATATTAGCCCTGTATTGGCATTGATATTTTCATTTATAGTAGTAGCAGGCATATATACAACTGCAGTCCCCCTGCTATGGCAAGTAATTGCTAGGTTTGCTGAAGAAAAGACTACTAAATTTAGAACTTTAACAATAGTCTTAGCAGCAGTTGGGGTTTTCATAGGTTTAAAAGTTCCATTTGACAGATTAGTAAATATTATTTATGTAATTAACGGCTATGTAGGCATTCTGCTGTTAGCATTTATGGTAGTTAAAACCCTAAGAAATAGATTAGGAAAAGAAGCATAGATATAAGTAACTTCATAAAAATAGGTTAGGGGATATCCTTAACCTATTTTTATGCTTTAATATAGTAACACAATAAATGCTTAATAGTGGAAATTAGTATAGCATAATAAAGAAATATATTATACTTTAAAATTCAATATACATCTGTTATAATTGGGTTTGTTAAAACATATTATTATATTGTATAAGGGGGACTGAAATGTCAACGGTATCAAATTATAAAATAGGGGATATAGGAAAAAACAATCCGATTTTTTCTGCCATAAGGACTACTATTGAAACAGCCTTTTATGGCAACAATGTAGAAAAAGTCCTATCACTTACTGAAGCCTATAAACTTGCTAAAAATTCACCTGGAACCATAATAACTGATATGCCCGTTTATAAACCAGAAGAAATAGGTTTAGATAAAGATGCAAAGATATTACTATTTAATGACGGAGAAGTAACAGGAAGATTTGCTGGTGCTAGGGTAATTATTGGGGAACCTAATGTAGATGAAAATCAATATGCAGGTATTGCAAGGGAAGTAGTCTTTAATACTAGGTATAAAAAACTATATCACGCTGAAGCATACATAGGCTTACATGAGGATTTTATGGTAAAGGCTCACCTGCTTATACCAGAAGGTTATGAAAATACAATGTACAGCTGGATGTTAAACTTCCAATATATAACTGAAGAATATACGAAAATGTACAAAAACTCAAAGAAGCTGCCAGAAGGAGATATATATATCTTATCTGATCCAGACTATTATCCTCCAACCCACCCAAAAGGCTTAGCCCTCTTTGATCCAGAACATAACTGTGCCTTATTATGTGGAATGAGATACTTTGGAGAACATAAAAAAGGTACCTTAACCTTAGCTTGGGGTATAGCCAATAGAAATGGTTTTGCCTCTTGCCATGGAGGTTTAAAGAGATATAACCTAGGAAATAATAAAACTTACACAGTGGGAGTCTTTGGACTATCGGGTTCTGGAAAATCAACCTTAACCCATGAAAGACATGGTGGGAAATATGATATAACAATCTTACACGATGACGCCTATGTTATTTCTACAGAGGACGGTTCTTCAGTGGCCTTAGAGCCATCATACTTTGATAAGACTCAGGACTATCCTACAAACCATCCATCTAATAAATACCTGTTGACAGTACAGAATTGCGGAGTTACCTTAGATGAAGATGGTAGAAAGGTTATTGTCACTGAAGATATTAGAAATGGAAATGGTAGAGCAGTAAAATCCAGGCTTTGGGCAGAAAATAGGGTTGATAAAATAGATGAGCCTGTAGATTCCATAGTCTGGTTAATGAAGGACAGTACAATTCCGCCGGTATTAAAGATAAATAATCCAGTATTGGCATCCGTAATGGGTGCAACTCTAGCTACAAAGAGATCTACAGCAGAAAGATTGGACCAAGGAGTAGATATAAACGCCTTAGTTATTGAGCCCTATGCCAACCCCTTTAGGACTTATCCATTGATAAATGATTACGAGAAATTTAAAGAGCTATTTGAAAAGAGAGAAGTAAGCTGCTATATATTTAATACAGGACATTTTATAGATAAGAAAATACCAAAGGAAGTTACCCTAAAAATCCTTGAAGACATAGCAACAGGCAAGGCTGAATTTAAGCAATTAGGCAATTTTTCAGAGATAGAATATATGGAAATAGAAGGCTATGTTCCAGATATGGAATCTGAAGAATACAAAAAAATGTGGATAAACAGCATAAAATATAGAAAAGATTTCTTAAAGGAAATGGAAACCTTCAAGGGAGGACGAGACAAGTTGCCTGAAGAAGCCTTAAGTGCACTGGAAAAATTAGAGAAGGAAATATTGGAGTGAAATTTACAAATAGAGGAAAAGATGGGCA
>JAAYHU010000040.1 GCA_012735245.1 Tissierellia bacterium
CCTTATGAAAATGAGCACCATCGTCCTTTGTTCCTATATAGGCTTCCGTTTCAACAATTTTTCCCTTACATGTAGTTTCACCGTCATTATACACTAAGACTTTCCCTAATAAATCCCTTGCAACTAATATGGTATTTCTAGTATAAAATTCTCTGCCTAATCTCATTTATCTCTCCCTTTCAAAGCTAATAAATCTTGTGCCTTGAAAAGTCAACTTACCTAAATCTCCCTCTACCAATAGCCCATATTCTTTGCCTGGCACATGAAATTCAATCCTATCTCCACTTTCTACTTCAAAGGTTACATAATAACTGGTACTTGTAGATGTATGAATATGGTTATTATGATGGTGATTATGTCTTGAAATATTTGTTCTCTTAGTAACCACTCTTGCTATCACAGTTAAAACTGGTTGCTGGTTGTTATAATTCCACTCTTTGATACCCCTTATAAATGTTACAAATATCATACCAAATACTAAAAAAAACATTAAAGGAAATACAATATCAAAAAGATCAAAAAACACAACAACACCTCCAAAATTTTATATATTATATCATACTAGGCTTATATAAGAAATTACAATATATAAATTATATTTTCCTTGGGTATAGATAAGATAAATAATCCTTTAGGAGGTGGGAAAATGACTGATCTACTCTCAAAGAAATGCATCCCCTGTAGTCTAGGTGATATACCCTTAGAGAGGGAAGAAATTGAAGAATATTTAAAAAATCTTAAAAGTGGTTGGACAGCAGTTGAAGATAAATATATAGAAAAGACCTTTAAATTTAAGAATTTTAAAGAAGCCTTATATTTCGTAAACAAGGTTGGCAATCTAGCTGAAGAAGAAGGACATCATCCAGATATTTATCTCTCTTGGGGCAAAGTAGTCTTAAAGCTTTGGACTCACAAAATTAAGGGCTTACATGAAAATGATTTCATTTTAGCAGCAAAGATTGATGAAATAATATAAAGGGAGAAAATCTCCCTTTATATTTTAAATCTATTAACTAGCTCTTCTAATTTCCCAATTATTTTTACTAAACTATTTGTGTTATTAGATATGACTTCCATAGTTGCCGCTTGTTCTTCCATAGAAGCAGATAATTCCTCTGTTGAAGCTGCTGTTTCTTCTGTAACGGCAGATATGTTTTGAATGGCCAGGACCACCTCATCCTTGTATTTATTAACTTCTTCCAGCCTTTTCTCCAATTCATTAATATTATCTATGCTTTCCAAGGTAGATATATATATGGCTTGAAAATCATGATTAAACCTCTGTAAAGTTTCATTGGATTCTCCCAATGATTTTTCTGATCTAGTCATATTTTCCTTTGCCATTTCTATTTCAACCTGTATTGTATTTAATATGTCCTCAATATTTTTAGTTGCATTTCCAGTTTCTTCTGAAAGTTTCCTTATTTCCTCTGCTACTACTGCAAATCCCTTACCTGCCTCCCCTGCCCTAGCTGCTTCTATGGCTGCATTTAATGCCAATAAATTTGTCTGTTCAGAGATGTTCACTATTGTATTTAAAATATTTCCTATGGAGCTAGATTTTTCTGATAAAGAATTAATATTGTTGACTAGTAGATTAATTGATTCAATGGTGGAATTGAAGGTTTCTACCATTTTCACCATAGCATCTAGGCCTTCCTCATTGACACTTTTAACCTTTATAGAGTTTTCTACTACCTTATCCCCATCTTCTACTGCTAACCTTATTTCATCTGCTAATTTATTTAATCTTTCTGAACCTAACTCTGCATCCTCTGCTTGTCCCATGGAGGCAGAGGCCAGTTCTTCTACGGTTTTAGATACATCATTGATGGACTGGGTTGTTTCCTTTGTGGCAAAGGCCAAGCTATTGGCATTTTCCATAATATTCAGCATTGTCTCTTCAATAGTCTTCAGTACTTTACGCATTTCCACCCTTAAGCTGGCAATAGTCCTTAAAGTATGGCCTAATTCATCTTTTCTATTGAGATAGGAAGTTATTACTTCATCTTCTTCAATATCTATTAAATCTAACTGTGAAGTTAATTCTAATACATGATTGATAAATATCAATGGATTAGATATATTCTTTGCAAATATATTGGAAACTATGGCAATAATTACGAGCATAAATACTATTGCCCCTAAGAGTATTTGAATAAAATTATCCAAACCCTTTATATTTGCATAAATACTAAGACCGCCTATTACTAAGGCCATTAGTATAGATGAAAATAAGACTACTAATACTATTTTTGTACTAATTCTTTTCATCAGCTCCACCCCTATGTAATATAGTTAATAGTGTATATAAAATATGGAAATACTACCATATTCTTCTCATATCCTAATAATATCATTAATTAATAAAGATATCAAAGTAAATTATTAAAATTAAAATAAATAGACTAAATTAAGAGATATTTCTTAATCTAGCCTATTATATAGTTTTATATTTTCTTGTTTTATAATATTATAACTTAAATCGATTAACTAACTTCTCTAATTTTTCGATTATGCTTACCAAGCTATTTGTGTTTTGTGATATGGTCTCCATAGTTGCTGCTTGTTCTTCCATGGAAGCTGACAATTCTTCAGTTGAAGCAGCAGTTTCTTCAGTAACTGAAGATATGCTCTCAATTGCTAAAATCGCTTCTTCCTTTTGGCCATTCACCATCTCTAATCTTTTCTCCAATTCCTTTATGGCTTCAATTGAGATGGCCATAGCATTGTATATATCCATAAAACCTTTATTAACTTCTTCTATTTTTTGATTTACTTCACTCAAAGCCTCTTGAGAAGAATCCATACTATCCTTAGTAGATTCTATTTCTATCTGTATATCATATAGGATGTTTTCGATATTTTTAGTAGCATTTCCAGTTTCCTCTGATAATTTTCTTATTTCCTCTGCTACTACTGCAAAACCTCTACCTGCCTCTCCTGCTCTAGCAGCCTCTATAGCTGCATTTAATGCTAACAGATTAGTTTGCTCCCATATATTCATTATATTATTCAATATGCTTCCTATGAATTGTGACTTTTCTAAAAGGGAATCTACATTTCTTGCTACCTTATCCGTTGATTCCTTTGATACCTTAAATTTTTCCATCATCTCTTCCAGTGATTTGGAGCTTGCTTCATTTATGTTTTGTGTTTTTATTGAGGATTCAATGACTACTTCCCCATTTTCAACTGCTAGCTTAATTTCATCAGCCAATTTACTCAATACTACAGAACCTTTTTCTGCATCCTCTGCTTGTCCCATCGATGCATCTGCTAATTCCTCCACAGTTCTAGCAACATCGTTAATAGATTGTGATGTATCTTGGGTTGCATTAGATAGACTATTGGTATTAGCAACAATACTATCTGTTGTTTCTTCTATAGCTTTGATTATCGCTTTCATTTCTTCAATATCAACTCCCACTACGCCAATAGGAATATTATTATGCTCAATGGGAATAGAATAGGTCATAACATTTAAACCTACAACATTTTCGTATAAATCACTCCACATAGGTTGACCTGCATTCAAACCATCATAATAAAGTTTTACTAAGGGGGCATTTTCATCTAATCCCAACATCTCTTCAGGTATAGAATAGACCACTTTGTCATTATCCATTCCTACCCAGATACCCTCTGTTTTGCCAAAGCGTTTAGGATCAAAGATTACAAAAATTCCTGCAGCATTTTCAAGTTTTAATATAGTTTTTTGCAAAATTGGACTTAAAATGGTTTCAGAATACTCTTGAAGTTATCCAGACTCGTAAAGTCTACTTCTATCAATTGTTCCAGCTATTATATCGTAGATTGTTGATGCAGTAGCTTCATAACTACTTATCCCTTCATCAAAGGTCTTACCATATACTCTAGCCATTTGAAGTAAGTTTTCTTTAGCTTCCCTTTGGATCACATTTACAACTCTAATAGTAGTTAATCCCCCTACCAGCAATGACATGGTAATTGAGCTGATAAGTACAGTCAGTATTATCCTTGTACCAATCCGTTTCATTCCCTTCCCCCCTTTCCTTGCAAATATTTAATATGAGGAAATAACCTGTTATTTTATCCTTCCCCTTAATTCTTTCTCAATGTATAAGTCTTTTAGGTTCCAAAACTCCTTAAAGTCTTTATATTTCTTAATAGCAGAAGAATTATCTTTTTCGCCTGCCTTTATTGCTCTTATTAGAATGTTTTTTGGAGTATGCTCCATATCTATAAATTCAAGTAGTTGAACTTGATAGCCTAAGATTTCTAGTACATTTGCTCTTAGGCTATCTGTGACTAAAGAGGCTAATTTTTCTTTTATTATGCCATGGGCTAACATTGGCTCCAGTACAGGATTGTAGATTTTTTCAAATAATTCGTGCTGACAACAGGGAACTGAAAGGATTATTTCAGCATCCCAATTCACAGCTTTGACCAAGGCTGCATCTGTGGCTGTATCACAAGCATGAAGGGTCACTACCATATCAACCTTTTGAAGACCTTCAAAGTCTTTTATATCTCCGTGTATGAACTTTAGTTTTTTGTAATTTAAATTTTCAGCTACTTGGTTACAAAATTTAATTACATCTTCTTTTAAATCAAGTCCTATAATATTTACATCTAATTCTAGTTTATTTACTAAATAATAATAGAGGGCAAAGGTTAAATAGGATTTTCCACAGCCAAAATCTATAATATTTATGGTCCTATTTTTATTTAAATTGGGAATAACATCTGATACCAATTCCAAAAATCTATTAATCTGCTTGAATTTATCATACCTTTTAGAAAAAACCTTGCCCTTCTCGTTCATAACCCCTAGTCTTACGAGAAAATCTATAGGCTCTCCTTCTTCTAATATATATTGTTTTTTCCTATTATGAGATAAATCAATACTTTCCCTAGTAGGTTTCTTTTTTAATATACTTACTTTCCCTTTTTTGCTAATTAGTATTTGATAATCTGCCTCTGTAGTAAATACCATTCCCTGTCTAAAGGTCTCTGTTAATAGTTTACTTACCTCTTCTATTGTTTCTAATGCATCTAAATTCTTATGTAAGACCTTTGTAGGATATTCATAGGTAAATTGGTACTTGATTTGGTCCTTGATTAAAACTGGTTTCATATTTACCTTTTTAAAGCCATCTATATTCTTTTTCCTTAAATTGCTGAATACTCCATATATGAATTTTTCATTTCCTATTACTTCTGAAAATAAGTTAAGAACTTCTTCCATTGCAAATCTCCTTTATAAATAATATGTTAGGCCTTTAATACATTAGTTCCCTAACTTATTGCAGGTTATTTTTACCCTCTTATAAATCTTTAATCTAGATAATGATTTTTATTCCCCATTAAATAAGATTTTTCAGCACTTCTCCTATACTATCATTAAAGGTTAAAAATGCCCTGTGATCGTAGGGAGTTTCCGATTTATTGATTAAAACCAATTTATTCCCCCTATAATATCCAATAAGCCCTGCTGCTGGATATACAGTAAGGGAGGTACCACCTACAATTAATACGTCTGCATTTGCTATATATTCCACTGATCTGTTCAAAATATTCATGTCTAAGCTTTCCTCATAAAGTACTACATCTGGTTTTACAATTCCACCACAATCATCACATTTAGGAATAGCTGGGGAATTTATAATATAATCCAATGGGAAAAATTTATTGCATTCCATACAATAATTTCTATGGACTGATCCATGAAGCTCTAATACATTTTTTGAGCCAGCCATTTGATGAAGCCCATCTATATTTTGAGTAATAACTGCTTTTAACTTCCCTCTTTTTTCTAACTCTGCTAAGGCTATATGGGCTGCATTTGGTTTTGCATCTTTGTATATCATCTTAGTCTTGTAGAACTCAAAGAAATCCTCAGTATTCCTTATAAAGCAAGTATGGCTCAACATATATTCAGGCGGATATTTAGTATTCTTTGATGTGGTATAAAGTCCAGTACTTGATCTAAAATCAGGAATATTACTTTCAGTAGAGACTCCTGCACCTCCGAAAAAAACAATATTATGGCTTTCTTCCACAATAGCTTTTAACTTTTCAATTGTCATATTATCCCTCCTAAAATTCCAAGCTCTACCTAAGCTATTTTAAGATTCTCATTCTATACCCATTCATGGCAGTTTCTCCTAGTTTATCAATTAATTTACCATTGGTGTAAAAACCTACTACTGCCCCAATACCTGGCAACATTTGGGCTAATTTAGCTAAATCAATATAATCCCTATATTCCTGCTGGAAGGTCCTCCAATCAAACTGATTCATACTTACTGGCAAAAGTTTTGAGTATTCTTCCCAGTTTTCCATTTTTTCAAATACTTCATTTATCCTTTCTTGACTGGAGAAAGCTAGCTGAAAAATATTTAAAATATACAATCTCTCTCTAAAATCTCTAATGTTAAAGCCATAGATAGAGGCAATTTCATAAAGAAGTTTTATTTTAATACCTAATAATAGGGAAAAGTCTGCCAAACCCATTAGAAACCCTCCAGCTCCAGTGCCTGCCCCCTCTATCATGGCAACTCTTTTATAAGATTTTATTTTTTTTCTTATTAACTTTTCTCTTTCTACTAAGGTCATATTTGGATAAGTTTTATTAGTCATATATTGAGAACCTGTTAGTACTAGTTTAACCATATTTTTTATGGCAAAGGTAAGGGCTTCATGATATTTTTCAGGCAGGATATTGTTTAACTTGTTTTGCACTCCCTTAGAAGCCCTATTTATTAGGGAAGGCCTTCTTCTCATCTTTCTCTTCCAATTTTCTAAGTCTTTTCTAATAAAGATTTCATATCTACCTATGCTAATCACCAAGCCTTGTATTGGATTTATCCTTATATAGTAAATCTACTGTTATTTTCTCAGTTATTACTATTTATATCCAAAGTCCCTTTATATTTATCAACACAAGATTTACAAATACAGGCCTTGCCCTTTTTATCCTCAGGTAATAAGTCAAGTATTCCCTTTGGTATGGTGGTGCCATAACACCAGCAGTCTTTATTGTGGGTACAGCCATTGTCTTGGCCACAAAGAGGACATGTTCTAATTTCTAGATATCTATTAATAACTTCATTAAATATTTCATCTATTGGTTTGTTATCCTCTGCTGCCTTAGAAAAATATCCTAAATCATTAAATTCTTTTCCTAGTTCTATGGCTACATTATTTACTTTTCTCCAACCATTCAATACTTCTTCAGTTCTAGGATTGTTTCGTCCAAATTCAAAAGCAGATTGTAATATAAGCTGAAAGGCTTCTATCTCTCCACCCACATATTTAATATTAATTTTTTTACTGCTTATATAATCAAGCTTATTATTTAACTCAGTGGCTCCTGCAAAACCATCTCTGGCACCAAAACATATATTTCTAATATTCATCATTACAGTAGCCCCAAAGCACATAGGACATGGCTCCATTGTGGTATAAAGTATGTAAGTCCTTACATTGGGATGGTCCATTGCCTTCAAGTTTAAAAGTGCATTCATTTCAGCATGAGCCATATAAGTCCCTGCTAATGGGCTATTATTAGATATACCAAAAATTTGATTTCTACCTTTTGATACTAGATTCCCATCTTTATCTAATATTACTGCCCCAATTGGTATAGTATGATTTTTATAAGCTTCCCAAGCAAGGGCAATAGCCTCTTGCCAAGGCTTGTCCAATCTATTCCACATAATATCTCTCCTTTTATATAAGTTTACACTTTACTTCCACATCTAGGGCAGTATTGGAATTCAGGTTCTAAGGGAAGCCTGCAATTGCTGCAGTATCCTTGCCTATAGCCTGTATGTATAGGGCGTAACTCATCTTCCTCAATTTTAGTTTTTATTCCCCTTTCAATATCCCTACCTAATTCATCATCTATTGCGTATATGCTGCCGCAACAAGTACTTCTTGCATAGTACTTTTTATTCCACTTAAAAATGGGGATGAAAAATAAGCTAAAATATGAATAGGTCATAAAGGCTTCCAACCTTCCATATGCACCGCAACTGGGACATATAATGGTTTGTGTAAAATCAAGCTCCTTTTCCTTTGTCGACATGCCAAATACAAAAATCATTTCTATCCTCCATTTCTAGCTTTATATTTTTCTAAGTCCTCTTATACTTTCTTAAATACTATTTTGAAAATCTTATCGTTTACTTCTAGTTTAACAGTCTTAAAACCTGTTTCCTCACCAATTCTGACAAAATAGTTAACATCCTGATATTTATCTATTCTTGAAACACCATATCCAGTTTTTATCGTTGAAGTTGTAGTAAGAACTTCAAGTTGAATTACAAATACATCCTTTATATCTCCAGCATAAGGAGGTATTATACAATCCCATAATATAAATTCTCCATCATCCTTTAAAACCCTATATATTTCCTTAAATACATTTATATGATCCTTGTTGTCTATAAACATCATAGTAAAAAAAGATGTGACAGCATCAAATGAATTATTAAGGAATGATAAGTTTCTTGCATCCATAACACAAACCAATAATTCCTTCTCCTCCACCACCAATATCTAATATTCTATTCCCTCTTATCTCTTCCTTTATTGTAACTTTCTGATTATCAATTATATATATTCTTTCTTCCTCAATCATCAACTCCCACCCCTTTTATTTGTCCCTCTGTTTAAGTTTCCAGTAAAAGTCAATTATAGCATTTTAATCATGTTTAAAACTATTTCTGCTGACCTATTGGATCCTATTGTTTCAAATTCTCTATAGCTAATTGTTGCATCATGGGTAACATTGTTAGATATAACTACATCACATATTTTTACTGATTCATGTGGCCCCCTGCTATACCTATATTTATAATTCCAATTGTCTTCATATGCCCTAGCTTTATATCAAATCCTTTAGAGAATATACCATTTTTCCTTTCCTATTAATTGTACTATTAGAGCATATCATTGAATTTAGGATAGCCTCTTCAGTTGCTTCAACGGTGGCCTTAAATATTTTATCTATCTTATTTTCATTGATTACTCTTATATTAATAATATCATTTACTTCATAATGCCTTATTATGTTGGCAGTAGAAAATCCTACCACTATTTCCCCACTTCCGTTTCCTGTGTAAGAACCTGTCCTAGAGATTCCAGGATAAACCCTCTTAATTATCCTCTTAAGTTGTCTAGATGATAAGGGAATATCTGTAGCCAAAATAATAATTATAGACCCTTTTTCCTCTCTTTCTTCTAGTTGTCCTATCTTTTCTTTCAATTTAGGCCCTATATGGTCTCCATTTAAGATAAAATCTTCAAGGGAACCAAAATTGCTGAGGACTAATATACCAATTGTATATTCATTATTATCTAATTCAATGACTCTAGAAGATGAGCCAATTCCACCTTTTAGGCCATAGCAAATCATGCCAGTACCAGCACCAACATTTCCCTCTTGAAATTCAACACCGCAGTTTTCTATGGCTTCATAGATATCTTCTTGCTTAATATGTAGGCCACGAATATCATTTATTTCCCCATCATTACATTCACAAATAACGGGGTTTACAGTACCCGTTGTATCTCCTATATCGTCGTTAAACTTAAGCATATACCTTACTAAGGCTTCATGGGCAGTACCTACACTTAAGGTATTGGTAAGGATTATAGGGGTTTCAAGGGTACCTAATTCTTCAATCTGGATAAGTCCAGTAGATTTGCCAAATCCATTAATTACATGGCATGCAGCCACCAGCTTGTCCTTAAAAATATTCCCTTCATGAGGTAATATGGCAGTTACTCCAGTTTTTATACTTCCATTGTCTATAGTCTTGTGGCCTACTTTAACTCCCTTTACATCAGTAATAGAATTATTTTTTCCCGTTGAGAAACTGCCTATATCAATTCCATAGTCTCTAATTTTTTTGTTATTCATAGTAAGTCTCACTCCTTTGCTATTTATCTATTCTATGGGACTAAACATATTGCCCAGTCCTTAAATCCTTTGACTAATACAAGTTTCTTTATATATATTCTACATTATTTTCCTAATCACTACTATAATCAATTTTCTCCTTCTCTATATAGGTTACTATGGCAAAGTAAATATCACCTTCCTGAGAGTACTCAATATCTATTATTTCTAATATGTTTTCTGTATTTTCCCCTATCCATATGTCAACCTTATCCCTAATAGATGCGCCATTTCCGTAATCAACAATGTACATATGTTTCATTTTATCACCCCTTATATCTAATATATTGTTATAATCATTATATTAAGTATCTGTTCAAAAATTGACTAAGTTTGCAAACTTATAGGAATACTAAAATTTACAACAACTAGGACCTATGATAAAATGAATAGGTATTAAAAAATTCAAATAGAGGCGATAAAATGAAGTATGGAAAAATAGTAGAAGGAATATTCCTAAAAAGACCTAACAGGTTTATAGCTCAGGTTTTAATAGATGGCAAAGAAGAAATAGCCCATGTAAAAAATACTGGTAGATGTAAAGAACTCCTTATTGAAGGAGCAAAGGTCTTGTTAGAGGATAATACTGATAATCCTAATAGGAAAACTAAATATTCTTTATTATCCGTTTGGAAGGGAGATATGTTAGTAAACATTGATTCCCAGGTTCCTAATTATGTTGTTTATTATGCCTTAAAAAATGGTGAAATTGAAGGTTTTGAACAAATAAAACATATTAAGAGGGAAGTTTCCTTCGGTAATTCCAGGTATGATATATATTTTGAGACCTGCAGGGAAAAAGGTTTTATTGAAGTAAAGGGGGTTACCTTGGAAAATAACCGGATTGCAGCCTTTCCAGATGCCCCTACTGAAAGGGGAACTAAACACGTACTGGAAATGATAGAAGCCACTAAAGAGGGCTATACAGGCATAATCTTTTTCCTTATTCAAATGGAAGGCCCAAAGGAATTTAGGTTAAATTGGGAAATGGATCCTAATTTTTCTAAGGCTGTAAAGCTTGCCAGTGAAAATAATATAAAAGTCCTTGCCTATGATTCAATTGTTAGTTATGAAGGCATTAAGATAGGAAAGCCTATTAATATAGATCTGAATTCAAAATTTATTAAATAAGGTAGATGACCAATCATCTACCTTAATGTTGCTTACCATAATATACTATACCATCTATGAATTTTTTGATATTCACCCTTCCCCTTTTCTTACTCTTTCCTCTTATATAGTCCATTTCAATCTTTAACTGCTCAAAATTATATAGTCCATTGGAATACTCTGTAAATATTTCATTCATGTAGTCTTCTATTCCTATATTAGCTAGATTTATCATGCCTACAGTTGCAGTTCGCCTTATTCTTTGTTCCATAGTTTTAGGATTATCAGTGAATTTAGAGCAAAGCTCTTTTATTGTGAAATCAGCCATGGTCTTGTTATTATCTATCAAGTATTTTGCAATTTTAATGATATCCTGAGTGCCTACCTCCCCTAAGATGCCAATCTTTTGCATTACCCTTTTTATTCCTGCTATACTATCCTCTTCGCTTTTATCCAAATTGGAAATATTGGATTCATTTGTAAACAGGCTTTGAATCTGATATAGTTTTTTATTTATGTCAATTTTCTCCTGTACTTTTTTTATAACCGTTTGTACTTCAATTACATCTATTGGTTTTGAAATATAGTATTCAATGCCGCTTTCATAGGCCTTAGATATCATATCCTTAGTTGATACTTGAGAAATCATAATGAATTGAATATTTGGTTCAATAGATTTTATTTCCTTTACTAGGCTTATCCCATCCATGCCTGGCATAAGAAGATCTACCAATGCTATATCAGGCCTAAGGGATTTTATCTCTTCCAAGGCTGTTATCCCATCTTGGGCACTGCCTACTATGTCACCCAGGTTTTTGTCTATTATAATTCTCTCTAAAATTTTAATTACATTTTTGTCATCGTCAACTATATAAATCCTCATGGTTTTTCTCCTCCAAAATCTCTCTTGGAATATTAATTTCAAATTTTGTCCCTTTCCCTATGACTGAACTAACTGATAAAGTTCCTCTTAATTGTTCTTCAACGATGTACTGAACTATACTAAGGCCTAGCCCCCTATTTATCTCTCCTGTGTCATAATTTATCTTCGTTGAAAAGCCAGGGGAGAAAATATCTTTTAGTTCCTCATCATCTATTCCAGAGCCATTGTCTGATACTGTAAAGTAATAGGACTGTCCTTTTATCCCCTCTTCTATGGTAATTTTCCCATCTTTTTTTGATTCAGGTATTGCATCTATACTATTCATTACTAGGTTTCTTAAAATAGACATGAGATAATAGTGCTTTGATGTATAAAAATTATAGCTTATCTTAAATTCAAGTTCTATATTTTTTTCAAGTTCCTTAATTTCTCTTTTCATGGTCTCAGATAGGATATTTATTATATCTTTTATATTCATACCCTTATCTGCCAGTTCTTTATCTGTAATTGACTTTAAACCCCTAAATATTAAATAGTTTTCCTTCTTTATTTCGTGGACATCCCTTGCAATATTTAATACTCCTTCTTCCCAAGTCTCCCTATCCATATTATTCTTTATTTTTTCATATAGTTTATACGATTTAGACATGACTTCTTCTATATTGTCCATATTTTTTTCTATCCAATACATTTCAGTTTTTAATTGGGAGGTTAGCCACAATAGTTTCTTATATCTATGCTCATGTTCTTCCTTCATAATGAGCATTTTATAATATTTAATACCATTTAAGATAAGCCATGCAATAGCAGAGCGGACTATGCTGACAATCAACAAGGTAAAGCTTACTTTTGATGGAGATAGGGTATCAGTTGTCATATTTCTTAAAATAACCTCTAAGAGATTTCCACTAAAATCACTGATAACCATAATCAAAAATAAATAGTTTAAATTCTTCCTAGTCCTATTTTTTGTTAATACAGAAAAAATAATAGCATAAAAAACATAAAAAACTATTTCTAATAGATATGAAAATATAACATTACTTATATTACCATTCATTAAATAATATGATATAAGCCTAAATATATAAACTGTGATCCCCGATAGCAAGCCTGTTGGAATTATTTTTAGATCATCATAATAAATAATAAAGGCTTCAAAAAAAATTACAGCAACAGAAACCCTAAAATCACTATTCATTAGGCCTATGCTGATTTGAGAAAACAATCCTACTATTAATGATACTAGTATTAGCTTTTTTACCTTTTTCAAATCCTCCACCTCTTATCATAGTTTATTATATCACTTGATAAGATTTCAATCCAAAAAAATCAAAAAAGCTTCACTTGAAGCTTTTTTGATTTTAACATATTATTTTAACATTGTAGTACTTAAGCCTTTTCTTAAAACTGACTTCTTCTTGGCCTTCTTTTCATCAAGATTTTGATATTCGTAGTCCCAGTAAATATTCCCGCTTAAGGCCTTTTTATCATAATCATCCAATATGCTTCTTACATCCTTAGATAATAGGAATAGGGCTATAATATTTGGTATTGCAAGAGTTCCTGTTGATAAGTCTACTAATTCCCACACAAAATCTGCTGCAGTTAAGCAACCTATAACTAAGGCTGCCAGAACTATTGCCTTAAATATAATCAATGTAGATAATTTACCATTAAATACAAATTTCACATTTGATTCAGCAAAGAAATACCATCCTATTATTGTAGTAAGTGAAAAAAATGATAAACATATGGATAAGAACATTGCTCCAAATGTTCCAAATCCTGCCATAAATCCATTTTGTGTCATTATACTTGCACTTTTTGTCATTTCAGCAGCTGGTATACTTGGATCATATGATCCAGATACAAGGTTTACAATAACAGTAGATACACAAATTAGAAATGTTGAAATAAATACACCTATCATGGCTGTAAAGCCTTGTTCAGCAGGATGGGCTGTATCTGCAACTGCATGGGAATGAGGTGTAGAGCCTATTCCAGCCTCATTAGAGAACAAGCCCCTAGCCATACCATATCGAATTGTATGTTGTAGAGTAATACCTAAAGCTCCTCCCCCAATTGCTTGAGGTTTAAATGCACCAATGAAAATACTTTTAAATGCAGGTATAACACTTTCTAGATTGAAAGCTATAATCAATAAACTTCCTAATATATAAGCTCCTGCCATAATAGGTACTACTGTTTCAGCAAAGGAAGCAATCCTACCCATACCACCCATTAGGATTAATGATACTACAATGGCTAGTCCAATTGTAACAACAATTATTGGTATATTAAAGGCTGTACTTACAGAATTGGCTACTGAGTTAGCTTGTACCATAGTACCTACTATACCCATGGTAAAAATACCTACTATTGCAAAGGCCATTGCTAAAGGTTTTGATTTCAAACCATTTTTTATATAATAAGCGGGACCGCCAACTAATTCACCATCTTTAGTTTCTCTGTACTTTTGAGCTAGTACAGCCTCACTAAATATGGTGGCCATTCCAAAGAAAGCTGATACCAGCATCCAAAATGCAGCTCCAGGTCCACCTGCTGCTATGGCTGTTGCTACCCCTACTACATTTCCAGTTCCAACTTGTGCAGCTACTGCTGTTGATAACGCTTGGAAAGGTGTCATTTTCCCTTCTTGAGTTTTTTCTTTTTTGGCTACTCCAGCTACCATTCTTCTCAATGCTGGAAACAGCCTGGTAAATTGAGGAAACCTTAGTTTGACTGTCATGTAAACACCTATTCCTACAAGACCAAAGATTAATAAATAGTCCCATAAAATAGTGTTTATAATACCAACTACTGTTCTGAGTCCTTCCATTACAAAAATCCTCCTAACATATTTTATGTATACAAGCCTTATTATAATAGGAGACCTTCAAAAACCTACTGGAGGTTTCAAATTAGGACAATAATAGTTTAAAATATTTTTTAATTTTTTTACAATTCAGTTTCGTAACTCAGATATATTCACAAAAAAAGGTAGATAATCTATTATCTACCTGGAAAATAATCTAAATATTTGATTATTGTAAAACTATACTATTAAGCTAAAGAATTCTTTGCAATCTCTTTAAGTAAAATAACCCTTTCTTCTACTATTTTTTTATGTTCTTCTTCTGTCCATTTTGGATTTATGTTTTTCCAAAATCTATCACAGGGTATCTCTTCACATGCTCCACAATTGATAATCTTTTTATTTATCACACTACATTCATAAAAATCACATACTTCAAGTCCTACTTCATGGAGCCAACAAGGTTTCCCTTCTATAGAATAGCATCCTTTACATTCTTTGTTGAATATTCTACAATCACTGCATACACAACCACATGCCCCAGCCACTATATCCATTAACCTTCCCCCTAAGAAATCATTTTACTTATCTGTTGGTAAATTCCAATATTTTTTCACTATTAAACTAAAATATAATTTAAATATGCTTCCTTGTACTGTTAAATAGATGGAAACTTCCCAAATTTCATGTAAAACCTATAAATAACAAATCTATATAAGCCATGGCCAACATTGCCATTGTTTACGATTAATGGTTATTACTTATACTAAAATTTAAGACAAAATCAACATTTCCTTTATAACGACCATCCTCAACTTTTTATCTATTATTCAGATTATGCCAAGTATAGATCATGGCAGATTCTTTAATTGTAAATTTTATAATCCTAGTACTGATTTCTTATACTTGATATAACTAGTTATCTTTTTACACAACATATGCTGTGTTCTAAATATTCTTATGGGTAACAAAAATATCTATATGACATAAGATATTTAATACCTAATATTAACTGGAGGGATTATTTTGGAAATGTCAGCCATAATAGATAGTGTTTTTTCTCTATTTATTATGATACTAGTAGGGGTGTATGGTAGTAAGAGAAAAATTATTACTCCTGAAATCAATAAGGGATTGACAGATGTTCTCATACAAATCGCCCTACCCTTTATGATTGTTACTTCTTTTATTTTTTCTTATGATGAAGATATTAAAACTAATGTAATAAAGACCTTTTATTATAGCCTCATTGCCTATCTTATAATGGCTGGTGTTTCTCATTTGCTTCTATTGCCAGTAAAAAAACATAAAAAAACAATACTCCATTTTGCCAATGTTTTTACTAATACTGGCTATGTTGGTTTTCCAATACTTTATTCTATATACGGTGATGAAGGTATTATATATGGTTCTATATTCAATATGTTCTTTGTAATATTTGTTTGGACCTATGGTCTTATGCTATTCAAAGGCAGCTTCTCGAAAAAAGGATTAAAAGAGGAAATAAAAAAAGTTATACTTAATCCATCAATTATAGGAGTTTCCATAGGGATTTTAATTATGATTTTCAATATTCAATTGCCCAATGCCTTAGTATCTAGTATGAAAAGTATAGGAAGTATGACTGGCCCTTTGTCTATGTTTATCATCGGAGTTATACTTTCCAATGTTAAAATAAAAAAGCATTTAAAAGATTGGACAATGTATTATGGAATAGCTACTAAATTAATAATTATTCCTATAATTATATACCTTATATTTTTATTAGGAGAATACAGGTCAAAGGCAGTAAATACTGTAATTATTATGACTGCCATGCCCGCCTCTGCCATGACTTCCATATTTGCAGAAAGTTACGATATAGAGAAGGAATATGCTGCTATTTTAGTATCTGTAACTACATTGTTAGCCTTAATTACAGTACCTGTACTACTAAAAATAATCACATAGCTATTTTAGAATTCTCTATTACCTTCTAGCCAATTAAAAGACCCCTGTATGGAAATAGGTCTCCTGTCATTATTTTTTATTTTTCTCCTCTAAGGATATATAAAATCCTTCCTTATCAGTCCATTGAATTAAGTCTATCTCAAATCCATCTGGATCTTTTATATAGAACTGCCTTGAAAATGGCTTAACAATAATTTCCTTGTCTTTTTCTACATACCCATTTTCTTTTAGCTTTTCAAGAAGTTCATCAACATTTTCAATAGAATAGCCAATATGTCTAAAGTTCTTTTCTCTTTCTATTTTAAAATTATCTTTTTGAGAAATAAATAGCTCATGGCCATGACCCTTAAGTATTGCATATGGCTTTCCATTTCCCTTGATACCTTTGTCTATTAATTCATATTCTAATACCTTTGTATAAAAATCGATAAACTTATCTACATTTGAAACATATCTATTTAGATGATCTATGGCCTTCATAAAGTCCTCCTTTACTCTTAATCCGCCCATATATAATAAGCTGATTTAAATAACATAATTCATAAAATACTATCACACATATCCTACTATACCCTTAAACACATTATATCAACTCTAAAGCCTGGTCTAAGTCTTTAATAATATCTTCCTTATCTTCCAGTCCAATGGATATTCTAACCATGCTTTCTGTTAGCCCAAACTCTGCTAATTTCTCTCTGGGATAGCCCCTATGGGTAATGGCTGCAGGCAGCTGTACCAGGGTTTCACAATCTCCTAGACTTACAGCTAACTGGGCTAATTTTAGGCCTTCTACGAATTTAATGGCAGAATCCAGTCCACCTTTTACTTCAAAGCTAATCATTGCACCAAAGCCCTTCATCTGCTTCTTAGCTATCTGATGGCCTTTAAAGTCAACTAGGCCTGGATACAATACTGATTCTACTTTAGGATGGTTATTCAAAAAATTAGCTACTTCAATGGCATTTTCTTCGTGCTGCTTCATCCTCAGGCCTAAGGTCTTAAGTCCCCTAAGTAATAGCCATGCATTAAAGGGACTCATTACACCTCCAAATTCACACATATATGCAAATTTTAAGTAGTGGATATAATCTTCATCCTTTGATATGGCAACTCCTCCCACTACATCACCATGGCCACAGATATATTTTGTAGCACTGTGTACCACTATGTCTGCCCCAAGGAGCAAGGGGTTTTGGAAATAAGGTGTTGCAAAGGTATTATCAACTACTACCTTGATCCCATGCTTCTTTGCTATGTCTGAAACTCCCTTTATATCTATAATGGATAAGTCTGGATTTGAAGGAGTTTCAAAATATACTACCTTAGTAGATTCGTCTATTGCTTCTTTTAATTCCTCCAAATTAGTTAAATCTACTATTTTGTATTCTATATTATACTTTGGCAAAAGCTCTGTAACTACAGTAAAGGTTGAGCCATAAAGGGTTTTGTGAACTATAATCCTTTCATATGGCCTTAGTAATGAAAAAATTACAGAACTAATGGCTGCCATGCCTGAAGCAAAGGCTACTGCGCCTTTTCCATGCTCTAACTCAGCCATCCTATTTTCAAATAATCTTAAGGTAGGATTATTGCCCCTTGTATATACATAATCATCAGACTCAAAGGACATTACCTTATTGGCATGGTCAATGCTGTCAAACACAAAGGTAGATGTTTGAAATATGGGCGGATTTAATGCATTGTTTGGATTTTTTCCCTTTTGCCCTCCATGAATTGCTCTAGTATTAAAGCCTGTCATCCTTATTACATTCCTTTCATCTAGTATTCTTATATCATATTTTATCTAATCTCCAAGCCAAAAATATAGTATACCTGTAGTTCCATCCTGGAGTTCTATGCCATACCAAAAATCTTCATGGCTTATTATTTTGATTTTTTCATCCTTTTTTAATTCTTCCATTTCCTTAGTATCCCATGTAAATTCTATATCTTGACCAATGAAATCCCCATTTAAGTTTGCTTCAATAAAATAAGCCTTAAAGTCCCTAGTTATAGTGTATTCCTTATTAAGATACCTGCTAAAATCCAAGGGATAGTATGCAAACTGATTACCTTCTATCCTATAGTAGCCCATGACTATTTGTGGAGAAATGAACTTATTAAGTCCTTCTATCTCTATAAAAGTTCCTGCTCCATCTGTCAGTATATCACTTGAGGCTTCCATACTAATCTCTGCATAAAGGGAACCTAATTCATATATGTTTTTACCATCATACCTATAAAAAGTAGTTACTGGGTCTGCACTAGGACCTTCATCGTATATTGCCAGCTCTATAAACCCATCATCTGCTATAAAGTCTACTAAATATACATCAAATGGGTGGTCAGTATATGTTTGGATTTCAGTGTTATTTATCTTGATAGTTGATTCTTGCCTCCCCAAAAGCTCTATTTCAATTAGGTCTAGTTTTCTATCATCGTTTAAATCATATTTTCCTTCAGCATATAGATAAAAGTCTTCATAAGCCTTTTCAATGGTGAAATCATATTCAACAATACATTCCTTCAAGTTGAAAAAATCATCTATATTTATTTCTTCTTGATTATCTACTAAATTAGCATTATAATTCTCATTATGAGTACATCCCGTTAAGGAAAGTATAATTATTAAAAGAATTAAATTATATTTACTTTTTATCATTTATATCCCCC